>CALMVQ010000110.1:0-18965 GCA_937873135.1 uncultured Scytonema sp. | reverse complement strand
GAAGAGTTGGGAGAACTACGCACCATCGGTCAAATCGTTCAGTATCTCCAACAGTTAGTTGGTGGTGAAAAAAAAAAGTCTCACAACCAGTCTAGTGATGAGATAGCTGACTTAAATGACAATAGCCTGCGTCGTCAAATCAAACTCAAAACTCTGCCTCTACCAGATTTCTTAGATTTCACTTTACCAGAGGGGCACATCTGTTTACTCACTGATGATGGCTCCCTCACAACTTCTCACTTGACTCAGTCCTTAATTGAGAAAGGTTGGAAAGTCGTTGTTTTCAGTTTCCCGCAATCACTGATCCCGCAGCAAGCGCCAATACCAGCAGAAGTCATTCGCGTACAACTAGCAGATTTAAGTGAAGAACATCTGCAACAACAATTAGTCGCCGTCATGACTCAGTATGGCCCAGTGGCAGCTTTCATCCATGTTAATCCCGTCCTTGGGGTTAGTTATAACGGGAAAATTCCCTATCTTGAAGAGGAAAAGGCGATCGTCAAACACGTGTTCTTTATGGCGAAACACCTGAAAAAATCCCTCAATCAAGCAGCACTTCTTGGACGCAGTTGTTTCTGCACTGTAGTTCGTCTCGATGGGGCTTTTGGGCTAGAACATAAACTAAACTTTGGTCCCATTAGCGCAGGTTTATTTGGATTAACCAAGACGCTCAACTGGGAATGGCAAAAAGTCTTCTGTCGGGCGATCGACTTAAACCCCGCAATTGATGCCGGAGAGTCAGCCCATCACATCATTGCCGAACTACACGACCCCAACCTTTATATTACCGAAGTCGCCTACGGTTCACAAGGACGAGTCACTCTCATTACTCAGTAAGAAGCAGGGGGGAGTAAAGTCCCTCTCCCCTTCTCCTCTTATCCTCTTCTCCCCTCTCCCTACTTAAATGTCAAATAATCAAGAAATTAGTTTTCAGGGTCGCGTAATCGATCAAGAGAAACAAGCCCCTCTGAGTGGGATTAAAGTCTCACTTGATTTTTCAGGTGCTCCACCTGTGGTCTACACTGACTTAGAAGGTATTTATAAATTTAAAGTCGATTTTCGTGACAGCAGTATTATCAAAGGACAATTAACCATAGAAGCCAAAGGCTACAAAACTCATAAATCAAGCATTGAACTCTCACCCAAGCATAAAGATCTCGGCGATATTCAATTAGGCACTACTTATTTAACAAGTAGTAATCGTAGCACTACTACTAGCAGTAATAGCGACCTAATTACTACTAGTGCTAGTACAAATAAGAGTAGTACTAGTACTAGTAACAAAAACAGTAATAGTAATTACAAGAACAATACTGTCGGTGGCAATAATGTGTTAATGCCATTAATGGTAGCCATTATGATAGCATTCGCATTAATTATAGCAGCATTAACACAACCTTCATCTCAAGAGACACCTCTCAAAACACGAGAAAAACGCACCAATCTTTATCATCCAAATCATACGAGAATTTTAGATGAGCCATAATAGCAAGTCATAGATCAGCATAATTTCATGACTAAAAGAACAGGAGTTTTAAGTAAGCCTTTAGCGATAGCAATCCTAAATACCTAAGTAAATTGGTGCAAATAATCATTATTGTTTGTAGTTGCTTTAGCGCTAAAGCGCAACTACGAACAAAATTCACAGCTTTTACATTTCGTTACATAGTTACGCTTTTTTTAAATGAACGCTCCTCTCCAGAGAGCAGAAAACCAGGCTGTAGCGATCGCCCTCACAACGGCTTCAAGTGACACTCCTTTCTCACTACCATCTCAAAGTCTCCCCTTGTAGGATTTGCATCAATTGTGAAATTCTCTCTATTTCTTTCCTTGGCGTTCTTGGCGTCTAAAGCCCTTCGGGCATGGCTTCGCTAAGGCGGTTCATTAAAAATAATTTTAACTCATTTCTGCAATCGAAAAAAATATCTTAGTCATTAAAAAAAATCAATAAAAAGAAGATTTTGTAGCAAATTGTGCAGCAGATTTTATTTGCCAAACCCGTCAATATATCCATGTATTTAAATCAGGTATACCCTCTCTTCTCAGGAGAATTTATGACATCAACAACCCAGATTCGTTCTTCATCGGTTTTTCTCGTCAGTGGGGGTGCCAAAGGTATTACAGCCAAGTGTACCATCAAAATAGCGCAGCAATACCCCTGTAAATTCATTCTTCTAGGCCGTTCAGAACTCCTCAACAGTGAACCAGATTTTGCTCAAGATTGTTTTGATGAACCAGCATTAAAAAAACGCATCATGGAATATCTTCTCACACTTGGAGAGAAGCCCACCCCGATGAGCATACAAAAGATCTATAGCAAAATTACCTCCAGTCGAGAAATCAAACGCACCTTAGAGGCAATTCAACAAGCCGGAGGTGATGCAGAATATCTGAGTGCTGATGTCACCGATGCCCATGCTTTGCAGCAGAAACTAACTGCGGTGGTTGAACGAACTGGAGCAATTACTGGCATCATCCACGGTGCTGGTAATTTAGCTGATAAATTGATTGAAAAGAAAACAGAACAGGATTTTGAGAAAGTTTATACTGCCAAAGTTAAGGGGCTGGAAAATCTTCTCTCTTGTGTCAAACCCAGTCAACTTGAATATTTAGTTTTGTTTTCTTCCGTAACAGGTTTTTACGGTAATGTCGGACAATCTGACTACGCCATTGCTAACGAAATTCTCAACAAATCAGCCCATTTGGTGAAGCAACGCTATCCCGAATGTCATGTAGTCGCTATTAATTGGGGTGGTTGGGATAGTGGTATGGTGACAGCAGAATTGAAAAAAGAGTTTGCTCGACGAGGTATTGACATTATCCCAGTCGAAACCGGAGCACAAATGCTGGTTAACGAAATGCATCCTGCTAATCGTGGAACAACACAAGTTGTTATTGGAAGTCCACTCATTCCGCCTCCTCCAAAGTTAGATTCCGAACTCAAAACCTACCGCCTGCGCCGTCAAATGTCATTGGCTGCCAATCCCTTTTTACTCGATCATGTCATTGCAAATAAGCCAGTTTTACCAGCAACTTGTGCGGTATCATGGATTGTTGATGCCTGCGAACAACTTTATCCAGGTTACAGATTTTTCAGTAACACAGATTTCAAAGTATTGAAGGGAATTAATTTCAATGAAACTCTTGCCAAAGAATATGTTCTAGATTTACAAGAAATTACCAAAACTGATGCTCAAGAAATCCGGTTTCAGGCAAAAATCTGGAGCCTCACCCCAGAAGGTAAAATCAATTATCATTTCAGTATTGCACAAGTTCGGCTAGTGGCAGAATTACCGACTGCCCCTATTTACGAACCACTAAATCTGGAAGAAGATCAGATTATTACCACGACTGGTAAAGACTTTTATAAAACAGCAACTCCAACGTTCTTTCCGTTATTTCATGGATTATCTTTCCAAGAACTAAGAAGGGTTTTAAACATTAACCATGAAAAAATTACTGCTGAATGCGTTTGGTATGGAATTGAAGATAAACAACAAGGACAATTTCCTGTCGGCTGGGTTAATCCTTATTCCATCGATCTCAGCACCCATCCTTTATGGATTTGGATGCAGCACTTCCATCAAGAAATTTGTTTGCCAGCATCACAACAACAATACGAGCAGTATATCAAAACTCCCTGCAATACACCTTTTTACGTCTCTTGTGAAGTCAAGACCAAAACAGCAACCAGCGTCATTGCTGATTTCATCGTACACGATCGTCAGGGCAAAGTATACTCACGTCTCCTTGGCGGCAAGGGGACTATTATCCCTACTCAAGCGTTGAGAAATTAAGGGAATCGCGAGTAGGGGCGGGTTTAATTTAGCTAACATCTGGGTACAGCCGTGACTATGTCAAACCCGCCCTTACAGCAATAGGGAATGGGTATATAGGGATCCTAATGATTCGTGAAAATTGTTGTTTGAATGAACCGCAATAGACTTGGGCAGCGCGTTGGCTCGCTGTGCGCTACAGGAGGGTTTCCCTCCGTACCGCCGACTTGAAGCGACTGCCCGCGCCAAGAGCGCCAAGAAAAGAAATAGAGAGAATTTCACAACTGATGTGTGTATTTCCCGTCTCTGTACTTTATCAGGAAATAAACTGTGGAAAAGATTGCAATTATTGGATTTTCATGCCTTTTTCCCGATGCCAAAAATCCTGAAGAATTTTGGCAGAATCTGATTGAGCAGAAAGACTCGATCTCAACAGTGACTGCTGCGGAAATGGGAATAGATCCGCAAGTCTTTTATAATAGCGTCAAAGGCTTACCAGATAAAGTCTACTCTTTAAAGGGAGGATTCATTCGCGATTTTCAATTTGATGCCACCGGGTATAAATTACCAGCAGAATTTCTCCAAAGTTTAGATAATACCTTTAAATGGTCCCTTGACGTTGCGAAAAAAGCTTTGCAACATAGTGGTTATTTGGGCAATGAAGCTGTTCTCTCTAAATGTGGGACGATATTAGGGAGTCTCTCTTTACCTACCTTATCCTCCAATCAATTATTTGCTCCTATGTATCAGCAGGTTCTGACACCTGCAATCAGAGAACTTTTACAGGATAAAGAATTCGACTTGGCTTCGTTAACAGCATCGACAGAAGCCTCAAGCTATAATGCCATGATTTCTGGCTTGCCGACGGCAATTATTGCCCAAGCCCTTGCTCTATCTAATATACATTTTTGTATCGATGCGGCCTGTTCGTCACCATTGTATGCTGCGAAGCTAGCATCTCATTATCTCTGGACGCACAAAGCGGATATCATGTTGGCTGGTGGCATCAGTTGTGCCGATCCTCTGTTTTTACGGATGTTGTTTTCTGGTATCCAAGGGTATCCAGAAAATGATATTAGTAGACCATTAGATAAATTATCGAGAGGGTTGGCGACGGCAGATGGCGTTGGGATAATGGTGCTGAAACGATACAGTGATGCCATTCGAGATGGCGATCGCATCCATGCCACCATCTGCGGTAACGGACTCTCGAATGATGGTAAGGGTAAGCACCTGCTAAGTCCTAATTCTAAAGGGCAAGTGCTGGCATTTGAACGTGCCTACGAAGAGGCACAAATCAACCCCAAAAACCTTGATTATCTGGAGTGCCACGCCACTGGCACATTGTTGGGAGACACAACCGAATGTCAATCAACTGAGGCATTCTTTGGTAAATATCAAGCAACTCCACTGCTGGGTTCGGTGAAGAGTAATGTTGGTCACTTGCTGACAGCAGCTGGTACAGTGAGCTTGATTAAAATACTTTTGAGTATGTCTAAGGGTGTGATTCCGGCTACAATTAATGTCAATGAGCCGATAGGTAGCGATAACGAAGTCATTTCACCACAACGAATTGTCAGAAGTACCGCAAAATGGCCTAACAACGCACCAGTCAAACGGGCAGCCATCAGTGCTTTCGGTTTAGGCGGCACGAATGCCCATATGATTTTGGAGAGTGAAACAAACAAGCGAGATCAAACAGAATCCCACTCCCCCCTCCAGCCTGTAAAAATGGCAATTGTCGGCATGGACGCCTTTTTCGGTTCCTGTAATGGATTGGATGCTTTTGAACGCAGCATTTACGATGGTATCCAGCATTTTATTCCCCTACCATCTCAGAGATGGTACGGTATGGAAGAGCAAGATAATTTACTCAAAGAGTACGGTTTGGCAGATGGGAAACCACCAGTAGGGGCATACATCCAAGATTTTGAAATCGATACCGTCTCTAGCAAAATTCCTCCCAACGAACTGCCCAAACTCAACCCGCAACAAGTGTTACTTCTAAAAGTGGCAGAACGAGCGTTGAAAGATGCGGGAATTAAAGAGGGTGCAAATGTGGCAGTGATCGTCGCTACAGAAACGGAGTTTTCCGTTCACCAGTCGCAACAAAGATGGAATCTTGCTTGGCAGATTAAAGAAGGTTTGATTGCTGGAGAAATTTCCCTAACTGCCGAACAAGTCGAGCAACTGGAGACGATTCTCAAAGACGGTATTCACAATCCAGTAGAAAGCAGTGAATATGTCAGTTACATTGCCAACATCATGGCAAGTCGTGTTTCGGCTTTATGGGATTTCACTGCGCCAACATTTACCATGACGGCAGGAGAGAATTCTACGTTTCAAGCATTGGAAGTCGCGCAACATCTCCTGACAACTGGAGAAGCAGATGCAGTGCTTGTTGGGGCGATTGATTTGGCTGGTGGGATGGAAAATGTCTTGTTACGCAGCCGAAATGCACAAATCAACACGGGTGTCAATACCCTGAGTTACGACCAAAAGGCGAATGGTTGGATGGTTGGTGAGGGTGCGGGGGCAGTTGTCTTAAAGCGCCACGAAACAGCGAAAAAAGAGAACGATCGCATCTACACAGTCATTGATGCCATAAGTTTAGGCGACAATCAACTCAATCCGAAATTAGATGACTTGCACGCTCGTCTGACAACACCCAATACGCAAAGCATCACCTCAGTGTGCCAAAAAGCATTCCAGATGGCTGGGATAAAATCGACAGACATTGAATATCTGGAAGTTTGTGGAAGTGGGATTCCTCAAGAAGATGAAGCAGAAATCAACGGTTTAATCCAAGCTTATCGTACAAGTAAGAGTAGTTTGAATTGTGCGATCGGCAGCGTCAAAAGCAATATTGGTCACACTTACATAGCATCAGGAATCGCCAGCCTGATTAAAACTGCACTGTGTCTATACTACAGGTATATTCCCGCCACACCGAAATGGTCTGGGGTGAAAGACACACAAACATGGCAGGGTAGTCCTTTCTATGTTGCCCCAGAATCCACACCTTGGTTTTTAGGCTCATTAGTTCAGAAGAGAGTCGCGGCAATTAATGGCATTGGTATGGATGGGACTTACGCCCATGTCATTTTATCAGAAGAACCAGAGCAGAAGCGCAGCAGTCGGTATTTAGAGCAAATGCCTTTCTATTTGTTCGCCATTGCCGCAAGCGATCGCTCAGATTTAATCCAGCAACTCAACACTCTTCAAACAACTATTGAGAATTGTACAACTCTGAACATCACTGCCAGCCAGACTTTCGCCACCTTTCAACAGCATTCTCAAGCAAAATATGCCTTAGCAATTCTCGGGCGCAACAAAACCGAATTAGCCAGAGAAATTCAATCTGCCCTCAAAGGAGTGAACAATGCCTTTGAACAAGGAGTAGACTGGCAAACACCACTAGGCAGTTACTTCACAGCCAAACCTCTAGGCAAACAGGGTTCTGTCGCTTACGTCTATCCGGCTGCAGTCAACTCTTATATTGGCATCTCGCGCAACCTCTTCCGACTGTTCCCCCAAATCCACGATGATGTCGCCATCAAGAGTCTTCACACCCTTGTTGCTGACATTTCCCAAATTGTTTTTCCCAGAAGCTTAAATAAACTAACAACAAGACAACTGGAAACTCTCGAAAAGCAATTGCTGGATGATTCCCTAGCAATCTTTGACACCGACATGATCTTTACCAGATTCATTACTGCAATTATCCGTGATGAATTCCAAGTCAAGCCAAAACAAGTCTTTGGATACAGCTTGGGTGAAACAAGTATGATGTCGGCAGCTGGGGTGTGGAGTAACTTTAGCCAAGGAATTCTCGCCTTACACTCATCGCTTTTGTTTGCAGACAGGTTATCTGGTGCGAAAAGTGCTGTGCGCGAGTCTTGGGGATTGCCATCAATTCAACACCCAGACAACAACTTTTGGGGTAACTACGTTCTCATCACCACACCATCCCAAGTGAGAGAATGCCTCAAACAAGAGAACCGCGTTTATTTAACTCAGATCAACACACCACAAGAAGTCGTAATTGCTGGGGAGCTTGCAGCTTGTGAGAGAGTCATTAAAACTTTGGGTTGCAACGCTTTCCGCGCACCCTTCGATCATGTCATCCACAACGAGGCAATGCAGTCTGAGTACGGGGAAATAGCGAGAGTCAACACCCTACCCATTCAAGCACAAATACCAGACATTATTCTTTACTCCGCCGCCGAATACGCCCCCATCCCAATTGAGAGTGGGGCGATCGCTCACAGTATCGCCAAAGGCTTGTGCCAACAGCTTGATTTCCCACGCTTAGTCAACCGAGTCTACGAAGACGGAGCCAGAATATTCATTGAAGCAGGAGCAGGCGCTATCTGTTCTCGATGGGTAGATAAAATTCTCGAAAACAAAGAACATGCTACAGTAGCCCTCAATAGAAGAGGTGCAGACGATCATGCTTCCATTGTCAAAGCACTCGCAAAACTTCTCAGCCATCGAGTTTCCTTAGACTTATCACCTCTATACACCCAAGTCAAAGAACCCTCAAAGCAAAGTAAATTAACAACAAAGAGTGTCACCCTCGGTGGAAACTCAATCACTGCCACAATCTTAAGTGAAGAAAATCGAAAACTTTTCCAAAATATCGCTCGCAAACCACCGCTTCCCCAAAAAGAAGTCAGCAAGATTTTGAGCATTCCGCCAGCAAAGACTCAGCCAGAGAAAGTCAACATGAAAAAGGTCTTCGATAACAGTTTTGAACCTCAAGAACCATTAAAATCTAATCAGTTACCTATTAAAACTCAAGAAATGAGTTACGCAGGAACACCAATTCATTCACAATACCAACAACTTAGCGCCAATAATTCCCACATCACCAAATCTCACGCAGCTTTCTTAAAATCACGACAAGAATTCAGCCAGCAAATCAGCGAAATCATTCAACTACAAATAGCTTGTGCCGAAAACTTACTAAATCAATAGATAATAGCATGTTCTGTTGAACACTTATAACAAGGCTCGTAGTTGCGCTTCAGCGCTCTTAACACTCAACAGAGCGCTAAAGCGCAACTACAAACCTATCTTTTATTTATAAGTTATTTACCGAACATGATCTAACATTCTGTTCCGAATAATTAAGTCGTTTGTTAATTGTTGATAGTTAATAGTTAACTGGAGTTTAGACTAAATTCTATTTTTATGGCTACAACCCTTGTGTAGCAAGCATTTTAGACTTGGGAATCTAAACCAGCTTATAAATTAGGAAAGCCTGTCTCGATAAGGGTTTGGCGGTTTGGGAAGCAAAATTAGTCTAAACTCCAATAGTTAATTGCAATTCCCCAATCAACAATCAACCGAACCCAACATAACAGCGATCGCACTCCCTTACATCTCTCTCTTTCTTTCCTTGGCGCTCTTGGCGTCTTCTCCCAAGGGGAGACGCTTCGCGAAGGCGGTTCATTAAATTAAGTATTCATTTCACAAAGCAAAGAGAGTAGCACTCATTCATTATTATTCTCCCCCTCCACATTCTTAGAGGAATAACTGCCGTGAAAACTGAAGATGCAGTACTCAGTGAACACGATAATGGTATCAGCTTCTCTGCCCACACCGTCAATCAAAATCAAATCTGGAAAGGTAGCTTAGATAGTGTAGCTTTTAAACCAGCAGACATAAAGGAAAAATTACTAAACTTAGATAAACCTTGTTACATCGTCAGAGCCGCAGGAAAAATTGGTGTCACAAACATTGGATATTTATCTCCATCTGACAACAATCATACAGCCCCTGTCCAACTGGTGACAGCAGTGCCACCAATCTCAACTCAAAACTTTGGCGATCCAACATTTCTCTCCTTTCATGGTGTGAAATATGCCTATGCCACAGGTGCAATGGCTGGCGGGATCGCTTCTGAAGAAATGGTGATTGCACTGGGAAAAGAGAAAATTTTGAGTTCATTTGGTGCGGGTGGTTTAAGTCTAGATCGTCTGGAAGCAGCCATTTACCGCATTCAAGCAGCCTTAAACTCGCAACCTTACGCTGTGAATTTAATTCATAGTCCCAACGATCAGGCTATTGAAAGTCGTGCCGTTAATTTATACCTCAAGCATGGGGTGAGAACTGTAGAAGCTTCGGCATTTTTAGATTTAACTGCCAACATCGTCTACTATCGTGCGGTAGGATTGGGTTTAAATGCTGCCAATCAAATTGAAATCAAAAACAAAGTCATTGCCAAAGTCTCTCGTAGAGAAGTAGCAAGCAAATTTCTAGAACCAGCACCACAAAAAATTCTCATTGAACTTGTTGAACAAAGACTGATCAGTGAGTTACAAGCAACTCTGGCAGCCAAAGTGCCGATGGCTGATGATATCACAGTAGAAGCTGATTCTGGTGGTCATACAGACAACCGACCTCTCGTTTGTCTCCTACCTTCCATTATAGCTTTAAGAGATGAAATTCAAGCAAAATACCGTTACTCCACACCGATTAGAGTCGGAGTCGCAGGCGGAATTGCAACACCACAATCAGCCTTAGCTGCCTTTATGATGGGTGCCGCTTATGTGATGACTGGTTCAATCAATCAGTCATGCATAGAAGCTGGAAGTTGTCAACATACTAAACAACTTCTTGCCCAAGTAGAAATGGCTGATGTGATGATGGCACCAGCAGCTGATATGTTTGAAATGGGGGTAAAACTTCAAGTTCTCAAAAGAGGAACGATGTTTCCCATGAGGGCACAGAAACTGTATGAAATATACAGAACCTACGACTCAATTGAAAGTATTCCCACTCAAGAAAAAGAGAAATTAGAAAAACAGATTTTTCGCAAAACTCTTAATCAAGTATGGGAAGAAACCGCAGCTTATCTCTCTCAAAAAAATCCCGAAAAACTGGGAAAAGCAATTAACAATCCCAAAATTAAAATGGCGGCGATTTTCCGCTGGTATTTAGGATTGTCTTCACGCTGGGCCAGTTCTGGCGAAAAGGGTCGAGAAGTCGATTACCAAATTTGGTGTGGCCCAGCAATGGGGAGTTTTAATGACTGGGTGCGAGGTTCCTATCTATCTGATCCAAATCATCGTCAAGTCGTCGATGTGGCTAACCACATTATGCAAGGGTCGGCATTTTTATACCGGATGCAGAGTCTGAAAATTCAAGGACTGCAAATCCAAGATGACTATTGTCAATATTATCCACTTCGTTCTACGCTTTTAGGTGTGAAATGATGGCTTCCAAACAGTCCCATACGGCAGCAAACATTCAAGCATTACTGGTATCTAATCTTGCAGAGGCACTTAGAATTCCACCAGAGGAAATAGATATCCGTGCATCTTTAGATAGCTACGGTTTGGACTCAACTCAAGCGATGGTTCTGATTACGAAAGTCGAAAAAATGCTTGAGTTTGAAGTGTCTCCAATGCTGCTATGGCATTACCCAAATATTGAAGCACTTTCACAGCGTTTAGCCGAAGAATCAGCAGAGGCGGAATCAGGTATCCCAGGAACGAATCCTGCCTTTACAAAAAAGGTCACTTTGGATTTAAGTGCCGAAGCAGTTCTCGACCCCACAATCCGTCCGGCTGCATCCTATAAGTTTACAGATGAACTGAATAACGTCTTTTTGACTGGCGGATCAGGCTTTTTAGGAGCTTTTCTCATCCACGAACTGCTGCAAAAAACTCATGCAGATATCTATTGCTTGGTACGGGCTGCAAATCCGGAAGAAGGTAAGCGCAAGCTGCAAAAAAACTTGGAACAATATGGAGTTTGGGATGAAGAATTCAGTTCTCGGATTATTCCTATTGTTGGCGATTTAACTAAGCCGTATTTAGGTATTAGCACTGAAGGCTTTGAAATGTTGGCAGCCAATCTTGATGCCATTTATCACAGTGCTGCGACGCTGAATTATGTTTATCCCTACTCAGCACTGAAGACAACGAATGTTTTGGGAACCCAAGAAGTTTTGCGATTGGCTAGTCAAATTAAAGTTAAGCCTCTGCATTACGTTTCCAGTGTCGCTATTTTTGAATCAACGGCTTATGCTGGCAAGGTTGTTAAAGAACAGGATGACTTTAAGCATTGGGAAGGTATTCATCTCGGTTACTCTCAGACGAAATGGGTTGCAGAGAAATTAGTTAAAATTGCGGGTGAGAGAGGGCTTCCTGTGACAATTTACAGACCCCCATTGATTTCGGGGCACAGTCAAACAGGCGTCACCAACACAGATGACTTTACATGCTTGATGACTAAAGGTTGTGTGGAGATGGGATATTTTCCTGATGTGGAATACATGATGGATATGTCTCCAGTAGACTATGTGAGTCAAGCGATCGTTCATCTATCTAGGCAGAAAGAGTCGATTGGCAAGGCTTTCCACCTACAACATCCCGAACCTGTGCCTTTGAAGAATTTAGTTGACTGGATGCATTCTTTCGGTTTCCCAATTCAATTGATTCCTTATGAAGAGTGGCAAGCAAAGTTAATTAACAACGTGTCCTCTCCAGAGAATCCTTTATATACCCTCCGACCTTTCTTGCTTGAGCGTTGGTCACAAGAACAACTCACAATTCCGGATTTATACTTAAAGTCGCACCGACCAATTATCAGTTGCGATGACACTCTTGATGCACTTGCAGGCAGTTCTATTGTCTGTGCACCTATCAACTCTCAATTGTTTATGGTTTACTCTTCGTACTTGATTGAGAGCGGTTTTTTGAGTATCGGGCAGTAGGGCTTTCCTGAATCGACATAACATTTGAATACATCCAATGTTATGTCTAGCCTGTACAGACTGAACCCCACCCCCAACCCCGAGAACGCAAGCGGGGAGGGGAGGTTTTGGCGCAAGACAAAACCGGGGTGGGGTTCTTCAGGATTTATCAGCATTTATCCGAAGTTGATATAAGACAACAAATAGACCTTGCTATTATCACGGGTAGCAAGGTCTATTTGTTGGCAGTTATGGATACTTGCACATCATTAGTCATTTGTCGTTAGTCAATGACTATAGCGATTCTCAATTATATCTCATACACTCGCGCCCTCTCCAGGTGCCCCTCTCCCAAGTTTGGGAGAGGGGTGTCGTGCTAAGATCGATGAGGGCATTATGTATGTGATTTTATCGAGTTGCACTATAATGAAGGTGACGGGGCAACTATCGCCAATACTTAGAGGAAATAGAATACCCCGTCACGCTTGTTCAATATTGCCAGCAGTCTAGGTGTAAATCGACACCCTCCACAGCAATAGCAGCAACGGAATTTGGCTCAGGAACTAGTTCTAACAAAGTCCACTGTTGCTCTGTGACGAGTTTTGCTCGTTCTCCTGGAGTCAGTGAAATCTCTATTTGCTCTAGTTGGGCAAGTCCGACTCCTGTTGCTTTTAGATAAGCTTCCTTGCAAGTCCAATAGCGGAAAAACACTTCTTCTATTTGGTTAGGAGGGAGCGATCGCATCACGTCATATTCTCTCGGTGAAAAGTACCGTTCGGCAAGGGTAAGAACGTCGGAAATCGAACGGACGTATTCTAGATCTACACCAATCTGGCGATCGCAACTGACTGCACACAAGGCTAATCCTTGAGAGTGAGTCAAGTTAAACCACAGCTTACTTTCACTAAATGTATCAGCCAAGACTGGTTTGCCGAGAGGTTCGTAATTAAACTGCAACTGTTGGGGATCGACATTTAAGTAACGACCTAATATTGTTCTGAGGATACCGCGACCGGCAATAAAACGCTGACGATGTTGCTCTTTATAGAACCGCTTCGCCCGACCAACTTCGTCGCTAGAGAGGGTTTCTGCCAAGTGTTGCAGTTGTGCTTCTGGGCGATCGAGGTTAATGCGCCAGACGTGAACATCATTCTGCAACAAAGTTAAATCTGCCGGTGTGGGCAGCCACTGATTATTATTAAGAGCAGTCATTGAGTTAAGTAGTAACAGTCAGCCAGTGCGTGGATGGATGCTTGCTCGGATAAAGATAGGAAAATGACGATTTGCCTTGTCCTTCCCCTGTGAAATGTTGTCTCCAATCTACAATCCGATCATTAGGTACACCCTTAACAAATTGCTCGGGTTCGGGGTAGGTTCATCCCGCCTTTCGCCGGGATATGAAATGTGAAATAATCTAAAATCTCAATTTGTTAGTCAAAAAGCGCTTTTGCTTTTCTCGGGGAGAAAATGCTTTCCGACTTTCCCGTAATTATACAATTTTTTAGAAGCTTGCGCTAATTGTCTAATAACATTTGTCAGGGATCGATAGAAACAGAGAATAGGAGTGTAGGAACATATTAATGGGTAATGGGTAATAAGTAATAGGTTTAGGGTAGGCAGTACCCCAGAAGATTTTAATCCATAGAGTTTACCAAGATCTCACTCCCCCACCATCCGAAGCGCCAAAATCAAATCACTAAACTTTTTCTCTATAGGTGTGAAAATCCACACTGCATATATGATAATATCTGTCAATGCGTAAGTTTTACGAATTGAAACACAAAAATTTCCTACCCTCTGTCTTAGACGTGAGATGAAATCCGTTTAAATAGTGACAATGATTGGTCCTCTCCAGGTGCCTCTCTCTCAAGTTTGGGAGAGGGGTGTTCGCGAATAGCGACCTGGGGAATTATGTCTGTGACTTAAACGAAAACCGCTATATATTTAGAATTGCGGTGTTATGTCACGAATAATTGACATAAAAACACCACATTGATATGATTTGTGGGAATTTAGAGGAATTCTGCTTATGAGCAAGTCATATTGTGGTGTTTTCATTGGTGGAGTGGCTTTTATGGGTCTTTCTTCATTTTCGATCATGGCTCAACAGACTCCTGCATTGGCAGTTTGTCCCATACCTGAGTCCGTATCAGATCAAACTACCGTTGTTACGTCCTTCCTGAACTCTGAATGTACAAAACAAACTCTCACGCAAGACACAACTTTTTACCGCTATTACAATGATGATAATACTTATCTTTTTGGCAGATATTTAACAACTAATTTTTATGACAGTAGTGATACGAAAACGACATTAGATGTGATTCGAGAACTGGCTCTAGCTCAATATTTTGGGCCTCCACCAAATTTAGCACAATTGCGAGAAAGAGTAACTTTGCCAGCAGGGTTGGATGTTTATGTCGGAACTACAGGGCCTCAACCTCCGAGTGCTTGCTACCCAGGTGGGGCTGAACAAGTCTTTGTAGAAAATACAAGAACTCCAGGTATCTCATTTATGTTTGATGGCAATGTACCTGATGGAGGTTCCTTACCTACAAATTGTTATGCTGTTGGGAGTTCCGCTGTTGGGAAACAGGTTCCTGAACCCTCTCCCTTGTTTGGTATTAGTGCGATCGCTACAACATTTGGTTTGATTTCTATCTTCAGTCGAGGTTCACTAGAATCTAGAACTAGACAGACAGCTAATAGTTAGGAGTTGCATGAGGATTACCCACGATCACGCTCCAATTCGCTCATTTACACTCAGAGAAAAAAATAAAAATGTCCTCAGGTTTGGAGTAGGTTCATCCCGCCTTTTGCCTGGTTATGAAATGTGAAATAATCTATAGCCGTTCTCAATTGTATCTTATATACTCGCGCCCTCACCATGTACCTCTCTCCCAAATTTGGGAAAGGGGTGCGGTGCTACTCCGAATGGCACTAAGTTAAGGGTTGAGACTGACGCGGAGAGGAGAGAAACGGGGACGCGGAGATACTATTTTCCCCGCGTCCCCGCGTCCCCGCGTCTCCATGTCAGCCCCTTTTTAGGTTTTCTTCGCGCCATTCGGTGCTACTCCCCGCAGCGCTCGTGTAAGATTACCTATCTTCTTGATCTTCAAACTTGGCGTTCTTCTCTGCGAGACGCTGCGCGAACGCGCAGCGTGTCCGACAGGACAAGGCACGGACAGATTCTTGCGGAGGGAAACCCTCCTACGAACTGTCCTTGTCTTGGCGGTTTTATATATCGGTATTCATGTTAGGACTAACTACCTCAACAGCTAATCGGGAGGGTACGCGAAATACTGCTGGTTTATTCATCAACTCAGAAACTTCCTGCTTTGTGACCACGCAAACATCGGGTAATCTGGAAGAATTAAACTCGGTTTGTACCCCTGCTTCTCTCAAAGCAACTAGCGGCAAACTTAGGCGACTGCGAACCCGAAGGGCTTGTCGTCAGACATCGCCTCATCGCAATAATCTCTATGAAGTTTTAAAAATATTAAAGCACTTTGGGGGTTTGATTACTCTTCGTAAAGAATAAAAGTGACCGAATAATTCGTATCTTAACCGAACCGTATTGAGAGTTACTAGTACAGAGCGGCGGAAATAACCCACCCATCTGAAATAGGTAAAAAGCTTATAAAATAAGTGTTCTTTCTTTTTACTTTTTACTTTTTACTTTTGCCTTGTTGTACTAGTAGTCCACCACATTAATTACGATAGCTTGTGAAAGTACGTAGTAAGCACGAAGAGTGCTTGCAATTGAGCGATTTATCGCTCACTACAAACCCATCACAATTAATGTGGTGGAACACTAGCCATTTTGTTTATTTAGCCAATATAGTAGAAACTAGTACCGCTCCTGTAAGGGACTTTGCGGTAAATACGTGATCTTAATTTTAAAAACATACATTCCATGCACGCTTGTGCTTCTTTGTTTAGTAGCTCTATTTCTGCTTGGATGTAGGATTAAGCCTGTTTCAACATTTATTTATCAGTATGTACATCTCACCTCGCGTTGCTCAAATACGTAATCTTTTAGTATCTTTTTTCAACGGCAGCATTACTCTTGTGATTTTGCTGATCGCTCCTTTAGGGCTAGCAGCCGTAATTATTAATACCTTATTAATCACAGTTGCAACTTATGTTGTTTGCAATGTATCAGATAGAGTGATTACCTGGATGGAACCGCAGGAAGAAGCTCAATTGTCGTCTCAGCCAGAACGCAGAAGAATCAATCGCTCCATTTGGAATTCTTCGTTAAGAAGACGGAGAGATTAAAAAATTCAAAATTAAGAAAGAAAACTTTTTCGAGTTGGAGGGAAAGGCATTCCTGTAAGTAAGTTGGCGTAAATAAACACAACTTTACATTGGGGCCTTGTCTTCCGGACAGAGCCAAAATTAAAAATTTTTATGAGAACGCTTTACGTTTCCCAGCAAAATTGCTACGTTCGTTTAGAACAAGAAACCCTAATTGTCAAGCAGGGAGAGACAATTTACGGTCAGGTGCAGTTGCCATTGTTGGAGCAAATCCTTATCTTTGGTAAGTCGCAAGTCACCACCCAAGCTATTCGTGCTTGTCTGTGGCGAGATATCCCCATTGCCTATCTTTCTCGGATGGGATTCTGCTACGGGAGAATTTTACCAATTGAGCGGGGGTATCGGCAATTGTCTCGCTATCAGCAACAACTGAATGCAGTGGAAAGACTGATTACTGCTAGGGCGATCGTGCGGACTAAGTTGAAAAATAGTCGAGTGCTACTGCGGCGACAGCGACAGCGACGGGAGTCGGAAATATTGGATAGAGTCATACCAAGTTTGGATCATCTGGCATCTCAAGCAACTGAAGCTGACTCTTGGGAAAGGCTGATGGGGTTTGAAGGTGCGGGTGCGGCTCAGTATTTCTCCGCTTTTGGCGAGTGTTTGACAAATTCGGAGTTTGTTTTTACTGCACGTACCCGTCGTCCTCCTGGAAATCCTGTCAATGCCATGTTGAGTTTTGGTTACCAAGTACTGTGGAATCATCTCCTAGCAATGATCGAACTTCAAGGACTCGATCCCTATTATGCCTGTTTGCATCAAGCTTCCGAACGCCATGCCGCATTAGCCTCAGATCTGATCGAGGAGTTCCGCGCTCCTATTGTTGATTCTCTGGTATTATGGTTGGTCAACAGTAGAGTTGTAGATGCTCAGCAAGATTTTGAATACCGCAATGGCGGGTGTTATTTGAATGACTCTGGAAGGCGAAAGTATCTCAAAGCATTTTTGCAGCGTATGGAAGAGGAAGTTCAAACAAATTCTCCTGAACAACAGCCAAGATGGGATTTGCTTACTCAGCAAGTTAAGACTTACAAGCAGTTTGTCTACAATCCTAGTCAGATTTATCAGCCATATCAAATTCGTTAAATATAGCAGTTTTTAGCATGTTTTTATACGTCGTTGCTTACGACATTCCCTGTGACAAGCGCCGCAAAAAAGTATCTGATTTACTTGAAGGCTACGGCAAGCGAGTTCAATATTCAGTGTTTGAGTGTTTGCTGGAACAGGGAAAGTATAAAGAACTTTGTCAAAGACTGAAGAAAAGGATCAAGCTTGCAGAAGACAGCATTCGGTTTTACCCACTATCGCGGCATACCTTAGGACAGGTAGAAACTTGGGGTGTAGGTCCACCTGTGACAGAACTACCAGGGTCTGTTATTATCTAATACTTGACGTGCCAAAATCAAATTTTCAGGCGAAAAAATCTCTATGGCATATTTGACAATATCTGTCAATCCTTAAGTTCTAAGTATTGAGAATACAATACTCCCTATTCTCTGCCATAACTACTGTCTATGCACCTGAAAATTGTTTTGAGAGCGAGGGGGTACACGAAAGGCTAAAATGCTTATTATTTCGTCAACCCCCTCGCTCCCTTGTCCTGTAAGCAAAGGAGCGATTTTTTATGCTCATTTTTTACCAATTTCGGCTCTCAAATCTGACCCCCTCGCAAACCGTCTCTAGACGCCTTACTGAGTCAAGGTTTAATATGGTGGGTCCCTACTCGCTAGGGAAACTAATCGAATGGAAACGCCGCTGGCCACGGCGTTGAGGCCCACGATGACCGGTCCCTACTCGCTAGGGAAACTAATCGAATGGAAACGAGTCGCCCGGCTCGGCCAGCTCGACGCCGATCTCAAGGCAGTCCCTACTCGCTAGGGAAACTAATCGAATGGAAACGAGGGCGGCGTGACGATCGACGGCGGCAAGTTCGAGTTGCACCCTACTCGCTAGGGAAACTAATCGAATGGAAACAAGGAGTAGCACATGCAAGAAATCTCCATTCATTAGTCCCTACTCGCTAGGGAAACTAATCGAATGGAAACGCTAGATTGATCTGATCCACCAGCGAAGCCCGATGAGTCCCTACTCGCTAGGGAAACTAATCGAATGGAAACGCGATGCTTGTTGGATGGTAGGCGATCGCAAAGAGGGTCCCTACT
>CALMVQ010000109.1 GCA_937873135.1 uncultured Scytonema sp. | reverse complement strand
CGAGATTTGAAGACCCAAAGAAATGAAGAATAATTAGCAATTAACTTTTAGCTTTCTCAAAAACATGTTTGGATTAATTTCATTGGTGGAAAATGCCGAATAAGTTTAAATACGCTCTACTTTGCTTGCTGATTGTCGGTACTACAACTTACTGGCACTGGGGTATGGCTCTAATCACGACGTTTGTCTTGGCATACTTATCAAAAGGGATGAGACGCCATTGTAAGTAGTCTGCTACTAAGCTTGAGGGCGTGAGAATACTCGTTATGAGAGCCTGGAGGACTTTGTATAAATTTTAGATTTACTACCATCTAACTATTATAAATAATGCATACTGACGGCAAGAGTACTGAGTGCTAAATGCAACTACTCAAAAAACAATAACTTTGAAGAGGAAACCTAATGTCTAACGAAGCGCAGGAATCACAATTGTCTACTGGTTCAACTGGAGTAGAAGCAGAGTTACAGCAAATCAATCAGCTTTTGTCAAGCCTTAACGAACGAGTGTCTCGGTTAGAGGAAAATTTTATTCTAGTTGCAGATCTTCATAAATATAAAAAGCTACAAGATTTGTTATCATCAGGGGATTTTCGAGAAGCAGATTGGGAAACCATTCGGGCAATCCAAGCAGTCACAGGAGAACCTGATGTAGAATCGATCACCCCTGACGACATGAGGCGGTTTCCCTGTGATGAACTTCGCGTTATTGATAACCTTTGGACAACTTATAGCAAGGGACGCTTTGGTTTTAGCGTCCAAATGGAAATTTATCAAAGTGTCGGTGGTTCTCTCGATAGCACAATCTCTCAAGATACTAAAGTTATTGAACACTTTGGTGAACACGTAGGCTGGCGAGTGGAAGACAAATGGCTCAAGTGTGATGACCTAAATTATACCCTTGAGGCAACCAAAGGCTGTCATCCTTCAAGGTGGTGGAACTCTCCTTTTGGTTCCAAAATGACGAACTTTTTCTTCAATCGTCTGCTGACTTGTGGTCTTTAGGTTGGTCAATCCAGCATTGATCCGAGATCTTGCTCCAGCATCAGGAAAAAAATTGAAGGTACACACCTATGGAAAGGACAACGCAACGGGCAAAGCAGATTCGCAAGTGGGCAACTCTTGTCGCCGTTTCCATCGCGACCTTCATGGTGCCGCTAGACATTACTGTTGTCGCAGTGGCCCTGCCTAAGATTCAGCATTCGCTTAATGCTAGCTTTGCTGATATTCAGTGGGTTGTGAACGCTTACACCCTGACCTTTGGTGCTTTTCTCTTAACGGGTGGGTCACTGGCAGACTTGTTTGGACGCCGACGAATCTTTGTTATTGGGTTGTACCTTTTTACGTTCAGTTCACTCTTATGCGGCTTCACGCCCAACCCTCTGGTGCTTAACCTGGCGCGGGGAACACAAGGCATTGGCGCGGCTTTCTTGTTCAGTGCCGCTTTGGCGTTACTAGCTCAGGAGTTTCATGGACGCACACGAGCTACTGTCTTCAGCATCTGGGCAGCAGTGATGGGAATGGGTATCGCTCTGGGTCCGCTAATCGGCGGTGGCGTAACAGGTAGCCTGGGCTGGAAATGGGCCTTCCTGATCAACGTGCCAATTGGTGCTATTGTCATCGCGCTTACCCTAATAGCCAAAGTTCGAGAGTCGCGAGATCCGGATGCTAAAGATGTCGATTGGGCGGGTCTAGTAACGTTTGCCAGTGGCTTTTTCATGGTGATCTGGGCGCTGGTGAGCGGCAACGAGCGAGGTTGGGGAAGTCCGTTGATTGTTGGCTTGCTGATAGGTAGTATCTTGCTGTTTGTGGGCTTTGTAGTTGCTGAAGGATTGCAGCAACACCCAATGTTTGATCTCGCACTGTTTCGCAAGCCAACCTTCTCCGGAGCCTCAATAATCGCGATCGCGATCACTGGGTCGTTCTTCTCAATGTTCATCTACCTTCCACTTTACTTCCAGATCATCCTTAGCTACTCTCCGCTCAAGGCAGGGGTATACTTGCTACCTCTGACCGTGCCCTTGCTCATCGTTCCCCCCATCGCTGCCAAGCTTTCAACACAAATGCCTGCTCGGATGTTGTTGAGTGCCGGATTGGGCCTTGTCTGTCTCGGTCTTCTATGGAGCATGGCTGGTATCAACACTAACCCCAACTGGACCCCATTACTGATCGGCTTTGTAGTCGCTGGTACTGGTGCCGGTCTCGTCAATGGGGAGTTGCCCAGTGTCGCGATCAGCGTTGTGCCCCCCGAACACAGTGGTATGGCGAGCGGAATCACTAGCACCTGTCGCCAGATCGGTTTTGGCATCGGGATCGCCGGACTTGGTTCTATCCTCACCTGGCAAACCGAAGCGAAACTTCTTGAATTGATCGCGGGTACATCGGCTGGGGGCACTGGACGCAGCGCCGAACTCGCGAAGATGGTTGCCACTGGAAACATTACTAGTGCAGTTGCATCGCTCTCCCCGTCAGCCCAAAGTACATTTGCACAAGCAGCCAACGCAAGCTTTACCACCGGATTGAGGCTGATCATGTTTGTTGCCGCCACCGTCGCTATTGTCGGCGCGGTGCTAGCCTTTGTACTTGTGCGCGAACGGGACATTGCTCAGACACCTATAACCCCGAAACCCCCCTTAAAGCTAGCATCTATCTGTCCGCGATAAGTTTACATTGGTAACTCAAACTTGCATTCGGACAATTTTGAGCAAACCAGTTCTACTCTCAACTGAACAGTATTGTTTTTTAAGTTCCATTTGGACGAGCCAGACAATGAAAAATTTTTATAAAAAGTTAAAAATAAAAATCAGTGAGTTTTTACGTTTATTAAGGAGCGGGAAATTAAACAATGATTTAGAAATTGCAATTAAACTTCAAAACCTAGGAAATGAAGTTTTTGATGAATTCACAGAACTATATCAATCTTCAATTCGGATCGACGCTTAATACGCCATTGCCACTCAAGGGCGCTAATCATCATCCAGCTGATCGAGGTGAAAAATTACTCATAACTTTCTATGAATGACTTGACTAATCCAACTTTAATTCTGGGCGGTGGCTTTACTGGGCTATTTACTGCCCTGCATCTGCGCCATCAACGCTGCTCTGTGCCAACTGTCCTCATCGACAAAGAAGAGCGTTTTATCTTTAAGCCCTTGCTCTACGAGTTCCTTAGCAGTGAGATGGACGCCAACCAAGTGTGGCCGCGTTACGAGGAATTGCTGCACAACAGCGGTATCACGTTTGTTCAAGATACCATTCAAGCCATCGACCTGCAACAGCGGAAAGTTGGCCTAACTTCTGGTTTACGCTACACTTACAGCCACTTGGTCTTGGCATTGGGCAGTACAACAGGCTACTTCAACGTTGAGGGAGCACAGGAAAACTCTCTACCTTTTCGCACAGGCACAGATGCCATAGCCTTAGCCAGGCATCTGCGAGACTGTCTCCAGCTAGCCAGTCAGACAGAAGACCCTCAACAAAGGTCCACCTTGCTGACTGTGGCAGTTATCGGTGCTGGACCCTCGGGAGTAGAACTGGCGGCAACCCTAGGCGATTTACTGCCAGACTGGTACACTCAATTGGGAGGCAACTTTCAAGAAATTCGGGTAGTGCTGCTCAATCGGGGCAAAGAGATCCTGCAAGGGGACGTGAATAGTCGTCTTCGCGAAACTGCTCAAACTACCCTTGAAAAGCGCACCGTGCCAGTTAATTTACTGATGGAGAGCGAGGTAACTTCTGTTCAAACTAACTTTGTAGAGTTCAAGCGCCGCAACCTGCCTGATACACTCCCAGCTGCAACAATCGTCTGGACCGCAGGTACTGCAACTCATCCTCTAATTAAAACCCTAGCTGTAGCAGAGGAGTACCGGGACAAACACGGTCGGCTAAAAGTCACGCCAATGTTACAACTACCCCACTTTCCAGAAGTGTTTGCTGGTGGAGATTGTGCGGTGGATCTGGAAAATCCCTTGCCTGCCACAGCACAAGTTGCCTATCAGCAAGGTGCAATGATTGCCCGTAACCTAAAAGCAATTTCGGAAGGTCGCTCGTTAAGTCCTGCTCATATTAGTCTGCGCGGGACACTCCTCAAACTAGGGTTGGCAGAGAGTGTCGCTGAAATCTTTGATCGCTTTGAAGTCAAGGGCACACTTGGTCACCTGATCCGCATAGCCACCTATTTAGAATTATTACCGACTCCAGTTCATGATTTTAAAGCTACCACTGAATGGCTGACTGATGAGGTCTTCCACGTAATTAACAAGTAAAGTGAGTGTCTTTTTCTATATTGGGAGGAATTGATCAATGTCAATGAAGGGAATGATTAGAGGTCTGAGTGATTTCTATACCAACTATTTTTGTACGCACCAGGAGATGTTCGAGCGGCTTTCTCAGAGCCAAACCCCTGAGGTACTTTTCATCACCTGCTCCGACTCCCGGATTGATCCAAATTTGCTGACTCAAACTCAGCCGGGTGAACTTTTTATCATTCGCAACGTTGGTAATATTATACCAACTTATGGAACAATTAATAGTGGTGAAGGTGCAGCCATTGAGTATGCTGTTCATACTTTGGGAGTCAAGGATATTATTATCTGCGGTCATTCCCATTGCGGAGCTATGAAGGGACTGTTACAGCTGGGCAATCTTGCTGATGAAATGCCTTTGGTTTACGAATGGTTAAAACATCATGCAGAGCCTACCCGCCTCCTTGTACAGGAAAATTACAAGGAGTACTCTGGTGAGGAACTTTTAAAAGTCACTATTGAGGAGAACATCCTGACACAAATACAAAACCTGGAAACTTACCCAGTCATCCGCTCCAAACTTCACAGTGGTCAACTCTACCTTCACGCCTGGGTTTATGAGATTGAGACTGGAAAAGTCTTTGCTTACAACGCCAGCAATAGCCAATTTGTACCTATCGAGAACCCGTTTCCTATACTTAACCCTCTAGCCACTATGCATCCAAGATAATGAAACTATTGGAGTTCTAAGATATGAGCCGCTTAAATCCTACTAAGACATTGGAACAGTGCAAACAGTTTCTAAGTAAAGCAAAGAATTCCTTTAGAGGAAAGTATCACCTCTACACTGGCGAACAACTACATTGGGTTCAAGTATTTTTACGACTTGAAAGTTCAGTTATTTCAGTCATTCTTCCCTGGGTAATCTTTTGTGGGGTATATGGCTTTTTCGTATCCTTACTTTACCATTTTGGGGTTTATATAGCATTTTTTGAGGGTGATCGTGTCCTTACAAATGCTGTCTTGAGTTTCAATGTTGGCTTGACTTTATTATTAGTTTTTCGGACGAATACAGCTCATGAACGATTTTGGTAAGGTCGTAAACTCTGGGGTTCTTTAGTCAATACGGTTCGTAACTTGGCTCACTCAATTTACATAGTAGTTAAAGAGGAGTCACCAAAAGATCGAGTAGAAAAAGAAGCAATACTTCGACTAGTAGTTGCTTTTGCGATCGCGATGAAGTTACATCTAAGGTCAGAGCTTTTAGACGATCAGTTAGCCTCATTGATGTCTGAATTTCAGTATTTCAAGCTCAAGCAAACGAATCATCCCCCACTACAAATTGCCTTTTGGATTAGGGATTACTTGCAATTTCAGCATGACCGTAATTGCTTAAATATTTATCAGTTGACTGCTTTACATAAGTTGCTGGATTCTCTAATAGATATTTTGGGTGGCTGTGAACGCATTTTGAAAACGCCACTGCCTTTGATATATGCTATTAAACTCAGGCAACTAGTGGTAATTTATTGTTTAATTTTACCTCTTGAAATAGTCAAAAATTTAACTTGGTGGACTGGTATAGTAATAGCTTTTGTGAGTTTTACATTATTAAGTATTGAACAAATTGGATCTGAAATAGAAGAGCCTTTTGGGCACGATCCAAATGACCTACCCTTGAATTCGATTTGTAATACAATACTACGCAATGTTGAAGAGTTAATTATGCTTGCTCCTGACAACGCTCGTGACTGGGAACTTTCAAGCTTACACATCAGAAACAACCCCCAGCAACCAGGCTCCTAACAATCGAAAGAATCTAAACTTGCTGCGAAATATTAACCATTGTAACCGTGTTTTTCCCTCTATAAACTTAACTGAGAGTGTTCTAGCTGTCAGGATATACTTATTGTCAAATATCGTAATACTCCTAAAGTTGAGAAAGCAGCTATGAGTGAGGGGCATCCGGCTGAAGGCAAATTTTATAAAAATCATACATTCGTGTGAAGTATTGGGGGCGGAGGCTTCCGTCCCTAATACTTCACATGAGTAGCACCCACTAAAATGATAAAAATGTATTTTAAGCGGAGAGTACCACAATAAATACCAATACGGTTCAGTTAAGGATAATTGTAGGTTGGGTAGAGCGATAGCGAAACCCAAAAAAACTGCGGGAATGTTGGGTGAGGTTCCTCAACCGCCAGTCGCCTAAGGAGGGAAACTCTTCTGCAGCGCTGGCTCCCCAACCTACGCGAAATCAGGTTTTTAGCTCTAACTGAACCGTATTGCAATAAATACGGCTTTGTCTGTAGTTCCTTCCACTCCTATTATCGCGTAGAATCATATAGTCGCGAATGTCCCCTTCCTACTAGGATGGCTTAACTAGAACGAGCCTAAAGCGCTATATTTATCCAGAAAATATTGAAATTGCCAAGCGAATATACATAAAATAAAAAGAAGCATTTGAATTTGCTTACAAGGATTAAAAAATTAGTTCGTAGAACAATTTATTTTCTTAAAAAAATGTTTTTTTATGACTACCAACAAGGTACTTGGCGACGGGAAACACTAACAACCCTTTGAAGGTAATGGTAATGCTAACTGAACAGGCAACCAAGGATAATAACGATAATCTCGATCCAAAACAGCTACTGAAAACACTGGTAGCTGTTAAAAAAGGGAACTTTTCTGTTCGCATGCCCACTAATCAGACTGGCATAGCTGGGAAAATAGCTGATACGCTCAACAATATTATTGAGCTAAATCAAAAGATGGCGGCGGAGTTAGACAGGATAGGTACGGTTGTTGGTAAAGAAGGCAATATAACGCAGCGAGCCTCACTTCGCTCTGCTGGCGGTTCGTGGACAGCCAGCGTTGATTCAGTCAATACGTTGATCGCTGATTTAGTCCAGCCCACGGCTGAAACAGCGCGTGTCATTCGGGCTGTCGCGAATGGCGATTTATCACAAAAGGTCGGATTGGAGATTGAAGGTAGACCTCTTCAGGGCGAGTTTCTCCAAACTGCACAGATCGTCAACACTATGGTAGATCAGCTCAGTTCATTTGCACAAGAAGTGACGCGAGTAGCCTATGAGGTCGGTACTGAAGGCAAATTAGGTGTCCAAGCAGAGGTGCCGGGAGTGGCAGGTACCTGGAAGGATTTGACTAACAACGTTAACTCGATGGCAAGCAACCTCACTGGTCAGGTACGTAATATTGCTGA
>CALMVQ010000108.1 GCA_937873135.1 uncultured Scytonema sp. | reverse complement strand
TGATGCTTGGGGTTGGTTCGCTCACTGTGGTCTATTCATGTGAAAACCGCTGTAAAGTGCGATGGTTCTGGTTTTAAATCGCGGTTAACTCTGTCTAGTGTGGCAGCTACAGCTTTCCATTGTGCTTGAGTTACGGGGTATTTACTCATAAAGAAAGTTGGAACTGTTACTTGGTGTTGAGGACGTTCCGAATCACGACTACCTTCTTCTGTTTCCGGCGCACCCATTATAAAGCTACCGCCAGGAATCAGCACCATCTCTAGCTTAATTCCATTACTAAAGTCTTCTATATAGAATTGGGCTGTCTTTTGAGTACGATTAATGACTATTCTTGCCATTGATTTTTACCTGCTTATTTCTCTCTAACTAGAAAACTGCGAAGCTCTGGTTTGAGATCGAGGGAATCAGATCTCTGTGAACACAGCGCAGCCTTCTTGAGTAGTGCTTAGAGATCGTATAGCATTTAATAAGCATCGTATAATGTGCGAATTATGATTGATCTCGCCAAAGACATTCACTCCCTTACCGATTTTAAACGAAATACGACCGAGTTCGTTCAGCGCATGAAGGAGACCAAGCACCCTCTTGTACTCACAGTGAATGGCAAAGCGGAGCTTGTGGTACAAGACGCCGAGTCCTACCAAGAACTCCTTGAAGCTGCTGAGTATATGGACACGGTGAAAAGTATCCGCCGCGCTCTGGAACAGGTACGGCGTGAGGAGGACCTTCCTGCCAATGAAGTGATTGCAGAGCTTAGTCATGAGCTCGGTATCCCGGATGAGTGAGTTGTACCAGGCTTATTTCTCTCTAATTATTTTGTAAATAAATAAGATTTTCGGAAAATGTGATATACTTGGGATTAAGAATTAAAAAAATTTGATCGCTCCGCTCCGCTACGCTAAAAAAGGGCAAAAAAAAGAAGGGCAAAGGGCAGAGGGCTAAAGTGCCAAGGGCGAAAGAGTCCTCGCCGCCGCACCACCACAGACGACGCGAAAACCGAGGTCGTAGTTGAAGAAGTCGGGGTTGAACCTGAGGCGATAAGCAGAACGACAGTAGTCAGGATTGCCGCCCCACGAACCACCGCGCAGCAGCCAAAATTGATTATCATTATCATTATCGTCTAGCCATGCTCTCCCGTCTGTAGGCGCACCCTCATAATTATCATGCCAGAGATCTGCACACCATTCCCATACCTGACCGTGCATATCGGATAACCCGAAAGCATTTGCTACGTCAAAGCTACCTACTTCTGTAGTTTCTTTACGATAAATCCCTTTCGGTCCTTTACCATAGGAACCTGACCATTTATTTTCTTCGTCATCTGTACCTCGATAATTCGCTACATCGGTGGTAATCGTTTCGCCAAAATGGAAAGGAGTGGTGGTTCCAGCACGACAAGCATATTCCCATTCAGCTTCACTCGGCAGACGATAAGGTCTACCTGTATATTGAGAAAGGCGATCACAAAACTCAACAACATTATACCAGGAAATGCTTTCAACAGGAAGATTATCTCCCTTGAAACGAGACGGATCAGAGTCTATCTCGCTATTTACTTGAGGCAACTGAGCTACAAATCGCCACTGGGCTTGAGTGATTGGATACTTACCCAAGAAAAACGGTTGCACTGTCACCGTATGCTGAGGACTTTCGTCTTCATAGCGTTGGGCTTCATCTGGTGGCGAACCCATAACAAAAGTGCCTCCCGGAATTGCCACCATCTCTATTCCTGGTGTGACATCACCCAAAACCTCTACAAAATAAAATGCTTTGTTTTGTTCTTCTTTGACTACTTGTCCGTGAGTATCAACAGTCACCGTTTTAAACTCGAAGGGCTGCAACTCTTCGGCAGGCTCATCCTCTAGTATAATTATGATGACACCAAACTCAAAAAATTGCAATGAAACTTCCATCGCAGAGGCAAGTTCTGTCCACTCATCTTGGATAGGTTCACTATCAAGTGTTTTCTGTGCCCATTATAACAACAACGGCTGAAAATTTTTCTCTGATAACAAATCCGCATAACTTTCCACTAATGCTGCCCACCGAATGCGCTGTTTAGAATCTGTGGAAGCTGTCAACTTTTGCAACTCTTGCTTAATCGCGGCGATCGCCTCTTGTGCATCTGAACTCAAGTATGCTAATGCTGTCCATTGTGGGAACTCGCCAAAGACAAACGCTCGATTATTTTCTTCCCCCTGCAAGCGATTTGTGATATACTGGGACATGAAATTCGCCAGTTCCTTGAGTCGCTGTTCCTTAAATTTCTCACATAAAAGACGAAGTAGGCGATCGCGAGTTTTGCCCTCCATCTCATAAAGATCATAACCTGCGGGTTCGCATAATCCTGATAGCAACACATCTGGCACTCTATACCAACGATATTCCGGCACAAAATTCTCACGCAAACAGTACAGCAAATCAGAAGTGAGAGTCAGGGGAAAAGCCGCATGGCAAGCCAAATCAAGCGCTTCCTTTCCGTAGCGCCCCTGAAAAACCCGAATACGGCGAGTTGTCAAATCCTCTCTGTTGTGTACATTTGCCATGTGCTAATCATACTCTGTTGTTGATTTTCTCGTGTTGCAGATAGCAAACTCGTAGGTTCATAAGTTAACATCTTACCGTTTAATTAAGATTTTGCGCCACTCCCAGGAATGGGTTGACGATTTGGTTAGCTACTCCAACTCGGTTGATTTGGGCAGTTTGGCAGGAATGGAAAAAGGCTAGCTGAACACCACCCCTCGATAAAAAAGTGCCGAGATCACCACTCTCTACTTTGTCCTGTTTACCGTCAGAGTTTATGAGGATAATTTTACCGATGCCGTTTTCATAAATCCCATGACCGACGAAGTAAAAGAGGTCATACTTGTTATGGTTAAGTTTTTGTCTCAAGCTAGAATAGCTAACACCACTCATACAGTCACAAGAAATGTTGTGTTTCTGAAACAATGACTCTAGCGGCTTTATATATTCATTTTCATTAAAACACAAATTTCCATTAGGTGCTGCCGAGGTAATCAGCACTTTCAAATCAGAAACTAGCAGGACTTACGCAACTGGCACAATCACTCTCTCGTTCGCTCTTGGTTGGGGGAGG
>CALMVQ010000107.1:17400-31613 GCA_937873135.1 uncultured Scytonema sp. | reverse complement strand
GCTACAAACTCTACTCTGTCTAGTTTTCAGTCTTTTTTTTACGTCGAACTCAGGTGAACGGCATACTCCGCCACGAATTTGATTATTATTCTTACCCGCGAGAGATGGAGGATGCGATCGCACAGGCAATGGAAAACCGCTTGTCGGAGTTAAAAGCAACAGCACGACAAACGGTTCTTCTTTAAAAGATTCAATAACTAATCGTTAGCTGTCAAAAGTCCAACTAACCGAAGCTTTTATGAACTGCTAACACTAGCCGCGAGTTCTGCTAGGCGCTCTTGCTGATCTTGAGAGATGCAAGACTGAATAATTGACTCTAAATCGCCTTCTAAAACTGGATTGAGCGAAAAGTTTTCACCGAGACGGTGGTCGGTAACGCGGCTATCCTTATAGTTAAAAGTACGAATTTTTTCCGAACGCGATCCTGTACCGACTTGCGATCGCCGCATGGAAGTGACAGCTTCTTGTTGTTCGCGTAACTTCATCTCATACAACTTTGCTCGCAGGATCTGCATTGCCCGTTCTTTGTTTTGCAACTGGCTGCGCTCTTCGGTACAGAAAATCCTAATTCCAGTCGGTTTGTGAAACAAGTCAGCTGCCGTTTCCACTTTGTTGACGTTTTGTCCACCAGCACCACCTGAACGAGCCGTAGACATTTCAATATCCTTAGGATCGATGTGGATTTCTACATCATCAACTTCTGGCATAATCGCCACAGTTGCTGTGGATGTATGAACTCGTCCTCCTGCCTCTGTCACTGGTACACGCTGAACGCGATGCACTCCAGCTTCAAATTTTAGCTTGCTGTATACGCTGTCACCTTGAATTTCTAAAATAGCCTCTTTGAAGCCACCCATTTCAGCTAAGGACTCGCTGACTAGCTTTACTTTCCATGCTTGGGTGTCGGCATACCTAGAGTACATTCGTACTAAATCACCAGCCCATATACTTGCTTCATCACCGCCAGTACCCGCACGAATTTCCAGCATGATGTTTTTATCATCGTTAGGATCGCGGGGTAGCAACAGTACTTTGAGACGGGTTTCTAAATATTCTATTTTCTGATCAAGTTCGTTGACTTCCAAAGCTGCCATTTCGTGCAACTCTAGATCACTCTGAGCTTCTTTTAAAACCTGACGAGCTCCTATTAATTCTTCTTGAGAAGATTTCCAGTTTTCATAAGTATCTACAACCTCTTCCAATGAAGAACGAGCCTTCGCCACTTTTTGATACTCATCTGGGTTTTTAGCAGTATCGGGGTCGGCCAGGCGACGTGTCAATTCATTAAAAGTTTGTTCAACGGATTTTAGTTTCTCCAACAAATATGTTTCAGCCATGATCGGTGCGATCGCTCCATAAAAAATAGCAAATAGGCTCCAGCATTAAATACAACAATCGACCCAGCCAGTCGCAGGGTCGTCGTTAACAGCTACAGCCAACCCGCTACTTTTTCTTTTTGGTGCTGGAGGGTTGACCTTCCTTCATGCCGTACTTGCGGAGGAAACGCTCAACGCGACCTTCGCTGTCAACAATCTTTTGAGTACCAGTATAGAATGGATGGTTCCCAGACCAGACATCTACGTGCAACTCTGGTTTAGTAGAGCCTACGGTCATCACTAATTGACCGTTACAGTAAACCTTCGCTTCTGGATACCACTGGGGATGAATATCAGATTTAGCCATTGTTCTTTTTGTGGATCTATATTAATTATAACTTGAGAAACATGAGTCAGGAGTCAGGAGAACAATTCTACGTTTCTCTAAATGGGGTTTGAATATTTGGTGATTTCTTTTCCTAGTTCCACCTAAAAAAGGTAGGAGGTTTATGAACAAATCATTCACCAATTGCATGGGAAACATACTGAGGAATGTCTCCTGAACGCACCCCTGCGGAGGTAAACCCGGAAGTGATCGCAGACCTCCTCCTGACAACTTCTCTTAACGCTTTGAGTACTGAGGTGCTTTGCGGGCTTTGTGCAAGCCATATTTTTTGCGTTCTTTAGCCCGTGGGTCGCGGGTGAGGTAACCCTCGATTTTCAATGGTGGTCGGTTTTCTGGATCGAGTTGACACAAGGCACGTGCGACTCCCAAACGAACCGAATCAGCCTGTCCTGTCAAGCCCCCGCCTTCAGCTTTCACCAAAATATCATATTCGTTTTCTAAACCCAGAGTTTCTAAAGGTGCTTTGATAACTCCAAGGTAGTTCGCATTGAACTGGAAATAAAGATCCCCTGGTTTACCATTGACCATCAACTGTCCACTACCTGGAACTAAACGTACTCGTGCTACTGAGGTCTTACGACGACCGGTACCCCAGTACACAGCACGTCCGCTATCCGTCTCTACTGCTTGCATTAATTTGGCTCTCCTGGAATTGTTTGAATTTTTAACTCTTTAGGCTGTTGTGCTGCATGAGGATGAGTTGGTCCGGCGTATATTTTTAACTTTGTAAATAATTGCCTTCCCAAGCTATTTTTAGGCAGCATACCCTTGATCGCATGTTCCAAAATCCGTTCTGGTAAACGTGCTTGCAGCTTAGCGAATGTTTCCGTCTTCATACCACCAGGACGACCGGAGTGACGATGATAAACTTTTTGAGTGCGCTTTTTACCTGTAACTGTCACTTTTTCCGCATTCACGACGATAACGAAGTCACCTGTATCGAGATGAGGTGTGTATTCAGGTTTGTTTTTGCCTCGCAGAATCATGGCGATTTCGCTTGCTAAGCGCCCAAGGCGTTGATCTGCCGCGTCTATGACGTACCAATCATGCTCAAGGGTCTTAATAGGAGGAAGGAATGTTTTGTTGCTTGTCATTTGTTGGTTATTCGTTGTTAGAAGTCATTGATTAGTTGTTCGTTGTTAGAAGTTATTTATTTGTTACTACTAACTACTGTACGGGCGGGTTTGCCAGGATTGTTCGTTTTTACTCATAAGTTACTAAATTAAACCCACGACACACTAACCATTAACTAAAGATAAATTTGGGCTGGGTGTCGTACCAAACTTCTGGAGGAAAGGGAAAATCCGGATAGCCGACTCGCAACAAGCATAACCCGTGAGCTGGTGCAGCGTATTTCACTTCTTCCCGACGTTGATTTTTCCAGATGTCAACAAAGCTAGAGGGTGATCGCTGACCTGAACCTACTTTCACTAGCATCCCTACCAACAACCGCACCATACCATACAAAAATCCGTTGGCTTGAATTTCGATCACAAGAAATGGTCCGGTACGATAACATTCTGCTGCTTGCACCTCAACCCAAGAGTGCTTGCGTCCGGAGTTAGCACGATGAAAAGCAGCGAGGTCATGTTGTCCTATAAGAGGTTTTAGAGATGCCTGGATTAATGATTCATCTAGCGGTGCATGATAGTAATGCCAACAGAAGGGTTTGATGAACAAGTTTGGTTGCGCTTCTGTATAGAGAGTGTAGCGATACCGTCGATACACTGCGCTAAAACGAGCGTGCCAATTATTGCTTACACTCGCTGAAGCCCGAATCAATATATCTTTAGGTAGATAGCTATTGAGAATTTTTGACCACTTGTGAGGGGGAATTGTTGTGCCTTTCGCTTCAAAATGAGCGACTTGAGCGGCAGCATGAACTCCAGCATCAGTTCGTCCCGCCCCATGTAGTGTCACTTGATGACCGAGTATATTTGAGATTGCTTTTTCTATCTCTTCTTGTACCGAGCGGTGGTGGAGTTGCCGTTGCCAGCCATGAAAATGAGTGCCCAGGTATTGGATTACCAGGGCGACTCGTGGGGTCGGTGTAGACTGGTGGCTTTCCATAAAAATCTTTGATTTTGGGTTTTGGATTTTAGATTGAGGACTGAACAAGGCAAAAGTTAAAAGTTAAAAGGCAAAAGAAAGAGAAGGAAAAAACGATTTCAAGCCCCCAACTCCGCCCGTGGAAAACCAAAAAAGATTTTTTTAAGGGAACACATAGTGCGAGAAAAAAAGGTGAGCGTAAGATCTCCTAATTTTAATTATGGGGATTCACTTTTTACTTTTTACTTTTTACTTTTTACTTTTTAAATCCCTTATTCCCAATCCAAAATCGTAAATCTAAAATCTAAAATCTCTAGACCAATTCGATAATTGCCATTTTAGAATGATCCCCGCGACGAGGTACGGTATGGAGGATACGAGTGTAACCTCCATTACGGTTGGCATAGCGTTCGGGAGCCTGCTCAAAGAGAGCATGAACGAGTTGTTTGTCGTAGATGTAGCCTAGGGCTTGACGGCGCGAAGCCAAGGAGCCATCTTTGGCTAAGGTAATCATTTTCTCCACTTCTCCTCGTAACACTTTAGCTCGGATTAAAGTGGTGTTGATCCGACCATGACGGATCAGTTCGGTAGTTAGCGCTCGCAGGAGCGCTCGGCGCTGATCTGTAGGTTTGCTGAGTTTTTTGACTCGACAACGGTGACGCATAATTGAGTTGTTGGGTGTTAGTTGTTAGTTGTTAATTGTTAGTTGTTAGTTGTTAGTTTTTGCTCACTCTTAACTACTATCCACCAACCCTTAGGTAGTTTCAGTTGTGTTTAGATCACTACTAATTCCTAACGACTAACGACTAACTAGTTTTAACTGTGTTTAGAGGCTCTTTCCTGTGGTAGGGTAATGCCCAAACGGCGCTGTAATGCTTCAACTACTTCTTCTGCTGACTTTTGACCAAAGTTTTTAATTTCTAATAGGTCTTCTTGGGTGTAATCTAATAAGTCAGCGACGGAGTTGACTTGCGCCCGCTTGAGACAGTTATATGCTCTGACCGAGAGTTGTAACTCTTCAATCGGAATTTGAGCGGTTGGGTCGTCTGGGATGTCAGATCCCGTATCCGTTGGTTCAATCGAGATATCTTTCAACGGGTTGAACAGATCTACCAGAATAGTAGCAGCAGAGGAGAGTGCTTCTTGGGGGTTAAGACTGCCATTTGTCCAAACTTCCAACAGCAAACGGTCTTTTGGTATTCCGTTATCGCCACGGGTTTCTTCTACACTGTAGTTGACTTTTCGCACTGGCATGAACACCGAGTCAATTTGGAGAAAATCCAGAGATGTGGCTTCCTCACGACCTCGTTCGACGGTGCGGTACCCTTTGCCTCTCTCAATCCGAAATTCCATTTCTAGCTTTCCCCCATCATTGAGGCTTGCTACATACTGCGTCGGATCGATAACTTCGACTTCACTGGGCAAATCAAAGTGTGCTGCAGTAACTATTGCTGGACCCGTCACGAGTAACCGACCAATCTGGGGTTGAGCAGAATAGCTTTTGAGGACGACATCCTTCATCTTCATGATGATTTCCAGCACGTCTTCCCGCACGCCCGGAACTGTGGCAAATTCGTGTGTGACGCCTGAAATCCGCACTGCTGTGACTGCTGTTCCTTCGAGATTCGATAGTAAAATTCGTCTTAGGGCGTTGCCAACCGTCGTTCCTTGACCGCGCTCTAAAGGTTCTAGGACAAATTTACTATACTGGCTTCTATTTTCTTCAGTATTAGACTCTACACATTCAATTTGAAACTGCGCCACGGAGTAGCCTCCCTTTTTTTCAGGTCCTGCTAGCAGGCAAATCACTTGCCCCGAAATCACTCTTCTGCCTTCTTGGTCTACGAGGTTGATCAAACAGTTTTATAAAGTATTATTTGATACCCCAAATAACCAACAGGCACTACTAATCTATTGAGTTTTCTGAAGTTTTCCACTCCTCCAATGCATGGAGGTGTTTAAACTTCTAGAGACGGCCACTATGCTTTGTGAGGAGAACTGATAGGGCAATCATTCAATAAAAGTTATTCTTAGGTCTGCCACTTCTTCAAAGCTCGCATACCTTTAAAATCACTTCTGTTTCCTCAAATTTTTGCCCTCACCGCCCAACTATTGTTTAAACACGACGGCGCTTGGGTGGACGGCAACCATTATGAGGAATTGGGGTAATATCCCGGATCAGTGTAATTTCTAGTCCCGCCCCTTGAATTGCTCGGATAGCGGTTTCTCTACCTGCTCCTGGACCGCTCACCATAACCTCTATTTGCCGCATTCCCTGATCTATGGCTCGACGTGCTGCACTTTCGGCGGCAGTTTGTGCTGCAAAAGGTGTTCCTTTTTTTGCCCCTTTAAAACCGCTTGAGCCAGCACTTGCCCAAGAAATCACATCTCCATTTTGATCGGTAATGGTTACAATGCTATTGTTGAAAGTAGATTGTATGTAAGCAACTCCGTTCGGGACGTTGCGTTTTTGCTTTTTGCTTCCGCTCTTTTTAGTTGGTTGTCGCGCCATATCAATGTCATTAAGTTAAGGAAAACTGGAGCGTTAGCTACTTGTTGATTGTCGATTGGCACTCCTCACCAAACAACGATTAACCATCAACAAACGACTAACTATCAACACGCTGTTAATAGGGCAAATATTACTTACCTGGTGCTTTCTTCTTACCTGCCACGGTCTGTCTTCTCCCGCGACGAGTTCTAGCATTGGTGCGAGTTCTTTGTCCTCTAACTGGTAAACCCATGCGGTGGCGACGCCCTCTGTAAGTACCAATCTCAATTAGGCGCTTGATGTTCATCCCCTCTAAGCGTCTCAAGTCGCCTTCAACTTGGTAGTTACTTTCTATCTCTCCCCGCAATGCTGCTACATCGGCATCGCTCAAATCTTTAACACGGGTATCTGAATTTACACCTGTAGCTGCTAAAATGTCTTGCGAGCGTGATAACCCAATTCCGTAAATATATGTTAGACCGATTTCAACACGTTTATCACGTGGAAGGTCTACTCCGGCAATACGAGCCACAATAAATTTCTCCCTATGTTTGTAGTTTTTATTCAGTTACCAATCAATCTGTAACCCTATCCTTGACGTTGCTTATGTTTGGGATTAACACAGATCACCATTACGCGACCGCGCCGTCGAATCACGTTACATTTTTCACACATTCTCTTGACAGATGCTCTCACTTTCATACTCTTTCTCTTCTACTCCAAATGGTGGATTATAACATTTTTTTACCAACTCTGCAATTTTTTGGCGAAAACCCCCAAAAATGAGTTTTGTGGTAATATTTCCTACATGAGCTTATTTTTTACGCAGCCGATAAGTAATTCTACCTTTTGTCAAGTCGTAGGGGGTCAACTCTACTTTGACGCGATCGCCGGGTAAAATCTTAATATAGTTACGACGAATCTTGCCAGAAATGTGAGCTAGGACGTTGAAGCCATTATCTAGATCGACACGAAACATTGCATTAGGCAGAGACTCGGTCACCGTGCCTTCCATTTCAATCAGGTCTTGCTTAGACAATTTATTTTTTCCTCAACTCAACAGTCTCTTGTTCGGTTGCAACATACAGCAGCAAGAGAACATATTTTGACTTATATATCAACAGTTTATTAATATATCTTATCAAGATTTACAGACATCGTGCTTGGTGTAATGTTTAGTAGGGGCGGGTTGAACAATATGAACCTAAAAGTAGGTAGCGATATGCACGTTTTCCCCGCCTATACAGTAGTTAGTAGTACTGTTTGAAAAAAACAACCAATAACTAACTACTAACATCAGTTACGAAACAATGACCTTTTTCAGTTCAGAAGTGACTTCTTCTAGGGACTGGTTGCCATTCACTACAAGGAGTTGCTGGCGATCGCCATAGTAGTCAATCAAAGGTGCAGTTTCAGAGCGGTAGACTTCTAAACGACGGCGAATCACTTCTTCAGTGTCGTCTTTTCGCCCTCTTTCCAATAAACGTGTTACTACAACATCATCTGGCACTTCTAAATTGACGACCTTTTTGCTATCCTGATTAAGGTCTTGCAGTAATTCCTCTAGGAAAGATGCTTGATTAACAGTGCGGGGAAAGCCATCAAGAATCCAACCTGGGTTAACATCGGGTTGTCTGAGCCGCTCTAGCACCATATCCTGTACGAGTAGGTCGGGAACTAACTCACCTCTATCTACATAACCTTGAGCTTTGATACCCAAAGCGGTTTGTTCTTTCATCGCTTGACGCAATATGTCACCTGTAGAAATATGAGGAATATTGCAGTTGTCAGCTAATGTTTTAGCTTGAGTTCCTTTACCCGCCCCTGGTGGTCCCAAGAAGATTAGTCGCGTCACTATTGTTTCACCATTCCTTCGTAGCGCTGAGAAATCAGGTAGGTTTGAATTTGTCTGGCAGTATCAATCGCCACACCAACCAAAATTAACAAAGAGGTAGCACCAAAACCTCTAAAAGTTTTGACGTTCAAAGCACTTTCTACTGCGGTTGGGATAATAGCAATCAAACCTAAAAAGATAGCACCCAAAAAAGTTAGTCTATTCAACACACGTTCAATATACTCAGTCGTTGCCTTGCCCGGACGAATCCCTGGAATGCTGGAACCCATTTTCTTCAGGTTCTGCGCCACATCCACCGGATTGACAATCAACGAAGAATAGAAGTAGCTAAAGAAAATGATTGAAACTAAGTAGATTAGAGCATATGCCCAAGACCCAGAAGCGCCGGGAACAAGATAAGTTCTAACTATTTTGGAGTAATCTGGGTTGTGGATAAAGTTTTCTATCAAAAGTGGTAAACTCAGAACCGCTGCCGCAAAGATGATCGGCATTACGCCTCCTTGATTGAGCCGCAGTGGTAAAAAACTTCGCTGTTCTGCCAAGACACGCCGACCTACCTGACGACGCGCTGAAATAATTGGGATGCGACGCATTCCTTCTTGGACAAAGACGATCCCAACAATCGTCGCGAGGAAAAGCAGCATGAGTACAACTACGCTCCCGACTGTTTCTCTTCCTCCTGTCTGAGCAAAATTGAGCGTATCGCCCAATGATTTAGGCAGTGTCGCCACAATGTTGACAAAAATCAACAAAGATGCTCCATTCCCAACACCACGCTCTGTGATCAGTTCAGATGCCCACATCACGAACATTGAACCTGCAACAAGAGCGAGCGCTGTCTCAGCTACAAAAATTGGACCGAAATCCAAGGCAAAGCTTTTAAGCCAGAAAGAGGCGATAAAGACACTTTGAATAATTGCCCAACCTGCCGCGACATAGCGGGTAATTTGGGAAATCTTCCTTCGTCCTGCTTCACCTTCATTTTTCTGATAATTTTCTAAAGCTGGGATAGCAGCAGTCAGCAACTGGATAATAATAGAGGCGTTAATGTAAGGCAAAATGCCCAAAGCAAAAACACCTAAAGCAGAAAGACCGCCTCCGGAGAAAATATCCAAAAAGCTTAATACTTGTTGGTTGCTACCTCCAAGAGCTGCTCGAAACTGCTCTCGATTAATACCTGGTATTGGTATGTGTATACCCAATCGAACCAAAAACAAAATACCGACGGTAACAAGCAGCCGACCTCTTAGCCCTGCTGCTTGCGCCATTTGCATAAAAGTTTCTTGAGCCGTTGGGGCTTTATCTCGACTGATCATAAAGGGCTACCTTGATAGTGAAGTAAAGCGCGTGGCTAGAGTAGATGTATTTAGGTGCCATGTTCGTTAACTCACTCTAAAACTTCACAACTCCCACCAGCTGCCTCAATTTTGGTACGAGCTGCGCCTGTAAATGCTGCTGCTTTAACCTTAAGCGCAATATTCAATTCCCCATTCCCTAAGATTTTTAAAGGTCCTCGATCGCCAGTAAGAATACCGACTTCTTTTAACGAGGTTAATGTGACCTCTGTATCGGCAGGAAGGGAGGCTAGCTTTTCTACATTGATCGTAGTGTATTTTTTACGATTAATGAGAGGAAAGCCCTTCAACTTAGGTATCCGGCGGTATAATGGCTGTTGACCACCCTCAAAACCCGGTCTAGTACCAGAACCAGAGCGAGATTTTTGACCTCGCATACCGAGACCAGCACTGGCACCTTGACCTGCAGAAATACCGACCTACACGACGACGGCGTTTCTTTGAGCCTTTTTGCGGACGAACATCATTGAGTCTCATAATCTTAATATTGTGTAAGACTGTGTAATGATTATTTACATAATTGTTAATTGTTAGTTGTTAATTGCTGTTAACCACTAACTATTAACCACTTATATGTAAAGATTTTCTATGGGAATACCTCGGTCTTCAGCTACTTCTGCAAAGGTACGCAGTGTAGACAAGGCATTAACCGCAGCTCTGGCATTATTAAGTGGATTATTTGAGCCGAGTTGTTTAGCTAAGATATTGCGAACTCCTGCCAACTCCAAAACAGTACGGACTGCGCCACCGGCAATAACCCCAGTACCTGGTGCGGCCGGTCGCATCATTACTTTTGCACCGCCACCGACACCATCAATTGGGTGCGGAATGGAGTTAGATTTAGTGATTGGTATATCAATGAGATGTTTTTTGCCGTCAGCTACGCCTTTTTTTACGGCACCAATAACATCTGAAGCTTTGCCTACTCCGACGCCTACTTGACCGCGTTCGTTTCCAACAACAACGATCGCTCGGAAACTCAGTTTTTTACCTCCTTTGACGACCTTGCTTACCCGTCGGATCTGAATGACCCGTTCTTGCCAGTTAGTTTCTTCTTTTTTTGTCCGATTGGTTTTACGACGATTAGCTGTTGCCATAATGAATTACTCAGAATTGTTAATTGCCAGTCTTCTATTAGCACTCATTGAGCCATTAGCGATTGACTTTAAAAATCTAAACCAGCTTCTCGCGCAGCTTCAGCTAATGCTTTAATCCGACCGTGATAAAGATTACCACCGCGATCAAAAACGACTTTAGTGATGCCTTTTTCTTTTGATCGCACTGCGATTAATTTGCCAACTTCTGCCGAAGCTTCACAGTTGGACCCTGAAGCTAATTTGGATTTCAATTCTGGTTCTAAAGTTGAGGCTGCTACTAACGTATGCTGTTGTGTATCATCAATAATTTGAGCATAAATATGCTCGTGGGATCGAAATACAGCTAGCCTTGGACGTTCTGTAGAACCATTAACTCTGCCACGAATGCGTCGATGGCGACGCTGCTTTGATTGTCTACGAGTTAGCTTCATTTTTACTTCTTGCTCTTACCAGTCTTACCTGCTTTACGTCTTACCACTTCACCGGCATAGCGAATACCTTTACCTTTATAAGGTTCTGGTCGGCGAACATCGCGAATTTTAGCGGCTGTGTTGCCAACCTCTTCTTTGTCATAACCACTCACTATGACGTTGGTATTATTTTCCACAGCAAACTGAACTCCTTCTGGGGGAGCAATTTGCACCTGGTGGCTATAACCCATGTTCATAACTAGGTTACGACCTTGAACTTGTGCCCGGTAGCCAACTCCTTGGATTTCCAAACGCCGTTGAAATCCTGTAGAAACTCCTTCAACCATGTTGGCAACCAAAGTACGGCACAAACCGTGAAGTTGTCTGGAAGTGCGAGACTCATCCTGACGGGTTAAGAGCAATGTTTCCCCTTCTTGGGAGACTGTAACATTCGTCGGCAAATCGCGATGAAGTTCACCTTTAGGACCTTTAACAACAACTTTTGTGCCGTCTATCGTCACTTGTACCTTGGCAGGAATTGTAATTGGGCGTTTACCTATTCGAGACATAATTCTCCTTTTTAATTGTTAATTGCTAATTGTTAATTGCTAATTGTTAATTGTTCTATCAACCATTAACCATTAACAACTAACTATTACCAAACATAAGCCAGCACTTCTCCACCCAAGTTTTGCCGTCGTGCTTCTCTGTCGGTCATTATGCCACTTGATGTAGAAATAATGGCAATGCCAATACCGCCTAGTACTCGTGGTAATTCTTTTTTAGTAGAGTATACGCGCAAACCCGGTTTGCTGACCCGCTTCAAAGTAGTGATCAGAGGCTGACGATGCTTGCCCTTATATTTTAAGGAGATCGCTAGATTAATTTTTACTCCCTCTCCGACTTCTTCAAAATCCCCAATAAAGCCTTCCTCTCGAAGTACTTTTGCAATACTACGAGTCATTCTTGTCGCAGGCACTTGTGTCGTTTGATGCCTCGCTAGGTTGGCATTGCGGATGCGCGTCAGCATATCTGCAATAGTGTCGTTAGCTGCCATCGTTTCCTCATTTAAATGAACTTATTGATCTCGAAAAGGCATTCCCATCTCTTTAAGTAAAGCACGACCCTCTTCGTCGTTCTTTGCTGTAGTGATGATAGAAATATCCATTCCTCGGACTTGATCGATGCTATCGTACTCGATTTCTGGAAAAATCAGTTGCTCTCTGAGTCCTAAAGTATAATTGCCGCGTCCATCAAAGCTTTTGGGACTAATTCCCCGAAAGTCTCTAATTCTAGGTAACGCTAGACTGATTAATCGGTCGAGAAAGGCATACATCCTTTCCCCTCTGAGAGTCACCATAATACCTACAGGCATACCTTGGCGAAGTTTAAAGCCTGCGATCGCTTTCTTTGCCCGCGTTACGACTGGTTTTTGACCGCTAATCAGAGCAATTTCACTTAAAGAAGCTTCTAAGGCTTTAGCATTTTGAGCTGCTTCCCCCATACCTCTGTTAAGCGTAACTTTGATCACCTTCGGTACTTGATGAATGTTGGTGTACTGAAACTGATTGTTCAGTTTGGGGACTATAGAGTCTTGGTAAAGCGTTTTAAGTCTTGTTGTTGCCATAGTTTTAAGAGTGATTATCCCTGGGCTTTGTCAGGGAACATTGTTGGTGAAAGGGTTGAGTGTAGTTATCTATTAGTTGCTAATTGTTAATTGTTTGACCAACTACTGATCATTAACAATTAACTATTAACCAACAACTATTTATCAATGATTTCGCCAGTTTTCTTCAGCATCCGTACTTTCTTTCCTTCCGAGGTGAAGGTATAACAAATACGACTAGCAACGTTTTGTTTGGTGGAATAGAGCATCACGTTAGAACTATGAATTGGAAATTCCTGAGTGACGATGCGCCCGGATTCTCCTTCTTGCTGTGGTTTTACGTGCTTAGTTTTAATATTGACACCTTTAACAACAACTTTGCTAAGTTGGGGAAATGCTTTAACGATTTCACCGACTTTGCCTTTGTCTTTTCCTGCAATCACCTGTACGGTGTCGCCAGTTTTGACATGCATTTTGTAGAACTGTTTTTCCTGTTTAAGCGACATTACAGCACCTCCGGAGCCAAGGACACAATTTTTGTAAAGTTTTTGTCCCGCAGTTCTCGTGCAACCGGACCAAATACTCTGGTTCCTCTAGGATTGCCGTCTTTGTTAATAATAACTGCTGCATTGTCGTCGAAACGAATACTCATCCCACTGTCTCGATTGATATTGTGTCGAGTGCGGACAATCACTGCTTCCACAACGTCTGATTTTTTGACAGCCATATTCGGAATTGCATCTTTGACAACAGCAACAATCTTATCACCGACAAAACCGTAACGACGGTTTCCTGCGCCTAAGACACGGATGCACATTAATTTGCGGGCACCGCTATTATCAGCAACATTAAGGTAACTTTGGGGTTGAATCACGTTATTATCTCCCTTTTTGTGTTGTTAGTAGGGGCAGGTTTAATTGTTTAACTCGTCGTCTGAAAACGAAAAATATTGTGAAACCTGCCCTTACAGTTGTTAATTGTCAGTTTTTGGCTTTCGGTTATCAAAAACTGTGACTAACGACTGTACGGGCGGGTTGGCGTCTGATTGTTCGTTTTTACTCACAAATTACTAAATTAAACCCACCCCTACTAACTTTTAACTATTTTTAGTACTGAGAATCTCTTTGACTGTCCAGCGCTTAGTCTTACTCAGGGGTCTAGTTTCTTCAATCCGAACGCGATCGCCTATTTTGCACTGATTGTCTTCATCGTGAACTTTATAGCGCTGGGTTTTCACTACAATTTTGCCGTACTTAGGATGGGGAGCGCGGTTTTCTATGGCGACAACTACAGTTTTCTGCATTTTGTCGCTCACAACTAAGCCAACTCGTTCTTTAACTGCCATGATTTCCGTTCTTTAGTTTTAGTTATGAGTTATGAGTTAAAAATGCCAGAGTACTTTTTACTTGACTCCTAACTCCTGTACGGGCTGGTTTAATCAGATAACGTACATACGTATAGAAAATTGCTCAAGAAAACCTACTGTACGGGCAGGTTTCATGAAAAAACTTACCTACTCAATAAATTCTTCGGGAAAACCTACTGTACGGGCAGGTTTCATGAGAAAACTTATCTACTCAATAAATTCTTCGGGAAAACCTACTGTACGGGCAGGTTTCATCAGAAAA
>CALMVQ010000107.1:0-17300 GCA_937873135.1 uncultured Scytonema sp. | reverse complement strand
CTACTCAATAAATTCTTCGGGAAAACCTACTGTACGGGCAGGTTTCATCAGAAAACTTACCTACTCAATAAATTCTTCGGGAAAACCTGCCCCTACTCACAATGTGGTAGCCGCTTTCCGTTTCCGTTCGCCTTCTACTGTTAATAACTGAGCTAGACGGTGGCGGGTATGTTTAAATTGATGAGGTTTTTCTAGTTGTCTGGTGGCTTTTTGCAACCGCAACTGAAATAGTTGCTTTTTGACGGCTAAAATTTCCCCGTTCAATTGTTCGTCACTTAATTCTCTGGCGTCTGAAATTTTAGGAAGAGGCATAACTTATCCCTGAGGCGTCTCTTCTGGAGAGCGCATAATGAACTTGGTTTTAATTGGCAATTTGTATGCTGCTAAGCGCATGGCTTCTCGAGCCGTTTCTTCGGTAACTCCAGCAATTTCAAACAAAATCCGTCCTGGTTTGACGACAGCTACCCAAAATTCAGGTGAACCTTTACCGGAACCCATCCGAGTTTCTGCGGGACGCATGGTAACTGGCTTATCTGGGAAAATCCGAATCCAGATTTTACCACCCCTGCGAATATAACGAGTCATTGCCCGACGGGAAGCTTCAATTTGCCGGGAAGTAATCCATGCTGGCTCTAAAGCTTGGAGAGCAAAATCACCAAAGTTTAGATTGCTACCGCGTGTAGCCATCCCTTCCATTCGTCCGCGCTGTTGTTTGCGGAATTTAGTTCTTCTAGGACTTAACATGATTTGTTGGTTGTTGGTTGTTGATTGTTGATTGTTGATTGTTGATTGTTGAATTGCAATTAACAATTAACAATTAACAATTAACCATTAATTACCCTTCGTTTGAACGGTCTTCAAATTGCTGGCGACGGCGTTGTTGTTGGCGGCGACGGGGTTCGCGTTCGCGAGATGTTGGTTGAGAGGGGGCTTCTTCCTGTCCGGGAATTATTTCTCCCTTAAATACCCACACTTTAATTCCAAGAATGCCATAGACAGTTTTGGCTGTGCAGTAAGAGTAGTCAATGTCTGCCCGTAAAGTATGTAGGGGAACTCTGCCTTCACGAGTCCACTCTGTTCGGGCAATTTCCGCACCGTTGAGACGACCACCCACTTGAACTTTGATACCTTGCACACCTGCACGTTGGGCACGCTGAATAGCTTGCCGCACGACTCGTCGGAAGGATACCCGACGTTCTAACTGTTGAGCAATGTATTCAGCAATCAGGTAGGCATCAGCGTCAACTCGTTGCACTTCAACTACGTTGATCCGAATTTGGCGATTACCACCCAATGCTTGTTGGAGTCCGAGACGCAACGATTCTATACCTTGTCCACCTCGACCGACGACTACACCAGGTCGAGCTGTGCGGATCTCTAAATCGATTTGGTCGGCTTTGCGATCAATCCGCACTTCCGAGATTCCGGCATTGTTTTGAGCGTATCTTCCCAGCTTGTCTTCTATATATTTACGAAGTTTATAATCTTCTTGTAGAAGTTCTGGATAGCGGTCGGAATTAGCAAACCAACGGGATTGGTGTTCTTGGGTAATTCCTAAACGAAAACCTACTGGATGAATCTTTTGTCCCACAAATGCTTCCTCTAAAATTTCTTCCTGTACACAATTTTTCGTTTAGGTGTGCTTATTTAGCTGTGTTATCAGCAGCCACAGCCACAGTGATATGGCACGTTGGCTTGCGAATTTGGTAAGCTCGACCTTGTGCTCTTGGTTGGAACCGTTTCAACACTGGTCCTTGGTCGGCGTATGCTTGAGTCACTTTAAGAAGCGCTCGATCTAACCCTGCATTGTGTTCCGCATTAGCCGCCGCGCTTCTTAAAACCTTCAAGACTGGATCGCAGGCTCGGTAAGGCATAAATTCAAGGATAATGAGCGCTTCTCGGTAGGAACGCCCTCGAATTTGATCGAGTACGCGACGTACTTTATAGGGAGACATGCGTATAAAACGCGCGATCGCTTTGACTTCAGTAGTATCAGTAGCCATAATTTTCTCCAACTTTGTTAGTTGTTCATTGTTAATTGTTGATTGTAAGAATGCAATTAACAATTCCCCAATTAACTATCTCCCTGCTTTTTTATCACTTTTGGAGTGACCTCTAAAGCTACGTGTAGGCGCGAATTCACCTAATTTGTGTCCTACCATCTGGTCTGATACGAAAACAGGAACGTGCTGGCGTCCATTATGAACAGCGATGGTGTGACCTACCATTTCCGGTAAGATTGTTGAAGCCCGTGACCAGGTTTTGATGACTTCTTTTCTGTTGTTTTCATTAAGCCGCTCAATCTTTTCCAGAAGATGATCGGCAACAAAAGGACCTTTTTTTAGAGAACGACCCATAGTTTTATTTTGGATGAGAGGAGTTATTTTTTCGGATGAACGGATGCTTGTCTTGACGAGTTTCTAATCAATTAAGATAAACTTTTTAACTCATTAGGAACCCATCATCTAAAACCCAAAATCTAAAATTTTAAATTTTATGATTCGCGTCCACCACGACCACGCTTGGAAGACTTGCGGCGACGACGTACAATCAACTTGCTACTGGGTTTTTTCGGTTTGCGTGTTTTCAAACCCAAAGCAGGTTTACCCCAAGGTGTCACAGGTCCCGATCTCCCGATGGGTGCTCTACCTTCACCACCACCGTGGGGATGGTCTACTGGGTTCATGACACTACCTCTAACGGAAGGACGGCGACCTTTCCAACGGTTTCTTCCTGCTTTACCCAAACTTAGGTTGCGGGCCTCGATGTTGCCTACTTGTCCGATGGTGGCGTAGCACTCGCGCCGGATCATGCGGACTTCTCCTGAAGGTAACCTCAGAGTAACGTAGCTACCCTCTTTTGCCATTACCTGAGCTGTCGCACCTGCTGAACGAACGAATTGAGCACCTTTTCCAGGTGTTAGTTCGACGTTATGAACGTTGCTTCCCAAGGGAATGTTAGACAGGGGTAAAGCATTACCATTTTCGATTGGAGCATCGGAACCTGCAATAATTGTTGTTCCCACTGCCAAACCTTGGGGATGGAGAATGTAACGCTTTTCGCCGTCTTGATATTCTAAAAGGGCAATCCGCGCATTCCGGTTTGGATCGTATTCAACTGCTACGACTTTAGCTGGAATAGTACGCTTATCCCGTTTAAAGTCAATAATGCGATAAAGACGTTTGTGTCCGCCACCCCGGTGCCGACAGGTAATACGCCCTTGATTATTTCGACCTTTGCGGCGATGTATGTGTTCTGTTAGTGATTTCTCAGGCTTCGATTTCGTAATTTCAGCAAAATCAGAGATCGTTACCTGACGAGTACTGGGGGTATAAGGGCGAAAAGAACGGGTACCCATAGAAGTTGTTGTGGTTGTTAGTTGTTAATTGTTAGTTGTTGATTGTTGATTGTTGATTGTTAATTGTTCTATTAACTATTAACTATGAACAATTAACAACTAACCTTTTTACACGTCAGGGAAGAGAATTTGTCTGATCTTCTCTACGTCAGATGCTGCTACTGTAACAATGGCTCGTTTATACTGAGGTTTGAAACCAACAAACTTACCAATCCGCCGCTTTTTACGCGGTGGCATCATGGTGTTTACACTCGTCACCTTGACGGTAAACAGATTCTCAATTGCAGATCTGATTTGTGGCTTGGTTGCCTTGGGACTGACTTCAAAAGTGTACTTATTCTGCTCCATCAGGATAGTCGCCTTTTCTGTGACAATTGGGCGACGCACTAAGTCAGCAAGATTGCGCTCGTCAAACTTAGCCATTGTAGACCTCCTGAATTTTTTCTAACGCTGACGCCGTTACAACAATTTTGTCGGCATGCAGGATGTCATATACATTTAATTGATCTGCAACAATTAACTTTAAATTTTCGACGTTCCGGGCTGACAAATACACCATTTCTTGACGTTCCGGCACGATTAACAAAGTTGTGCTGGTTTTGTCTACTCCCCAGCGAGCGATCGCTTCCACTAACTCTTTGGTTTTGGGACGTTGTAGCTGTTCATTAAATTCTTCTACCACAATTAAATCGGCAATCCGACTTGCAAACGCTGTCCGCAGTGCTAAACGTCGCTCTTTTCGATTCATTTTCAGGTTAAAGTCTCTGGGCTTTGGTCCAAAGATGACACCACCACCCCGCCACAATGGTGAACGAATGGAGCCAGCACGAGCACGACCTGTCCCTTTTTGCCGCCAAGGTTTGCGACCTCCTCCTCTGACTTCAGAGCGAGTTTTTGTACTGGCGGTTCCCTGACGAGCGTTAGTTGTTTGCCTTACCAAAGCTCTATGCACAACATGAACTGCTGTTTCTTCCTTGGCAACCCGCAACTCGAATGTCTTTTGCCCGACTTGTTCTCCTTGCCAATTTTTGACTACACACTCTAGCATTTTCGTTTTTTTGTTCGTTGTTAATTGTTAATCGTTGATTGTTAAAGAGTTGATTGTTGATTGCTATTAACCATTAACAATTAACTACTTACCAACTAGGTTTGCCGGTGCAATACTCAACAATGCGCCCGGTTTACCGGGAACGGAGCCTTGGATTAGCAATATATTGCGCTCTGGGTCTACTCGTACCACAGTCAGCTTGCTAATTGTCACGCGTTTCCCACCTAAACGTCCTGCCATGCGCTTTCCTGGATATACGCGACCGGGAGTTGTACCGGCACCAATCGAACCTGGTTCTTTATGGTTTTTGGAACCATGAGACATAGGTCCCCGACCAAAGTTATGCCGTTTCTGGTTGCCGGCAAAACCGCGACCGATACTTGTCCCACTGACATCTACAATCTGGCCTGCACTAAAAATATCAGGATTAATCTGTTGACCTAAAGTATATTCACCGGAGTTATCAACGTGATACTCCCGTAAATGACGCAATCCAGGTGCAGATGATTTAGCTAAATGTCCTAGTGATGGTTTATTTAACAACTTTGGCTTTACTTCGCCATAGCCGACTTGAATGGCGGAGTAACCGTCGGTCTGTTTCGTTTTTACTTGTGTAACTGTGCATGGACCCGCTTTAACGATGGTCACAGGAATGGCAACTCCTGCTTCATCAAATATTTGAGTCATGCCCAGTTTAGTGCCGAGAATACCTACAGACACAGTTACTGGCTCCCCTTTTAATTGTTAATTTGAGTTGCTGATTTTTGAGGACAAGATGCAACAAAACGCCAATGAGGCTTACTGTCACTGACCTCTGAAGTCTGTACGGCTTAGGTAAAACCGTTCAAACTTCTTGGTTGTCTCCACTAATTGTTTGTACTGATTTGATGAACGCGTGTATTTTTACTTACTTCGTCACCAGTACATCCAAAAGTGATTTCCACAATGGAAGGAGATAACTTCTCGATTTTCAATGCAATGCGTTGGAGCTTTGAGCTTTGTGCAGCAATGCTTTGAGCCAAGCTATTGCTTTGGCACTTTTTAGTTTCAATAGGACTTAAGCGATAGATTGCGCCCAGTATCCATTTTAAACAGACTGAAGCAGTGCGAAAAGCGCGCCAAGACTGCTCAGCTTTTACTTCTAGTTTATTACTTTAAACAATTGTTTAAAGTTTGCCTACTTTTTTGAGGATATACAGGCTTCCATCCACCTTTCATCTTAGGGTTAGCTTTGGTTTTCACCCAAACACTCCTAAGTTGACATCAAGGCTTTTTTAGTTTATCAGTCTCTAACCAATTTCAGCTAGTCTATCCGGTACAGATTTTAATCATCAACGTTTGATGCTAATTTCAGCCGGAAATGCTAACAAAAGTGCAACCAGAACTAAAGATTTGGTCACGATCTTAGAGTATAAGTCATTCCAGCAAATTTGTCCAGATTATTTTCAGAAATTCTTCAGGTCTTCCCAAATCCCTACACATAACCCAAAACACTTTGACTTCTTAGCCTTATTCTTCGTAAATAATAGTAGATATTCAAGTGGGAAGGAACAAAACAATCTATGGCACTCATTACCACTGGCAACGGTTTGATTCGCGATCTGGAAAAATTTGGTTCTATTGGTGTTTACGTACCTCTGGAAGGGGGTTTTGAAGGTCGGTACAGACGTCGGTTGCGTGCAGCTGGCTACACTACACTCCATATTACTGCTAGAGGATTGGGGGACGTAGCTGCTTACCTCACAGGAGTTCATGGAGTTAGACCTCCTCACCTTGGTAAAAAAAGTACTGCTAATGGTGCTGCAGTCGGTTCTGTATATTATCTACCGCCAATTGTCGGCTATCAACTAGAACAGTTGCCACCCAAGTCAAAAGGTCTACTGCTATGGATTATCGAAGGTCATATTCTTTCCGATCAGGAGGTAGAATTTTTGTCGGCTTTACCCAGTTTGGAACCAAGAGTGAAAGTCGTCATCGAGAGGGGTGGCGATCGCTATTTCCACTGGAAGCCCCTACAAAAAACCCTGCTAGCTAGCTAGAAAAAGTTATGAGTTATGAGTTTTGATTCCTCACTCCTAACTCTTGTACGGGCAGGTTTAACCAGATAACAGACTACCCAATAAATATTGATAGGTAAAACCTGCCCCTACTCACAACTCGATCAACCTTTCCCTAGTGCCAGTTCTAAAACCACATGAAGCAAACAATTGCCGCGCTGCTTCGTTAACCTCTGCTGTATCAAGGCGAATTTGTTTGACACCCATCTGATCAAAGCGTTCAATACTGAGCTTCACCATCTGCCGTGCAATTCCTTGATGACGATATTCTTGCTCAACCCAGAGCTCGTGGATAAAAGCGAATTCCTGCAAACGGTAAATCGGTACTTCACGTTCAACTGTCGCTGCGAGAAACCCCACCAGCCGCAGTTCATCCTCACCTACCAGAAGCAGGTTTCGATCCTGACTAGCCAGCCGCGTTAACCATCCTTCATAACGCTGTTCTGGATGTGGTAAAAAACCAAATTTGGCAGAGTCCCAAGATTCGTGTAAAGCACAAATCTTAGCAACCATCGGTAAAATTGCAGGTACGTCAGTTATTGTGGCAGAGCGAATTAGCATATAAGCGGTTGTAAATCAAGGAAATAAACAATCAAGAAAGTTAAAAAGAGGAATTTTAGCTGGAGGAAGGGGGGTCAAACCCCATAGACACTTGATCACCAACTTGCTTAAATTAGTGCTCTCACAAAAAATAACACCTACGCCAGTTTTTGCACCGTATTTACTGGCGTTTTTGTCTGGAAGAGAATTGGCAATTACGAATAACAAAGAAGTAGCCACAGCAGGGGGTTAAACCCTGTAGACAGTTCGTTAACAGTTTGTATATAGTGGGTTTTCACAAAACCGATAATACTCGCGCCAGTTTTTGCACCTTACTTACTGGCGCTTTTCGTCTCTAAGTGAAATTTATGCTAATAATGCTCGGATTGTCCCTTTGAAGATCGGAACGACCTTTAAGGACGAAGTGCGAACACGGCGAAATAATTTAAGATAAAGTGGCGGGCAATAAAACTCAATAATTGTACGAGTGTCATACTAATGACACTCGTACAAATGACTGTTGACGCCCTCCTTCTCGCTCCTTTTAAGGGTGCGATGAGTTTAACCTCGATCTTTAATCGGGATTTCCACACTCCCATAAGGTTTTATGAGACGTAAATCTACAGGTAGAACAACTACTGCTACTAATACTACTACTACTAAATCTCCTGGTTTCAAATCCCCCATGTTTAATTTCAGCACCATAGCAATTATGGCGGGCGTACTTATTTTAGGAATTGGGATTGGAATTGCTTTTAGCTCCACAGCGACTTTTTCACCAGAAAATGTCGCTTCCCGTGAATTTATTGATACCAAAGCGCCAAACCCAGAGCTTTGCGTACAGTATGGAGCCAGTGCTATGGTCATGGACGCCAGATTGTTTGTGACTCTTAACCCCTTTAATGTCTACGTTTCTCAACCGAGTATGCGTCCTGGATGCGTTATCCGTCAAAACGACTGGGCGATTTTAGAGCAAAAGAAGCTTGTGTCCTCAGAACAGGTGAGAGATTGTAAGCAACGGTTAAACACCTTTGGCTTTACAGGTGACTTAAACAGTGACAGACCTGATATTAGGTGTATTTACCAGAATGAGGCTGCTCAAAATTTCTTTATCGCACAACCAGGAGCAGTTCAGTCGCAAGAGACGCAAAGATTTTAAGGAAGTTAGAACAGTCCTAAGTGCTGAGGAGCCAGCACCGTGCGGGGGTTCCCCAACGCAATATAGGAATGCACTGGCTCTCAGTCTTCTCAGGAGCACAGACGCTGCCTTGAACAGCACTGGCTCCCGTTGAGGCGACTGGCGTTGCTGAGTGTATTATTTTTGAGTCCATATAGATTGTACTTAGCTGACAGGAGAAAAGGTAGATATACTCATGCCAGCTGCTTCGGTGTTGCTGTAATCGCACTCTTTTCAGGACTCAGGACGAATAATTCTAAGGATTGGGGTTCGTCAAAGGTTGACCAAACTCAACGACTCGTGAGTTAGGAGAAGATGATGAATAGTTAGGGATATTTGGGGCAGGAAAATTAGATGTAGGTAAAGGAGAAACACTGTTGATATTGTGCTGATTTGGTAAACTTGCTGGCGGCAGAACAGGGTTAGGTAGTTGAGAGGGGTTATCAGAAGTTAGGGGCGGCACACTGATAAAAGGGGGCTGTTGAAGGTTATTGGTTGTTGGGGGTAGGGTTGTGAGTGGCGGTAAGCTGCTAGTTGGTGGTACGTTAGTGGGTGCTTGTGGAGATGGAGAGTTGTAGACATTTGGTATTTGTGGAGTGTTCTCGTAGGTAGCTGGTGCAAGGTTCCTCAGGGGTTGTGAAGTGAGAACTGGTGGTAGATTACTGGGTGGTTGTGGGGCGTTGTCGATAGTTGGTGGTAGGTTACTGGGTAGTTGTGGGGCGTTGTAGACCGTTGGTGGTAGGTTACTGGGTGGTTGTGAAGCGTTGTAGACCGTTGGTGGTAGATTACTGGGTGGTTGTGGGGCGTTGTAGACAGTTGGTGGTAGATTACTGGGTGGTTGTGGAGCGTTGTCGATAGTTGGTGGTAGGTTACTGGGTATTTGTGGGGCGTTGTCGATAGTTGGTGGTAAATCATTGGACTGGGATGGATCTCTTAACGCGTTATCGGCACGTTCACTAGTAATTAAAGGACGTAATACCCAGCGAGTAGGGTTTTGCCAGGAAACAGGTTGTAGCTGTACCTGATGTGGATTTATAACAGTTCCTGGTGCTAAATCCATAACAATGCGAGTTGTGCCAGCTTTTAATTGGGAAACGCGAATGCTTTGGATTGGGCCTGAGTAATTTTGTTTGGTAGGAACGTAACCCAACTTAGTGGCTGGCAAATCTATAACAAGACGAGAAGGTTGGCTGAGGTAGAAGTAGTGAGGTTGTGAAGCGGCTGTAAGAGTGATTTCTAGTTGCGAAGCTTCTGGAGAAAAGCGCCAATCCTCGAGCATTGCTGTTGAAGTGGTAACAAGGCTGCTTTTTTTGGATGAGTTGACTTGTAAACGCTCTCTAGGTGGCTTACTGGAAGCGATCGCTAAGCTGTGAAACATCATTAAGTACAAGACAAACAAGCTAATTCCATGTCTGCACCATCGAAAAAGTTGTTGATTCTTTAATTGCTGGTTCATTGCTACACCTGTTAACAAAAATTATGTCTATAACGTTAATCACTTTATGAGTGAAAATTATATCTTTGAATGCAACTGCTGCTCCGATTGTTCTGGAGATTTTTGTTGTATTGCTGTAAACGCAATAACGAAGAGAGTTACTCAGTTTTATGTGACCCATGAAACCTTTGTCAACTGCTTGGCTGTAGATTAAGTACCTGTGCAAAATTAATTTTATATTCACGTCGCCTGAAATACTTGTGAAACCGTGATTCCAGGTTCAATCCTTTCTATAAATAATTTTACAAAGAAAGGCAGAAGTACGAAGGCAGAAGGCAGAAGGTTTGAAATACTAATAAAAACTTTAGTTGTGGGTCTAAAGCCCACTTTAAAAGAAAATGTATTTCGAGACGCACAGCGCGAGAAATACGACGTCCTTATTTCAATCCCACGTTTTTAAGCGTGGGTTTCCTTCTGCCTTCTGCCCTCTGCCTTCTGCCTTCTGAAATAACTACTTATGATCGCAATGCGAGTATTCTCAAAGGAGACGAGTGTTTGCTTGTGTTTGATAACCTGGGATCTGGCTGGCAAAGCACGGATTGAGTCACTTTTCCAGATAAATTCAATTGTTACTGACTCAGTTTGCCTGTAAGATTTGATTTAGATTCAGTTGCTGTAGTGACTTCAGCTTTAGTGTTCATTGGTGATAGAAATCCATTCAAGTAAATCCCTGATTGCTCAATATATAGCATCAATACGTCTGATTCCCAAATCGGTAGTTTTTCACTTAAAATTAAGCGATAAAGACCATTAATTGCCGGAGGACCTTTGAGATGACTTTCTCCGTAAGCAGTCACGATTTTTAACAACAGTAATACAGAACTTACTACCACGCTATACAAACCTAAGGTTTTGAAATTGAAATAATGCATAGCTAGTGTTAGATTATGGATGATTGATAGACATTAAAAAAAAATTGAGACGTGAGCCTCCCAATCCAGATGAAAGAGATAAGTAGGTAGGGGTAAGAAAACTACATATGTAAACGAAACGTTGAGCAGTTCCTAAGCCTTTTAACAGTTGTAGGAGTTAATTTGACAAGATCATTATTTTTTACTGATAAGTTATGAGATTAAACCCACGCCTACGAACCATTAACACCCCATCAGGTAAAATTATGTTTATTCACGCCAACTTATTTATTTATGTCTGTGCAATTACAGCAAGTCAGAATTTGCTTTTTTGGTGAGTCGTTTGTTAATGGGACTGGCGATCGCTCATGCCTGGGATGGACTGGAAGAATTTGTGTTGATGCGAATAAAAAAGGTTATGATATTACGTACTATAATTTAGGAGTTAGGCGGGAAACAAGTACTGCGCTTGAAAAGAGATGGTTCCCTGAGGCCTCCTATCGGTTACCTAAAGAATGTGATGGAAGAATAGTATTCTCTTTTGGAGTTAACGATACAACGATTGAGAATGGAAAAACTCGCGTAGAGTTAACAAATTCACTTAAAAATGTACATAACATTTTAAGTGGATCTAAAGAATTATATCCAGTTTTGATGGTTGGTCCGCCACCCTTGTTAGAGCGAGAACAGAATCAGAGAATTGCCGATTTATCAAATCAGTTTGCTTTAGTGTGTAATGCACTAAATGTGCCATATCTAAATGTTTTTCCTCTGTTGGAAAAATCGAATATTTGGCGAGATGAGGTGAAAGCTAATGACGGCGCTCATCCAAGAGCAGCAGGTTATACGATCTTAGCAGAAATCGTACAAAATTGGGACGCTTGGTTAAATTGGTTTGATGGGTAAGTTATAGTGAGCAAGCAAAAGCGCGGACTGAATAACAAGCATAGATTTCAACCAAAAGATAGGTGAGCAACTGTAGCCAAAAAAACTTAACATTGATTTAAGAAGAACTCTCTATTACCCAGGATTATGAGCTACTACATCTCTCCTCGCTTTCTTGACAAACTTGCCGTTCATATTACCAAAAACTTCATAGAACTTCCTGGCGTTCGAGTTCCCGTAATTCTAGGTGTTCATGGACGTAAAGGCGAGGGAAAGTCTTTTCAATGTGAGTTAGTCTTTGAGAAAATGGGTATTGAGGTGACTCACATATCTGGTGGAGAACTTGAAAGCCCAGATGCGGGCGATCCTGCACGTTTGATTCGCCTGCGTTATCGAGAAACAGCAGAACTCATTCGTGTGCGCGGTAAAATGTGCGTGCTGATGATTAACGACTTAGATGCAGGTGCTGGACGTTTTGACGAAGGGACTCAGTACACTGTTAATACTCAGTTGGTCAATGCCACACTGATGAATATTGCCGATACTCCCACCAATGTGCAACTTCCTGGTAGTTACGACTCAACGCCTTTGCATCGTGTGCCGATTATTGTGACAGGTAATGATTTTTCCACTCTGTACGCACCTTTGGTAAGAGATGGGCGGATGGAAAAATTCTACTGGGAACCCGATCGTGACGATAAAGTGGGAATTGTTGAGGGAATTTTTGCAGAAGATAAACTTTCGCGTCAACAAGTTGAACAACTCGTCGATATTTTTATCAATCAGTCGATTGACTTCTTCAGTGCTTTGCGATCGCGCATCTACGACGAACAAATCCGTAATTTCATCCACAAAGTAGGATTTGATCGCATCTCCTTACGTGTTGTAAATAGCACAGAAAAACCACCAGAATTTAACAAACCCGATTTTAATTTATCTCGCATGGTTGAGATGGGTAAGTTGATGGTTACTGAACAAAAACGGGTGGAGACTTCTCACTTAGTTGACGATTACAATCGACTCAACAGAAAAAATTATCAACCAGTTGTACCTCAAGAAGTGACACCGATACCAGCCCCGGTGCCAAATGGCTTAACAAAAGTAGATAAATCATCATCAACGTTCAATTACTATCAAGACCGTAGCGAGCAAATACCAACCCCTCTGCCAAATAGCTTCACAAAAGTAGATAATTCATCAACGTTCAATTATTATCAAGACCATAGCGAGCAAATACCAAGTACGCCAATCAGCCAAGAAACATTAGGGCAGATGCGGCAAATTTTTGCTCAAGGATATCGTATTGGAATTGAATATGTAGATGAAAGACGCTTCCGTACAGGTTCCTGGCAAAATTTTGCCGATCATCAAATTGATAATATGGCGGAGGCGATCGCTATTTTGGAATCTTGTCTCAGCGATCACAGTGGCGAATACGTGCGTATAGTAGCAATCGATACTAAAGTCAAGAAGCGGATGGTGGAAACGATTGTCCAACGTCCAAATGGTAAAATTAGCGACTCTTAAGGTTTAAACTCTGATGTCGGCAAGGTAGTCGCTCTCCTGTGACTGCCTTGCGACTCGACAAAATTCATGAGTATAGCTGAAGTGCTGAATGCTTACCGAGAGGACAAATAATCGCGTAAATCTTTTGTGCGTTGTTTTGTGACTCTTTCCAAGCATCCGTTGCGGAAGATTTCATAACCTGTGCCACCACGATTGTCATAGACTTCAAAATCACAGTTATTATCACGAAACTTAATCCAAGCTTGCTGTGCTGTATTTAGTAACTGTCTTGCCTCACCGTTCAAGTTTGATATAACTTGTTGATACACCTGATTGAGTTGTTTGTCTGCTGCTTGATATGACTGTTGAGAACAATACTTTATTGTTACGGTATTGTTTGCCTTGGAACAATCAATTTTCTGTGCGATCGTCTCTTTGACTGTAGTTCTTGCAGAAACTGGGATTGATAAAGATGCATGAGCGAAGCTTGCTACCAGCATGATGGTGAAAAATTTTGTATACATAGAGGAAGCGCGACTATAAAAAAGTGTCTTTTGCTACTTTATAACTAAAAAATCCTGTGATGTAAATTAGCAATTTTTTAATTAAGTCCGGATAATCACTTATACAGTGCTGAGTTTTGAGTGAGTGAGAGAGATGAGTTGAAATTTTGTTTGAGTGTTCAATTTCTTCTGACTCAGGACTGTTTATGAGGAGGGATTATAGTTGAATCGTCAGTATTCATGCGAACTGAACATGATTTTTCCTACTGTCAATATCTTAGTATCAAAAATGCTAAGAAACTAGGATTGACAATAGAAATAAGAAGGAAAGACTTTAATCATGATTAACTTAATAAACTTTGAACAATTTAGGAGTAATGCTTTTAACAAGCTATAATGTGATATTGGCAAGTTGCTATGTGTAGTGATTGACATCCATGACAGCGTCTCAATCTGCATCCCAAACAACGGAACCCAATGACTCGACTGCGCCTCACGCTGATTCTCGCATCGTGGATCGCACCAGGCTGAGTAAAATGTATCAGCACTATGTGGAGACGAAAGATAAGTATCCTCACGCGCTGCTGCTGTATCGGGTAGGAGATTTCTTTGAAACTTTTTTTCAGGATGCAGTGACTGTCTCTCGAGAACTGGAACTTGTCTTAACCAGCAAGCACGCTGGGGAAGTAGGTAGAGTCTGCATGACAGGTGTTCCCCACCATGCTTGGGAACGTTATACAACTCAACTGGTAGAAAAAGGATATGCCGTTGTCATCTGCGATCAAGTGGAAGACGCAGCGGAAGCCGTCGGTTTGGTGAAGCGTGAAGTCACTCGCATTCTTACCCCCGGCACTTTGTTGGAAGAGGGAATGCTAAAATCAAGTAGCAATAATTACTTATGTGCTGTGGTGATTGCTGCTGAGCATTGGGGTTTGGCTTATGCAGATATTTCTACAGGTGAATTCCTCACATGTCAAGGTAGCAATTTAGAGCATCTTACACAGGAATTAATGCGCTTGCAGCCAGCCGAAGTGCTATTTCCGACTAATGCGCCAGACTTGGGGATTTTGCTTCGTCCGGGAGAAAAATCGACACATTTACCGGAATGTTTGCCGCCATCATTTTGCTATTGCTTGCGATCACAAACTCCGTTCTCAATTGGGGAAGCGAGAACGAGATTGTTGCATAAATTTAAAGTGCGATCGCTTGAAGGGCTTGGCTGCGAACACCTCACCTTAGCAGTGCGTGCAGCCGGAGGTCTTTTAGAATACTTAGAAGATACGCAAAAAGAAAACTCAGTTCCTTTACAGCCACTTCGCACCTACACTCTCACCGACTTCTTAATTGTTGATTATCAAACCCGCCGGAACCTGGAAATTACGCAAACTGTTCGTGATGGCAGTTTTGTGGGTTCCCTCATGTGGGCATTGGATAGAACGAATACGACAATGGGTAGTCGAGCGTTACGAAGGTGGTTGTTGCAACCTTTGCTTGATATTAAAGGTATTCGCTCTCGGCAAAACACAATTCAAGAGCTAGTAGAAAACACGGCTTTACGTCAAGAATTGCAACGGTTGTTGCGGCAAATTTATGACTTGGAACGGTTGACAGGACGCGCGGGTTCTGGTAAAGCAAATGCGAAAGATTTAGTCGCTTTAGCAGATTCACTGTCACGCCTGCCGGAATTATCTCGCATAGTAGCTGAGACTCACTCACCCTTTCTCAAGGCTTTGCAGAAAGTTCCACCCGTGTTGGAAGAACTGGCACGAAAATTACAACTTCATATTGTCGAGTCACCGCCCATATATCTGACAGAAGGTGGGCTAATTCGCCCCAGTATCAATCCCCAGTTGGATGAGCGGCGTAGTCTGGTAGAAGATGATCACCAATGGATTGCTAATTTAGAAGTTGAGGAGAGAGCAAAGACGGGAATTTCTACGCTGAAGGTGGGATTTAACAAGACTTTTGGGTATTACATCAGTATTTCTCGTTCTAAAGCTGACCAAGTTCCATCAAATTATATCCGCAGACAAACTTTGATGAATGAGGAGCGCTACATCACTCCGGAATTGAAGGAACGAGAAGCGCGGATTCTGACGGCAAGAGATGATTTGAATAAGCTGGAATATGAGATTTTTGCAGCGTTGCGGCAAGAAGTGGGCGAACAAGCAGAGGTGATCCGCAATGTTTCCCGTGCAGTGGCAGCCGCAGATGTGTTGTGCGGTTTGGCAGAGTTGGCGGTTCATCAGGGTTACTGTTGTCCATCTGTGATTTCTGGACGGGAGATCGCGATTGTGGAGGGGCGTCATCCAGTGGTGGAACAGTCTTTGCCTGCGGGGTTTTTTGTGCCAAATTCTACTAATTTGGGAAGAGAGGAAATGAACCGCCAAGACGAGGATATTTGCGTGCGGGGGTTCCCCCCGTTGAGCAATATGTCCGTTGCCAAGGACGCCAAGGAAGAGAGGAAGGAGGGGAAATCTGTCCCTGCGTCTTCTTGTCCCTCTCCGGATCTTGTCATTCTCACTGGGCCAAACGCCAGTGGCAAAAGTTGTTATTTGCGTCAGGTGGGGTTGATTCAGTTGATGGCGCAGATTGGTAGTTTTGTGCCTGCGAAGTCTGCGACTTTGGGAGTGTGCGATCGCATTTTCACTCGTGTCGGTGCAGTGGATGACTTGGCGACGGGTCAATCGACATTCATGGTAGAGATGAATGAGACGGCGAATATTCTCAACCATGCAACATCTAACTCGCTGGTGTTGTTGGATGAAATTGGACGGGGAACGGCAACGTTTGATGGGCTTTCTATTGCTTGGGCGGTGGCAGAGTACTTGGCAGCAGAGATTTGCGCTCGCACGATTTTTGCAACTCACTACCACGAGTTGAACGAACTGGCTTCGCTGTTAACAAATGTTGCTAATTATCAGGTGACGGTGAAGGAGTTGCCTGATCAAATTATCTTTTTGCACACTGTTCAACCGGGAGGTGCTGATAAGTCGTATGGGATAGAGGCAGGACGTTTGGCGGGTTTACCAGCAGTGGTTATCAAAAGGGCAAAGCAAGTTATGGGACAAATTGAGAAGCACAGTAAAATTGCGATCGGTTTACAAAATATGGATTGATATACATTAACTAATTATTTGTTACTGCTATTAGTGATTGACCAGCCCTTCGGGCAAGGCAGAAGGCAGAGGGCAGAGGGCAGAAGGAATAAGTAATCTTTTATATACGATTAGACTCTGTTCTCTGCCAAAGCCGCCACAAACCCGCTCCAAGCCCCCACCAAATCGAAGATTTGGTGGTCTTCAATCAGTGGCGGGTTCAAGCCCCCACTGATTGTCTTCCCGTGACTCATAGCTGCCTTTCTTCTTGACAATTGATTCAAGAACAGCTAATACCAATTTGAAAAAAGAATGCGACAGATCACCATGTAGGGACGAACGGCTGTTCGGCCTTGCGATTGATTCATGTGTTGCAAAGATTTTTGAAATTGGTATAAATTTTTATTGTATCTTTTTAGACACACAGTCTTCTGTGACTTACAAAGTAATGGTTTCCGTACTCTTATCGCCCAAGCGGGAATTATAGATAAAACTCATCAATTACCCTCATCAGCCCTGCTATTATCGATCTCTAACGAACCGTTCAAAAGGGAATTGTGAGCCTTACTCTTCAAATTCCGACTGTAAACGATAACTTAGATGACTTTGATTGCTTGTTTGAACTTTGGCAAGAAGTCAACGAACACTGCTCGGAAGTCATCTTCGACTTTTCTAAATGTTGGTTTCTACGACCAAACGCAGTAGCTTTTCTGGGTGGATTAATTCGTTTAACTCACTCGCCGTAAGTCCCCCACTGAATTCTGTACCCATAATCAGTGGCG
>CALMVQ010000106.1 GCA_937873135.1 uncultured Scytonema sp. | reverse complement strand
TATTCGCGAGATAGCCTCGCGAATAATGTGTTTTCTCCAAATTGGGATGCTCCCTGATAATAAAGATTGAAAATTTTTCTTCCCTACTCCCTAATCCTAAGATATGGGTTCAACAATTGAACCCATAAACAAAACGCTTCCTGTAGAGTTTTCCCGCACAGCACAAAAGAACGGTCGGTTTACAATCATTTGAAATGGTCCTTGTAGCGGAGCTGATAATGTCGTTATTCCTACAGAAGTTGCAGCAGCGGCTTCTGTGCCTTCTTCATTCACCTCAACAAAAGTTTTATGCTTGACTTCACTAATAGCAAGATTTTTACCCATCTCCGAAAAATTCGCTTCGGAGCTAAAAGCCTCGCCCATACCTAAAGCTGTCAGCGCTTTATTCAATGTTAAATCATAATTCATTTTGAAGCGGGGTAAGCGAATTGAACCTTCCCTTTTACTGAACTGAGTCATCCATTTTTCCCAGTTCTCTGCATTCAAGTTTTTATAAAAAGTTGTGAGGCTAGAAGTTTGTCTGGGTAAAAAAATATAAAAGCTGACTTTACCATCTTTCCCATAAGGCAAACTTACTGCTTGAAATTCTTTGTTGTCATAATACCTATATTTACCCTTTTGCGACATCATCAGATGTTGCTTTTGTTCACCTGATGTCAGGTTGAATGGATAATTAGCCGTCTGTTTTTTGTCAAACTCATTTGTCCAACTACCTTTGAAGTAGACGGCATTAATCAGAAATAGCATCTGTTTCGGGTCGATAGTTTCGACTATTTTATTGATTTTTCCATGTGTATTTTCATTAACCCAGCTATTGATAATGACAGGTGCACTAGTCTCTCTAAAGTTTAAATTAGCGATCTTCGCTGTATAAAAATCTCTATTTTTTTGAAGAAACTCAGGCTGAAAGCTAGCATCTTTGTTTGCCCAAAGGGAGTTAGCAATGAGCAGTTGTACTTTGGGATCGGGGTTTTCTACAATTGCCATCAACGCCGCGTTAGAAGAATTGACTTGTTCCAAACTCAACTCCTGTAACTCCAGCGCTTTCATCATTGCTTCTTTAGTAGAGCCACTTGCACCGTTATAAGTCATGGCAAGCGCAAGTCCTATACTTGAAGGAGAGACAAAAATATTTTTGCTACTGTCTTCTTTTAAAACTTCTGAAAAGAGTTTGAAGCCAAATTTAGTGTTAGCAGCAACTAACTTGCTATTAGGAGTTAATTTTCTTTTCGATATTGGAGATTCTGATTGAGGGAGAGACTCGGCAAAAGCACTCGTAGTATTACTAATTTGAGAACAGCCGATCATACCCACCAGGACGACTCCTGCTGCAGCTAAAACGTAGCGTCTCCCCAAACGAACGCCATAACGTCTTTGCAGGAAGTTTTCCCCAGCATTACTAAATTTTTGCTTCATTTTACCACTATTATCCCCAAAGTCTTTACCTCTGACTATGGCATTTCATCAAGGGAAAGCTATAGGCGGTTACAGTTTTAGCAACAGCATCTGAGTGGGGATTGGGGAATAGGGAGACAGGAGTTATTATTCTTTTCTCAAGAAAGCGCCTCATCCACTTTCACTACCTACTTCGTAGATACAGTCCACCAAGCTAAGGCATAGGGCTGAGTAGGTTGGTTGACTTTGTGACGAAACTGGACGCGGATTTTATAATTACTGGTAGCAGGAACAGGACAGAAAATATGTTGTACACTATCAACTTCGCTATTTGAGGAGCAAACAACACCAGTATCAGTATTTTGAGCATCAGATTTTACTAAATAAAGGTCCAGCTTATTCAAGCCGCGATCGCGAAAATCTTCTCCTACATCAAACTGACCATTCTTATTTTTATCGTTTAGCTCCACCAATCGGTCCCAAGCTAGAGTGATGGCGACAAAACTCCCCTGCTGTAAAGGTTTTGCTAATAGATAATCCACAGCTGCGCCAGCGTATACTGTATGATAATCCCAGCCTATAGCTGGTAAAGATTGTGATGAATTCCATTCACCAGCACTAAATTGTTGGTAAGCGCGAAACGCATTCAAATGACCCGCTCCCATTTGGGCATCTAAAGGAATTTTTGGATCTTTATATGCATCAGAAGCCAGCCAGTCACGGTTTTGTTTATCGATCAGCGTCCGAGTCATTCCCAACCTACTACCATCACCATTATCTTGAATCTTATCTGCTGAATTCAGCAGTACTGCTTTCATCACTTGATGTCGGCGAGAGTCAATGCTCCAATGAGATAGTTGTGAGGCAAGCATTTTGCCTCCCATCCTCAACTGTCTGTCGCCAAATTCCTGCAATAGCGCTACAGTCGCCACAACTTGAGGAGCCGCAAAACTCGTACCTGTGACCTTGTTGACCTTGCCATCGGGATTGAGCAATGGAATATTACTGCCAGGAGCAACTAAAGATATCGAACGACGCGGACCAAGATCTATCTCCCTTCCAGCTAATCGGTGGGTTAAGCCCTCATCAGCAGCAGCTAAATTGGCAACGTCTACTTTGTTAAAAATCCCTCCTCGGCGGGATGAAAAAGCTACATTTATCCCGTTGTAATTATCTGTGGGTATAGAAATACCACCTTTACCTTGATTTCCGGCTATGACGTACAGCACATTATGAATCCTCGCAGACCAGTCAATGCATTGGGTCAGTAATGCATTTCCGTCCAAAACAGCTTCTGGTCGAGGATCACGGTTTAACGGTTCGCCAAAGCTGAAGTTAATTGCACGCACATCTGTACCGTTTTGCGACGCTACATACTGTGAAGATAAGCATTCTTCTGGCTGACCCATATTTTTGCCAGAGCCGACACCAGATGAATACAGCCGTGCTTCTGGAGCAACTCCTGGGAAGGCTTTATCTTTGCTAACTATCACCCCAGCAACATTGTAGGCGTGGGCATCAACACCGCTATTCGACTTGGCAGGTCCATTACGTAAAAAAACTCCTGCTAAGGAGACTGCGCGATTTTTAGATACCGCTTTGTCCAACCCGAACATACCCGGACGACCAATTTCTACCTGACCAATAGCAATTTTACGACCTGTTAAATTATATGGAGATAGATGTAGCTTAAGAGCATCAATGCCATTACTTCCAAAAGCAGTTTCTAAAGCGGAAAGTACTGGTGTACTCACAAAAGAAGCACCTAATCCTAAAATTACCCAAGTTAGTTTTTTCACGTTAGTTGTTAGTTGTTGGTTGTTATAAGGCACTTACCAGTAAATAAATCAAGAGCCGTGTGTGTGAACCCAAGCGACTACGACTCTCGTTCTAGTTTGACGGAGTCGCGATTTATTTTTATGGATCTCCCTAAGAGCGCAGTTTTCGGGAAACGGAACATGAGCGAGGAGCGATCTTCTCACTCGGACAGACGCTGCTTTCAACAACGCTTGTACCGTCACCCAAAGGGTTAGTTGTTGGTTATCGAAAATTACCACTAACCGCTAACTACTAACAACTCCCCCCACTCCCCACTCTTTGAAAAAGAGGTGAGGGCTGGCTCAAGATTTTGTTAAAATACTGACATACAAGGATGCTTTATAACCCCCTCACCATGACCCAAACGCTATCTAAAAAACCCATAGTCATTGCTCCATCTATCCTCTCAGCAGATTTTAGTCGTCTGGGAGACGAAATTCGCGCTATAGACGAGGCTGGAGCAGATTGGATTCACGTCGATGTAATGGATGGTCGCTTTGTACCCAATATTACCATTGGTCCTCTGATTGTGGAGGCAATTCGTCCGGTGACGAAAAAGCCTTTGGATGTCCACTTAATGATAGTAGAACCAGAGAAGTACGTAGAGGATTTTGCTAAGGCAGGTGCAGATCATATCACCGTTCATTGCGAGCATAACGCTTCACCTCACCTGCATCGCACTCTCGGTCAAATCAAGGAACTTGGCAAAACAGCTGGCGTCGTACTCAATCCAGGAACACCTTTAGATCTGATCGAGTATTGCTTAGAGCTTTGCGATTTGATCTTGATTATGAGTGTCAACCCCGGTTTTGGCGGTCAAAGTTTTATTCCTGGCATGGTACCTAAAATTCGCAAGCTGCGTCAGATGTGCGACGAACGAGGTTTGGATCCTTGGATTGAAGTGGATGGAGGACTCAAAGCCAACAACACTTGGCAGGTTTTGGAAGCAGGTGCAAATGCGATTGTTGCAGGTTCTGCTGTGTTCAAAGCTAAGGATTATAGTGAGGCGATCACGGACATTCGCAACAGCAAGCGGCCTGCGCCAGAACTAGCGACAGTTTAAAGGAGATCGCTGGACAAGGGAGACGAAGAAATACTTTCTTTTTCCACCGTGCATATCGCACTCTCCCTTATCTTCACTCTCCCTTAAAGGAGTACTTTTGCCACTCTAAATTGTCATTTTTCTTCTCTTGGAATAATCAAAAGTAAAAATTTTAAATATTGCCAGACTACTATTAGCAGCTTAGCAATAAATTATGAGTATTTGCATTTAGAAGTGCAGTAGCTTAGCTTTGTCTTGCCCAGTTAGTTTGCTTCCAGATGATAAAAAATAAAGCCCCAGAAACCAAAGCACCAAGATTCCACTTCACAGACGTTTTGATTAAGTTGAGACCTTGTAAGGATTGAGTCGCTTCTGCTTGACTCTTGATTTTTGTCTTAGCTTGAGAGACTTCTGACAATAGTTCACTTTTCAATTCTTGAGGATTTTTGCCATCTGACGAACGACCTTGGCGTTTGAGAAGATTATTTATCTGTTCTGGTGTGGCTTGGTTCAGTTGCTTTTCAACCTGTTCAGCCTGAGAAATTTGTTGAGTCGATATAGTATTAATTTGCGTGCTACTTTGGCTGCTCAGCCTTACAGTGTTAACGATTCCCAAAGGAATTAGCAATATAAACAGTACGGCAAATAACAAAGTCAACCAAGATATCAACTTCAATATTGGAAACTCCCATTTTGTGCGGGAATACAGTTCCCCGAAGAATACCAATACTAACCCAATTAATGGGACTGGAACTCTTTCAACTAACGCCCCCAAAGTTTGAAATTCCCAAACCGGATTCATAAAGTTGGGCGGAATAAACATTTCTATAATATCGAACAATGCTAATACTAACAAAGCGTAACCAAGGATGCGTAAAAGAGTTATTGATCCTTGCTGGCTGAAGGCAAATTCCTGGAGTTGCTGAACTACGGGGATTAATTTATCGTTACTTGATTTAGTCATTTTACCAACACAATAGAACCGAAAAAATGGACAAATGAGAAAGAAGAGCCTACCCTAAAAGCTAATTCTTGAAATAAGCATTCAGTTTTGAAGTGAAATGTGTCATCTTACAATAGATTTAAGCCATTCAAACAAGTAAGATATACTGATAACTGCTTACTTTTTTGAGTGTGCATAAGTGTGATAATTTAGGGTTTTGGAAAGCGAGGACGCCACCACTCATACCAGGAAAACCAAGCTTTCTCCAAGACTTGATAGGCGGCTTCAGGGGAAGAATCTTTTAAAGGAATCGATAAACGAGTCCAAAGACAGCGCCTATCTTGAAGTTGCTCTTCACCAAAGAACCAAGAAAGCAGATGCTGAGGGCGTGTATCGTGGAGATGTCGATTTTTGTTAAACTGTTCATCAGTGAAGGTAGTACTGCCTTGTGAGTTGATACAAGCACTCAGGTAAGCTTGCCGCTTTTGGTCAACTCCAAAACCGTAGTAGCCGATGCCTTGTTGCTGATGTATAACAGGAGACGATGAGGTGGGAGTATCATCTCGAAGAAATTTAACGGCATTCCCATCTGTTAAATAGCTTATTTCAACATCTAAAGTCCGATTATTCTGAATGTATTGATAATTTTTTTGGGATATTAGTTCAGGATGATTGCTAGTTGGTTTCGTACGTAGAGGGTAAATTGTACTTGATTGCCACTGTGGTAACGAGATTTTTTCCGGAAAATTAAAAGAGGTAACTGTACTTTGGTCTTTTTTAGACAACAAGATGACATTTCCCAAGGTCAAGAAGATACTAGTAAAGGTGAAAGCCAAAAGGGGAATGCGAAGTTTTTTCCAGACAGTCACCTTAATAACTTCCTCGCCTCTTGATTTTTTGATTCACCTTGTTCAAGTAAAAACCAGCAAAATAAGCCAAAACATAGAACAGCAATCAGTGAAAATATCAAAGAACCGTCACCCGTGTGCCAGTATTCAAATGCTTTCTGCTGGTTTTTTGCTGTTAAGATAGCCATTAGTGCAACCCGTAAACCGTTCACGATAAATGCTATGGCAGCTGCTACAGTTGGTACGAGGATTCTTTGCTTCCGTTTTTGGGAAAACATTAAGAGAAAAAGTAGTCCTAATCCCAGCAGTTGAAAAATAAGCTCTATTCCCGAACAACCGGGATACACTTCTACGCTCCCAGTCGGGAGAATAATTTTGTCTTCAATCAAAATCACTTCAGAGCCTGTGTACCAAAGAATGAAAGCAGCAAATTTGGCGGTGAGGGGTGATATATTAATTAGAAATGACGGTAATGCTTTGGATGCGCTGAGAAAAAACATGACAAGCAATTCCCCCTTATATTGCTTTAATCCTTGAAAGCCAGAAGCGAGCAAAGCAAAACCAAAGGCAAAAGCCGCAGATGAGATATACAGAAAACCGCCGAAACTTGTCAGGGATGCGCTCTTAACAAGTAGCAGCGTGATGAGTGATAAACCCAAAAAACTAGAGAAAATTCCACTTTCTAGATTGAGAGTGTAACGCTTCTCCCAAATGAGGCAAGATATAGCTGCCCAAAATAGAAAGCTCATGCCTAAGAAGCTAGCATTATTCGATTTCCAAGCTAAACTTAGGTGAATCGCTATTAAGCCTGCTCCTATTCCTAGTAGCCAGAATTGAGGATATTTTAGTTGTGTGACAGCAAAAGGGTGGGTAGCTTTCATCTCAATAAAGCGTTTGTGCTGCTAGTTGCGACAATCAAGTCACTAAACTTATTCGCGCAAATAGGTGAAGGTTGATGGTAGATTTACCCAGCACTAAGATAAGCAAGCACCTTAAAGTAGCAGTAAGCATAGATACCACCACAGATAATCGGTTAACCAGTGGCGTTCATTTCAATCAGAGACACCAAGAAAATATGGTAAAACTCTAACTCGCTTTCGAGGTGAGAGTAAGGTATTTTACAATGATTTTGAAAATCCCTTGTGACACAAATAGTATAGGTAGATGTAACAAAAATCAACTACTTTTACTTGCTCTTTATGTAAAATTTAAACTATTAAATTTAATCTTTAAAGATTAAATGTTTCTAAGAGTTAGATTTTTCAATAGTTACAACCAAAACATCCGGAAAATTTATGTATAAAAATTTGGTGAATGTCTTGGGTATAAAAAACAATTTTCTGACTTTATAAAAACTTCATTTCGACAATTAAAGAAATTCTCTATACACAAACCAAACATTTATAGAGACGCGTTCATGAAAGCGTCTCTGCACCCATATAACCTAATACTAGACTGCTGTACTTCCTCAATTAAAAGCTGAACTTACAAGGAGTTTTGTATTTTTCAACAAAAACCGCGTCAGATAGTAAAGTTTTTGCTGCTTGGTGTACAAAGTCCACTGCAATATTAATCGTGAAATAGTCAACACCTTGCGCGCATCCCATTTACCATGCAAATAGTACTTGGAACGTTGATAATGCAGGTTGCGCGAGAGATCTACTCTTGCGGGATAATCAATGCGTTCTAAGAATTTATTTATGTACTGGTTTGTTGTTTCAGTAATCTCAAGCCATTTTGCTTCTACTTCTTGGGTAACTTCGTGAGTAGCATGAATGTTCTCACCATGATTGCGGTAACTTCCCAGTCTTTTATCCAGGGTTTTAATCTTACCTAAAAACGCTGTGGAGTATATGAGACAACCATCTACGTGTAGACGCCACTGCTCTGGATCTACAGGAAGCACTTTTTCTAAGGCGCTGTGGAGGAAAGTCAGTCCGGAAGTTGGTGGAAAGCACCAAGTATTTCCGGTATCTAGGACAATTTGAGCGACATTTTCGTTGAGTTTTAGTCCTTCTCCAGTACAAGCAAATATGTTGCCATCAGCGTCAGTGACATCTAAATGATGTAAAACGCCTACGACATCACTTGTGCTAAACGCCTCAACAACCAGCTGCAATTTGTCAGGTTTCCAGAAGTCATCTGCATCTAGAAAGGCAACGATGTCTCCAGTCGTTGCTTCAAATCCGCGATTAAAAGCAGCAGCCTGTCCTTGGTTGGACTGAAAGATAGCCTTAATTTTATCCGGCGATTTTCGCTGGAGTTGCGTAATAACCTCATGGCTATTGTCTGTAGAACCGTCATCTACGATAACTATCTCTACATTTTGATATGTCTGTGCCAAAACAGAATCAACTGCTTCTTTAAGGTACTTTGCGTAGTTGTAATTTGCAATAAGAATCGATATTATTTTCATCATCTTTTTTTGCAACTTTTGGTGATTAAGTTACTTCAAAACTTGTGTGCAAAAGAATAAAAGCAGCACATTTAGCGGCTAAATGTATCTGTTAGCGCTGGATGTAAAATTTAGATACGCTCAGAAAAAATGTGACAAGCAATTCACCCTGATATTGCTTTAATCGCTGAAAGCCAGAAGCGAGCAAAGTAAAACTAAGGGCAAAAGCCACAGATGAGATATCTAAAAAACAACCAAAACTTGTTAGGGATGTACTCTTAAGAAGTAGCCGTGCCGCCGGATTGACAAATTCAAAAAGCTTGAGAAAATTCCACTTTCTCAATTTAGAGTGTCACGCTTCTCCCAAATTAAACAAGATCTAGCTCCCTAAAATAGAAAGCTCATGCCTAAGTAGCTAGTACAACAAGGCAAAAGTAAAAAGTAAAAAGTAAAAAGAAAGAACGCTTATGTTGTCAGCTTTTTACCTATTTCAAATGGGTGGCTTATTTGCGCCGCGCTGTACTAGGATGATTGGCAATCCTTGCAAGAGTCAGGTGAATCGCTATTAAGCTTGCTCTGATTCTTCATAACCAGAATCCAGGATAATTCAGTCGTGTGACAGCCAATGAGTGGGTAGCTTTTATGTAAACGCAGCTTTGGTAGTTCTCTCGTTCGCATGTATAGTCTGGATACTATCTCTTTTCTGAGCAAGAGGCAGTGTCTTTAAAGATGCTATTCCCTAGCAGAGTTCGGGAAGAAGAAAGTTCAAGCTGAAATTTTGTCATTAGACTCACTTACTTGAATAGGTAAACGTTGATGGTAGATTTCCCTAGGTAGTGAGATTTGCTCTTTACCTGAAACGCCATCGCACCCTTTAGGATGACAGCAGGCGATCGCTCAGACTGTTTCGTCCATATGTAGTAAAAAGCACCGATGGCAATGATGAAAACATTTTAACTGCTTTCATTTTTTAGGTGCAAGAAACATTCTTAGTAATTATTCGGAGAATGCACTAACATAATTGTTACCTTTATGAATAGCGGATATCAACTACTTTTACCTAATCTTTATGAAACTTTTACCTTAAAATACTTGATTCAGTAATATTTAACACTAATAAAATCTATATGTAATACGAGTTACAACTAAAACCTCAGTTTTATTTTTACGTAAAGATATTGTAAAATAAATGCTTAGCAACGATATTTTTTTTACTTTTATAACTCCTGAGAAGCACGATGCAGAGCATCCGTTCTTCATACTTCAGGCTTAGGATAATAGGGATAGGACTGAAAAGTCTACGCGAATCTGCGCTCTCTGCGCTCTCCAGAAAGTGTCAACAGCTATATGTATCTGTAACCAGACTATAGCTCAGTTAACCCGACTTGGGCAAAAGAGCGTAAGTCGTTCAGCTCTTTACTGCTAACTGAACTGTATTACATTAAGTAAGGGGACTTGAATAAACATAAATAAGCAAAACACGCAGGTGCATACTTTGCTTGCCCTACGTGTTTTTTTAATTATCTCCATCCTAATTTTCAAAATATAGGATGTTACCCAGTTACCAACCTTCACTGTTTGCCGAAGATTTAAGTCTTAGTCGAGCTTTTCCTTTACGTTATCTTTCACGTCTTCAACACCGTGACGAACTTGGCTTTCAGCTTGCTTTGCTTTACCTTCTGCTTTATCTTCAGGATCGCCAGTTACATTTCCCAATGCTTCTTGAGCTTTACCTTCGATGTTTTTACCAACTGCTTGAGCACGATCTTCTATACTCATTTTATCCTCCCGATTTGCTATATTACTTATCTCAAAGTAATTTATCAACTGTGAATGTTTTTCTAATCACCCTATTAACTTATCCTAAGGTTTTTCCTGTAGCCTTCTGCCACAAGGAATATTAATGGTCTATGCTAAAAGATAGATTACAATCAGAAACTTTTCTATTTCAGAGAAATCGGGTTTTCTGTCTAAATTATTTAGTTTTATTTGTTTGTATATAATTTAGTTGTGATTGTTAAACTAAAATAGTAAAGTCTTGTAAAAGAAAACTATAAGGTATACTACGTAAATAAACTGATAAGAATTTAGCTATCGTGCAGTCAATGCTCAGCTGTTAACAAAATTGTGTAAATCTGTAGACAAACAGCCTCACCCTTACAAGTAATGGATACTCAAGGTGACCTCTAAATGCTTTAAACCTATTCGAGGGGGTAATGCTGAGTCAATTGTAGCAAAGGAGAATCTGGGTGTTTCAACAGGTGCAACATAGAAGTGCGGCAGCTAAGTAACTAAGTGTTAATACGTAGTGTAGGTGGAAATGATATTTGCTAGCATCTCTAAAGGGGATTTCCAGGGAAACAGTATGACAGAATTGTGTCTTCAAGCACCCTTTCAACCAACAGGCGATCAGCCACGAGCGATTGCCGAACTTGTTGCTAGTATTCAAGCAAACAATCGCTATCAAACTTTACTAGGAGCAACGGGAACAGGAAAAACTTTTTCCATAGCCTCAGTTATTGAGAAAGTGGGGAAACCAACCCTAGTTCTAGCGCATAACAAAACTCTCGCCGCTCAACTTTGCAATGAGTTGCGTGAATTCTTTCCCAACAACGCAGTTGAGTATTTCATCAGCTACTACGATTACTATCAACCAGAAGCGTATATTCCTGTCAGCGATACATATATAGAAAAAACGGCTTCGATCAACGATGAAATTGATATGCTACGTCACTCGGCGACGCGATCGCTATTTGAACGCCGTGATGTTATAGTTGTTGCTTCCATTAGCTGTATCTACGGTTTGGGAATGCCGCAGGAATACCTAAACGCCGCTATTCCTTTGCAAGTAGGTATGGAAGTGAATCAACGCGAGATGTTACGAGATTTAGCATCAGTACAATACAGCCGCAACGACATAGAGATGGGGCGGGGACGTTTTCGCGTCCGGGGAGATGTGTTAGAAATTGGTCCGGCGTATGAAGACCGTATTATTCGCGTAGAATTCTTTGGTGATGAAATTGATGCTGTCCGTTACGTAGATCCAGTGACTGGTGAAATTATTAAGAGTGTAGAAGCTGTGAATATCTATCCAGCACGTCACTTTGTTACGCCAGAGGACAGACTGGAAGTTGCTTGTAACGACATTGAAGCAGAATTAAAAGAGCGTATTGCACAATTAGAGTCAGCCGGAAAATTGCTGGAAGCGCAGCGTATAGATCAGCGCACACGTTATGACTTAGAAATGTTGCGGGAAGTTGGTTACTGTAATGGTGTGGAAAACTATTCCCGTCACTTAGCAGGACGCCTTGCAGGGGCACCGCCAGAGTGTTTGATTGATTATTTTCCTAAAGATTGGCTGCTTGTGATCGATGAATCTCACGTTACCGTACCGCAAATTCGCGGTATGTACAACGGTGACCAAGCAAGAAAACGAGTTTTGATCGATCATGGGTTCCGTCTTCCGAGTGCAGCTGATAACCGTCCTTTAAAGGCAGAGGAATTCTGGGAAAAGGTAAACCAGTGTATTTTTGTGTCAGCTACACCAGGAGATTGGGAATTACAAATTTCTGAAGGTTATGTCGCACAACAAATCATTCGACCAACAGGAGTGATCGATCCAGAAATCATGGTACGTCCTACGGAAGGGCAAATTGATGATTTGCTAGGTGAAATTAAAGACAGAGTAGATCTCCAAGAACGAGTGTTGATTACAACACTCACCAAGCGCATGGCGGAAGATTTGACCGAGTATCTGGAAGACAATAGCATTCGAGTCAGATATTTACACTCGGAAATTAATTCCATCCAGCGAATTGAGATTTTGCAGGATTTGCGCGATGGGAAGTTTGATGTGTTGGTAGGCGTGAACTTGTTACGGGAGGGATTAGATTTACCAGAAGTTTCTCTGGTGGCAATTATGGATGCCGATAAAGAGGGATTTTTGCGTGCAGAACGTTCCCTAATCCAAACTATTGGTAGAGCTGCACGTCACATCCGAGGACAAGCAATTATGTATGCTGATCGTCTTACCGATAGCATGATCAAAGCTATTGATGAAACAGATAGGCGTCGTGGTATCCAAACAGCATATAACCGGATGCATGGCATTACACCCCAACCGATTGTGAAGAAAAAATCTAGTAATGCAATTCTGTCGTTCCTAGAAGTGTCGCGGCGGTTGAATGCAACTGAGTTAGAAATAGTCGAGCAACATTTAGATGAGTTACCGTTAGAAAACATTCCCGATTTGATTACGCGGTTGGAAGCGCAGATGAAAGAAGCTGCGAAGAAATTGGAGTTTGAAGAAGCGGCGAAGTTACGCGATCGCATCAAGCAGTTGCGAGATAAGTTGGTGGGACGTTAGCCTGAAATACAGTAGAGACGTTACATCTAACGTCTCCACATAGTTATAAGTGTCATCATTGTAACTGTTCTGGATCGATTCCCCTTTCTTGAAGTCGGGCTAACAAATCCTGATAGCGCTGTTGTTCTTGTTGGAGTTGTAGGAGTGCTGCTTCCTTGTGTTGACGCTCCTGTTCAGCACGTTGATGCTCCTGCTCAGCACGTTGATGCTCCTGCTCAGCACGTTGATACTCCTGCTCTCGCAATTGATCCAATTCCACAAAAGTGAGAAATCGCTGTCCATCAGGACGATAAATTTCTAACTTATCGGGTGTAAGTTCAAACCGCACTCCCAAACGGGGACTTACCCAACCATTCATTTGTTCTATGACTTCTAAATCCTCCCCAGAGCGCAGCAACCCAGTCAACTCCAATTGTGCTGGCGAGTAGATGTAATATTCCTCCACTCCATAACGTTGATAAAACAGGAGTTTGTTTGCCATTTCTTTGGTAGTGTTGCTGGAGGATAAGATTTCAAATACCACCTGTGGCGCAATGTTGTTTTCCTCCCACTGCTTGTAGGAACGCCTGTCTCCTTTTGGGATTCCAAAAACAACCATTGCATCAGGCGCAAGACATTTGTTACTTCCCTCCACTGGATACCATAATAGATCCCCTGCAATGAATACGTCGGCAATGCCAGCAAACAAAATTTCTAAATTTTCTTTTACAGTGACAATCCAGCGAAATTGTATAGTGTTATCTGCCATTGGTTTGCCGTCGCTTTCGGGGTAGATAATAGCATACTCTGTGTCAGATGTTATAAGTGTAAGTTGTTGTACCATCATTGCCTCCAATATGGGGATAATTAACCGTTCATTAAGAGTGCGATTTTTAGTCTAAATTGCATTTGTCTTGCCATTTATAGCGGTTCTCAGTTGTATCTCATACATTCTCCCTCTCTCCCAAGTCTGGCGGAGGGCTGCCTAAGAGGGAGCTTGAGGGCATTATGTATGTGACTCAAACGATAATCGCTATAATATCCTCTTCCCCTGATTGCTTAATTTTAAAGATGTACCATTTCAGATGCTCATGATTCACATTAATAGGTGGGCGTGATAATTTCTCGTTAAGACAAGGCAGCTATGCTCAAGGAATAAGAATTAAAAAAACTTTACTTTTCGTTACATAGTTTGATTTATTTATGCTTTTCTACTTACTCGTAGTTCAGGTGATTTCATTGGCTAAAAATTGTATTGTATAGTGCTTATGTACTATCTGCTGGGAATGGAGGGTTACAAGTTGCCAAAATTTTCAATGCTGTTTGACTGAAAGTTAAAGCTTTGGCACCAGCAAGACGTAGCAGATGAGATTTTACGGTTTACAGAATTAATTACAAAAGAAACGAGGTGCAACGTTGGTTAAACTTGATGTCGCTTCCCCTTCACCAATCGAATCGCTCAAACGGGCTTTGGGGTATCTGAACGAGTATCGTTGGATGAGTTTAGGTGCTTTGCTTAGTTTGTTGCTCCTAATTGCTACCGATGCTTTGACTCCACAGCTTTTCCGGTGGGAAATTGATCAAGGTATTGCGAAAAAAGACTTAGATATTGTTTTTCAAGCAAGCAGTTCGTTAATTTGTGTGGCGATCGCCAGAGGAGTGTCCAGTTTTGGGCAGAGTTTTTGGGCAGAAACGGTGGCACAAGGAGTTGCTTACAAGCTACGGAATCAGATTTTCCAGAAAATTCAGAACCTCAGTTTCAGCTATCATGATCGCGCTCCAACTTCGCAACTGTTAACGCGAATTACGTCGGATATTGAGAAAATTCGCACTTTTGTGAGTACGACTTTACTTCAGGTTATTAGTTCTCTGGTGACTGTAGTCACAATTACTGTGATTTTGCTAGTTATGAACTGGCAATTGGCGTTAATTACACTGACATCTATACCTGTCGCAGCGTTGTTGTTAATCGGGCTTTTCTCTAAAAGCGCAGTACTTTTTGGGAGAACGCAACAGTTATTAGGAGAACTAAACGCAGTCTTGAAAGAGAACTTACTGGGCGTTCGTGTCATCAAAGCTTTTGTGCGAGAAGATGCGGAGATTGAACGCTATAAACAAAGAAATCAGGAAGTCGTTGCCGCTAATCTGAAAGTCGTTCGGGCACTTTCCAACGTTTTCCCGCTCATATTTTTGGTGAGTAATCTGGTGACACTAGCGGTGCTGGGTTTTGGAGGAAGTGCTGTCATTGGAGGGCGATTTTCTCTTGGCGAATTAGTCGCGTTTAACTCGTATTTAGCTGTGATTCTCCAACCTATTGTGCAAATGGGCTTTGCTTCGTCGGTGATTGCTCAAGCGGCAGCTTCGGCTAAACGAGTGTATGAGGTGTTTGATACTGAAGAGGAAATACGCGATCGCTTCGGTGCAATTCCATTTAACAGCAGTAGTCTCAGAATATCCTTTGAGGATGTGTCTTTTCGCTACCCAGGAGCAACTCATGATGCCCTAAAAGGCGTGTCTTTTGAAACTAAACCTAATGAACTGATAGCGATTTTAGGAATGACTGGTTCCGGTAAAAGTACCCTTGTGAACCTGATTCCCCGCTTTTACGATGTGACAACTGGAGCAATTCGCATCGACGGGAATGATGTGCGTGATTTTACACTCCAAAGTTTGCGATCGCATATTGGGATTGTTTTCCAAGAAACTCGGCTATTTTCTGGTACTATCCGCTATAACATTGCCTATGCGGTACCCCATGCTCCCTTGGAACTGGTGATAGAAGCGGCGAAAATCGCCCATATTCATGAGTTTATCATAAGTTTGCCAGACGGCTATGAAACAATTGTGGGAGAACGTGGAGTTGGGTTATCGGGAGGACAAAAACAGAGGATTGCGATCGCCCGCACACTCCTCACTGATTACCGCATCTTAATTTTGGATGATAGCACATCTGCGGTAGATGCCAAAACGGCGACGCAAATTCTTGCATCTCTCGACAAGTTAATGAGGACTAGAACTTGTACAGTCTTTGCGATCGCCCAACGGATCAGTACAGTTAAGAATGCTGATCGTATTCTTTTAATTGATGGTGGAGAACTTGTAGCACAGGGAACCCATGAGGAGTTGATGCAAAATAGTCCGTTGTATAGTTCTATTTTAGAGTCACAAATTCAAAATGATCTAGCGATATTAAGTGAGTCGTCAAAAGGATTTTTTAATTGAACCGCCTTAGCTGACGCCACGTCTAACGACGAACAAAGCAGCGTTTCGCACTCTTTAGACGCTATGAGTGCGCAAACAAAAGAAACACTCTTTGAATTTTACAAAGTAAAGCAAAGGACTGCTAGTACTTTGTGTTCATGACTTAAATGACTTGTAATAAGTACGAATAATACTTATTTTAATAAAATTAATGTTCATTTAAATAATGATTAAAGATGATAAATAAAAACTCAAAAATCTTAAAAGAAATATCACATACATACCCAACATGGCAAAGATTTATACAGTACTTTCGCCCTTATAGTCAAGATATTTTGATAGCATTGGGATTACTAGTTATTAGTGCTGCGGGTCAAGCCATAGCTCCATTCCTTGTAGGTTGGTCAATTGATCATTTGATTACTCGTGGGAACTGGCGGGGGTTGATGCAGATAATAGTTCTACTCTTCTTGATTTATATTGCTAATACTTTGACATTCAGGGCTCGAATTAGACAGATTACTTGGATTATGCAACGTGTTTTAGCTCAGATACGTTATGATATTTTAACAAAAATACAAAGCTTACCTTTGGGATTTTTTGACCGTAGCCAAGCAGGCGATTTGATGAGTCGTCTGTTGAATGATGTGAGTACTGTAGAACAGGCATTTGGAATTACGATCCTCCAAATTATTGGCAGTATATTCAGCTTAATTGGGATTATCATTGCCATGCTTGCGCTCAATCTGGAATTGGGATTGCTGACTAACTTCGTAGTTCCTTTGATAATTTTCGCCACAGCGCTTTTTGGATCATGGGCAAGAAAAAGATTTCGCACAACAAGACAAACTATCGGTCAACTTTCAGCTAAGTTGCAGGAAGATATTAATAGTGTTAGGGAAGCACAAGCGTTTAATCGGATACAAATAAATATCCAGCAATTTGATACTCTCAATGCTGCGAATCGGGATGCGAACATACAAGCGATCGCGATTACTGCTGCCTTTTCACCCTCGATTAATTTTCTCAACACCTTAGGCACAGCAGGAGTGCTAGCTTATGGGGGATATTTGACAGTTAAAGGTGCAGCAACTGTAGGAACTGTGACTTCATTCTTGATTTACGTTCAGCAATTTTTTCAGCCCATACAAGCTCTAAGTCAATTTTATACCCAAGCACAATCAGCTTTAGCTGGGTTAGAGCGAATTTTTCTACTGCTAGACGAGCCTGCATTGCTGCAAGATGCGCCTGATGCAATAGAAATGCCGCCAATTATAGGTAAAGTTGAGTTTGAGAACGTGAGTTTTGGCTATATCCCCAACCAGTTAGCTCTCAATCAAGTTAATTTTCATGCCAAACCAGGACAGATGATTGCCTTGGTGGGTGCGACGGGAGCCGGAAAAAGCACAATTATAAACTTAATTTTGCGCTTCTATGATGTGTTGAGTGGTACAATTACTGTAGATGGCATAGATATTCGTGGTGTCACCCAAGCGAGTTTAAGGCGTCAGATAGGGGTAGTTTTGCAAGACACGATATTGTTGAGCGGCACAGTTGCGGAAAATATTGCTTTTGGCAGAAAAGACGCCACCCAAGCGGAAATTGAACTTGCAGCAGAAATTGCCAATGTTCACGAGTTCATCACAAGCTTACCCCAAGGATATGCAACTCGTTTGGGAGAGCAAGGAACTAGCTTAAGTCAAGGACAACAACAACTGCTGAGCATTGCGCGAGCCGTCTTAATTAACCCTCGGATTTTGATTTTAGACGAAGCCACTAGCAGCATTGATACCCGTACCGAAGCTCTAGTTCAGGAGGCGCTTGCTCGACTGCTCAAAGATCGCACCAGCTTTGTCATCGCTCACCGCCTCAGCACTGTCACGAGCGCAGACCTTGTACTCGTCGTCGAGCAAGGTAAAATTGTTGAGAGTGGAACACATGCAGAGTTGATAGATAAACAGGGAGTGTACGCTAATTTCTACGGGCTACAATTTGGGACAGTAGTTTAGTTTTCCTCTTGATTCAAAACGAATTGCCGATATAACGATTAAGAACCGTATTGCGATTCGTTCTCATAATCCTCAGACATCTTTGAAATATTTATAATTTACGGTAGTTTTGTTCTTCAAAAAAATTGGTGAATACTATATCTCAGCAGCAAACAAGATTTCTAAATTTACTTTAATTCCTGCTGTTGCAATATCTCATTCACCCAAGCCATATCCGGTTCTGACAAAGCTGGAATTGGGGGGCGGCTGTAATCAATCCTTAAGTCATAGCTTCCCTGATCGTAAATCTGATCGAGCAATAGCTTTGGGTTGATCTTTAGTTCCGCTTCACTAGCCTTTAGCGGCACTGGAAATTCAGGAATCCCATCTGGCAAATTAAACCCATAAAGAGCAGCCTTCGGACGAGTTTCGCTATAACTTACCACAATCCGATAGTGACTCTGCAAAAAATCTCCGATCATTGGCATCGAACTTCCCTGGCGCAACAAATCAATTTCAACGAAATGAGTAGCACTACCCAAAATCTTTAGTCGTTTTGTTTCATATTGCAGCCGCCCGATTCCTACCTGTTTATTTTTCGGAGAAAGCACCTCAATAATGGTCACAACTTCCTCAGTTTCCACAGCCCGAATTTCTAAGTATGCTTCTGTCAAAATTTCTGGCATTGGTAGCAACACATCCATCGGCATTGTTGGGGAAACAACTGCAAGATTGGATTCAGTCGGTCGGGCTAAAAAGAGCGAACTTTGCACCGAGACATCGGGTACACCCACAAGCAAAGACGTATCGCCATTCACCTCATACACGCGCTCCTCAATCGCCACAATGTACTTTGGGCGCAGCTTGGGGGCGAGGTCATTGGCGATCGCTGTAATTAACCGATGGTGGATTCCTGCCCATAGGGAAGGATGCTCTAGATAGGGATTCATACCGGGAAATGGAGAAGGCATAAAAAACTCCTAAAGCGATCAACAGATTAAAAATCCACTCACTCCTAATTTAAATATTATATCCCTGCTACATAGTATTTCCAGGCGAAGAGACAAACTAACACAGCATCTGTCTTGAGTAAGCGCCGACACGATTACCACTTCTTTTTATTTTCTCGATTGTGGGAATGCCAGTATCTTCTCGGCATACTCGGAAAATATCTTCTACTTGCTTTTTTAGGTAATCATCTTGGGAGTCACGCCGTTCAATGAGTCGGTTGAGTAGTTCTGTCAGACTGTTTGTAATCTCATCCCAAAAATCATCAAATAAATCATCAAATAGTGACTCTTCCTCATTACCCACCTCTTTGCTTAAGGCTTTTTGTGCCTTATCTAACTCCGTCTTCGTTGTTTCCTGAAATTCCATCAATCTCTGTTGACAAGAGAAGGCATATTTGTGATCTAAGTCAGAAATTTTTGCTGTTAAGTAGTCGAGTACTCTATCTAGAACTTTGTTAGCCTCTTGAGAAATGGCACAGTTAGCCATTACGCACTCAGAAACATTAATGCGTTTATTGGGAATATCCCCCATTAAGTCTTGGCAGTTGTTAGAGTTGTCGCCGTTTTTGGAGTCAGCAGCCGTTTGATTGAGAACCATTAAAGACCACAATTCGATAGGCAAATCAACCAATGCTGCACGCGCTGTATCATATAAACGTACATCCACATCTGCCCAGTAGTCACCAGATGACTTTGGCATCCGCACAAATAACACTGCATCTACATCTTGTCCCAGCGTTCTCATTAGTCGCTCTTCATCACCAACGCCTGTATCTCCCAAACCAGGCATATCAACTAAGGCAATCTGTCCAACATCAGTGTTGGGGAAGTTACAAACAATCTTTACGAACCGTACCGCCAGATAGTTGAAAAATACTCGCTGTCCGTCAGGAGTGTCTTGAGCTACATATTCCCGAATTTCATTCCGCGAAATCCGGCGGGGTGAGGGTTCTCGCAGCAGGTGACGATACTTTTCTAGATAGATATAGTATTTGCTCAGATGTTCGTACATCGCTCCCGGTTGTGCATATCCAGGAAGGTTGTTAGGTAAGGGAGGTAGTGGATTGCTAGCGAACTCTGCAATTGTTATCGGCTTTCTACCCAAGCAGAGTTTCTCATAATAAGGACTAATGACTTCTTCTAGGAATGACTGCTCTGAGTGAAAACTGACTTCACCATAAGTCTCGATATTTGGATTGTGGTAAATGGTACTCTGGACACCAGTGCAATGTTGCCTGTCCCCATCGGGAATTTCTACAGCAGTCAGTCCAGTTAAACTTTGTAGTAGCCGACTCTTACCTTGCCTTGCTCGTCCAACTACCCCAATGTTGAGTGTGTCACGGCATAAGCGCACCTTAAGCTTACCTAAAGCCTCCAGTTCAGCAGTGATACTCGATTGAATCCTAACTAAATCTATTTCCTGCAAACGTGTGGTAACATTTGAGTCATCGACTCGCGTCAGCAAATTATGACGATGGTCTTCAAGATGACAAAGTGCTGAAGCAAGAGACTTCAAATTCGCCTCCACCCTTTGAATGTTCTGAGCAAGGGGGCGGCGTTTCTCAATGATGCTGGCAATTCTTCCAGTCCTTGTGGTAGTTGCGTTCATCTGGCTGATGGCGGGGTTTAGCTATTGCGTAGGAAGAAGTCACATTTTTGTGGATGTAAGATTTACTTATTTAACATGTAAAAAAATGACTTTTTGAATCCCTGATACATAGTATTCCCAGGCGAAGCGACAAACTAACAACCTGTTACCCAACAAATACTTTTGAACTATAGATTTTCGAGAAACTCTTCAACTGAGACTCCAGCTTGATTCAAAATACTCTTTAGGGTGCCAACAGCTATTGTCTTACGATGCATTGGCACAACACAACCCACTTCAATCACTTTCCGCTCTTCGCCTTCTTCCACAAGTTGTTTCTTCAAAATAACATGGCTTCCACGTTGTCTTACCTGAACAAAGCCTAAGCTTTCGAGAACACGAATGACCTCAGACGCTGTTATTCTTGGTAACTTAGGCACTAGTACAGATCGGCGGAAATAAACCACCCATCTGAAATAGTTAAAACCCTT
>CALMVQ010000105.1 GCA_937873135.1 uncultured Scytonema sp. | reverse complement strand
GGTTTAAAAGGCACTCATGGGGGAAACCCCCAAGATCGCGCTGGCTCACTTTTAACTTTTGCCTTGTTCGGTTATAATCCAATACGGTTCAGTTAAGGATAATTGTAGGTTGGGTGAGCGATCGCTCTACCCAAAAAAACTGCGGGAATGTTGGGTGAGGTTCCTCAAACGCCAGTCGCCGTGAGAGCAGGCTAACCCTACTACAGCGCTGGCTCCCCAACCTACGCGAAATCAGGTTTTTAGCTCTAACTGAACCGTACTGAGTCATAATCTTCTTGAACGTTAATCGATAGTAACTTATTGTTAGACATTGCCTTAAGTTTTGATGTGAAGGAATCTGAACACGCACTTGTTTCTGGAGTAAATTGCCCAATTGGGGGATGATTGCTAGCAGGAGGGGGAAGAGCCTCTTGCTCAGAAGGTGGAAAGTCAGAAGATGCGGGAGGAGTCAATTTTTTTCCCACGTCTTTTGAATTAAGAGCTTCCTCCACACTCCCCGCGTTTCCTTTCTTGTGCATCTCCGCGTCTTCTATACTCCCCGTGTTCCCCCGTTTCGGCGTCCTCGAGTCCTCTAAATTCCCTTGCTGCTTCGTGAATTGCTGTTTAGGATGGTTTTTCTGAACAGTAGGTATAACAGACACAGAAGTTAATTTCTCCGGAAATTTGCTACAGATCATAGTTTCAAATTCCATGTTGAAATGAAACGTAGCCTGCCCTCGCCGTTGCCAGAGATTTAATATTTGCTGTACCGAAACTGCTTTGTAGCGACCTTGATAAAGTGCCTCAATGACTGCAAAGTGTAGCCAGTTAAGGGGATATTGTTTTTGCCAAGTGTCAACTATCTCGCTGGCGCTGTAGCCACTGAGTTCAAAACTATAATGAATTAATAAAGCTATTGCCAGATCGGCAGAGGTGTCCGGGGCTGGTGTGAACATCGGGTTATCGGCTTCAAGCAATAGGCACAAATTTTGTTCCCATAGCATATAGCCTACTGTGGTTTCTGTTAAAGTTTGTGTTGCCAAGTGATTTTAAGTTCATATAAAAAGTAGAAATGTTTTTTATTTTACTTTCAATCGGTAAAAAGAGAATTAATATATGGTGAATTTATAGCAAGCGTTTGTCCGATAGCAACTAATGCTTGGTAAACCATGGCCGCGACTTCTCCTCTTGTGGCATCTTCAAAAGGTTTTATTTGCTCAGGATCTGGGTGATTCACGAGGATTTTGTGCCGTATTGCAGTGGCCACTGCGGTGCGGGCAGAATTGGGTATGGTATCAAATTCACTGTAATCTAATAAGGGATCAATCCGATCAGGTGGTAGTCCCAGTCCGCTAACGAGGGAGACTATAACCTGTAGCCGTTGCACGTTTTGATGCGGACGGAAGGTGCCATCGCTCTTTCCCCCAACAAAGCCACCCTGCGCGGCGATTTGGATGCTGCGATAAGAAGAAGAATCTTTTGGGACATCAGTAAAATCAGGTGCTGGGCGTTTGGGTTCGGGATTAAAGGCTGCGGCTACTAAAGCGGAGTACTGAGCGCGGGTTATCGGTTGATCTGGCTGATAGCGACAATCCGCAAAAACGTGAGTTAAGTTCATGCTTGCTAATGCCCAGATAAATTTTTCTGCCCAGTGTCCCATAATGTCGGTGTACACAGGAAGATCGACATGGTGGTTGACAGCAGTAAATTCAAGCAGCCCATTAATCTTGATTGGACTCAACTGATTGCCTGCGGAAATTAACTTAATAGAAGTAAAATTTTGGACATCAAACTGCCCATTCTCGTGAAAAATGTTACCACCGGGATCGTGATTGGTACCTAAGTCGGGGGAGGCGTTCCCATGGATTAATAAACCAGTCTGCGTATTATTGGCAATCAAATTATGACGCAGTATCGGTCGTGCATTTCGTGACAGGGCGATCGCTGAGCGATTTTCGGAGAGTTTGTTGTTGGCAATCATCGGTGTGGCAAAGTCACTCACTGCTATGCCTAGAGTGTTTTTTTGCAAAACATTCCTTAGTACATCACCTTTGCTATTACGTGCCATCACCAACCCTGAGGCAGCATTTTGGACAAATACATTATCTATAATTACGGCTTTGGCAGTCCCACTGACAAACACACCTTCCCGACTACAGTTGCTGAAAGTGTTGTTAGCCAAAGTTGGGGAAGTTGACTCAATCCAGACGCCAGTCCCTTTTGGCGTTGTATTTGTGATCGTCACACCTTTTAATTGAGCATCACCTAGTAAAAGCATTGTAATATTCTGTACGCCAAAACTCGGGCTTTGATACTTACCACTCCCCAAAATCACAATGCCTTCACCCTTAGTAGTTTCGTTGCCTATTAAAACTACTCCAGTGGGAATGAAGAGCGGAAAGACTTCACCGCTCGCAGTACTGTAAGTCCCATTTGCAAGCTTAATTATCTTAGGTATTGTGGTTTCTCTTAAGGCGCGAGTCAGACTTCTAAATGGAGTAAACTGCGTCCCGGTATGAGTGTCATTTCCCACCACAGGGTTGACATAAAATGTGGCAACTAGGGTAGATTTAACCATTGGTTGTTAGTAGGCACTTTGTTTAAGGGTATGGACATTAGAAGAAGGAGATAGGAACAAGGAGATAGGAGATAAGATTTATTGTTCTCCCTCTTTATGTCTCTTTTCTTCCCCTCTTCCCTCGACTGGGTGATCTAATATTATTTGGTACTCTATCAATAACACTTAGGATGATTGAAGTTGAGCATCTAAGTAAAGTATACGGCTCTACCCCAGCTATTACTGATGTCACATTTAACGTAGAACAAGGAGAAATTTTGGGGTTTTTGGGACCAAATGGTGCTGGCAAAACGACAACTATGCGTATTTTGACAGGCTATTTACCAGCAACAAGTGGTACAGCCCGGATTGCAGGCTTCGATGTTCATGATAATTCGCTTTTTGTGCGGCAAAAAATTGGTTATTTGCCGGAAACCCCGCCACTGTATTCGGAAATGACGGTGGAGGGATTTTTGTATTTTGTAGCGCGGATTAAGGGAGTGAGTGCAGGCGATCGCGCAAATAAGGTAAAGGCGGCGATCCAACGTTGTAATTTACAAGACAAGAGTAATGTGATTATTCGCAAACTTTCTAAAGGATATCGCCAAAGAGTTGGCATTGCCCAAGCAGTGGTTCACGATCCACCTGCTATAATTCTGGACGAACCCACTGTTGGACTCGATCCCCGGCAAATCATTGAAGTGCGAAATTTAATCAAAAGCCTTGCAGGGACTCACACAATTATTCTTTCTACCCACATTTTACCAGAAGTTAGCATGACCTGTAGCCGCTTGGCAATTATTAATAAAGGGAAAATAGTAGCAATAAATACACCTGAAAATCTTGTGACTCAGTTGACAGGTGGCTTTAGATATGAGTTTGAAATTGAGGGAGATGCTGTATCAGCTCAACAACTCCTGCACAAATTAGAGGGTGTCGCTTTGGTAGAATCAGTCCCGACAACGGGAGTTTATAGTCCTTCACAGGAAAACCGGGTTCACCTGCGGGTGATATTGCAATCCGGAATCGAACCAGGAGGGGAGATTACCGCAGCACTGATCCATGCTGGATTCCGTGTGCATGAAATGCGACGTGTCAGCGCTACTTTAGAAGATGTCTTTTTACTGACAACGCAAGAAAAGGTAGAAACAGAGATACACTCAGCAGCAACCGAAGGAGAAGCAGCGTAAATGGGTATTGTATTCAGTAATATTATTGCCATTTATCGCCGAGAGTTACAAAGCTATTTTGTCTCGCCTTTAGCTTATATGATCGCCAGCGTTTTTTGGCTGTTGGCTGGATTCTTCTTTATCTTAATTCTAATCGGACCAGGAGGCATTTTGCCAACAGTGGCGCAATTCGATTTGCAAGGGCAACAAACTAAAATACCACTACCACCGATTGATGTTCCTTACGAATTAGTCCGAGCATTTTTGGATCGAATGGGGTGGCTGTTGTTATTTGTACTGCCGATCCTCTCTATGGGACTTTATGCAGAAGAACGCAAGCGTGGAACCTTAGAACTGTTAGCTACGTCGCCAGTCACAAATTGGGCGGTAGCTGTCGGTAAATTATTAGGTGTGGTGACATTTGTGACAACCTTGATCGTTCCTTTACTTGGTTATGAAGCGATCGCTTTCAGTGCGTCAAATCCACCAATGCCTCTGGCAATACCATTACTCGGACATTTGGCATTGATCTTGCTAGCAGCCGCAATTTTATCCTTGGGAATGTTCATCTCCTCTCTAACAGATAGCACCATTCTGTCTGCTGTCATGACTTTCGCAGTTATTTTGTTACTGTTGTTTGTTGATTTAATTGCCAAAAATATTAATGGTCCCTTGGGAAGGGCTCTAGGTCATCTATCTTTACTGAAACACTACAATGCTTTAATACAAGGAATTTTCGATACTAGTAGCTTAATTTTGTTTGCCAGTTACATTCTTCTAGGCATTTTTCTCACAGCTCAATCAATTGATGCATTACGCTTTCAACGACAGTAGCTATTAGTTAGTAGTTAGCAGAAAAACTAATACTAATAACTCACCATTCGCGTAATGGAAACATCCCGATCTCTTTTGGTGTAAGAAATGGCACATTTACCCCAACAAATAATCTCCGATATGTTACAATAATGTACATTTTCTCACATATTACAATGCGCTAAACTTACAGCATCCGTAACCGTTCCGCCAAAATTTTTATGTCTCGCTGGTTTAATACCGCAGGGCCTTGTGAAGCCCAGATTCACTACATGTTGTCGCCCACTATTAGGTTGCCCAATTTATTACGGCTGATTGAACAACGCAGCTACTTTGTAATTCACGCTCCACGGCAAACGGGTAAAACTACGGCTATGCTGGCGTTGGCAAAACAACTTACCGAAAGTGGGCGCTACACGGCGGTTATGGTATCAGCAGAAGTGGGCGCATCTTTTAGTCATGATCCAAGAGCCGCAGAACTACCGATTCTGGATTCTTGGTGGACAAGCGCTAAGTTTGATTTACCTGAATATTTACACCCCCCAGATTCTTGGGGTGATGCACAGCCAGGACGAAAAATTCAAGGTGCTTTGCAGACTTGGGCAAAAGCATCTCCACGACCATTAGTGTTGTTTATCGATGAAATTGACTCTTTACAGGATGAAACCCTAATTTCAGTCTTACGACAGTTGCGCGATGGCTATCGCGGTCGTCCTACAAATTTTCCCATCTCCGTTGGATTAATTGGTTTGCGCGATGTGCGAGATTATAAAGTCGCGGCTGGTGGTAGTGAACGATTAAATACAGCAAGTCCGTTTAATATCAAAGAACGTTCTTTGACGTTAAGAGATTTTAATGCTAAGGAAGTAGAACAATTATACCAGCAACATACTGACGATACAGGACAGGTTTTTACAACTGAGGCAATCCGAACAGTGTTTGATTTGACTCAAGGACAGCCTTGGTTAGTAAATGCTCTCGCTAAAGAAACTGTACAAGAAATAGTGACGGACACGAATATAGAAATTACATTAGAGCATATTCAAAAAGCGAAGGAAGAGCTGATTGCACATAAAGATACTCACCTTGATTCCCTTGCTGAAAAACTTCAAGAACCGAGGATAAAGGCAATCATTGAGCCAATCTTAGCAGGTTCAGAACTAGGAAACGTGCCTTGGGATGATATCCAGTTTGTCATCGACTTGGGTTTGTGCAAAATGGACCCGCGAGGAGGGTTGGTGATTGCTAATCCCATTTACCGGGAGGTTTTACCTAGGGTATTAACAATGACACCCATGGCTTCACTCCCTGAAATAGCACCTACTTGGTTCAGTGCATCAGGTGATTTAAATACTGATGCTTTGCTAGAGGCGTTTATAGCATTTTGGTGTCAGCATGGCGAACCTTTGCTTGGTACCACAGCTTACCATGAGATTGCACCTCATTTAGTACTGATGGCATTTTTGCATCGCGTCGTTAACGGAGGTGGAACTCTTGAACGCGAATATGCCATTGGACGTGATCGCATGGATTTATACCTCAGGTATAAAGATGTAACCTTAGGAATTGAGTTAAAAGTTTGGCGTGAAAAAAAGAAAGACCCAGAAGAAGAAGGATTAGAGCAGTTAGATTCTTATTTAGAACGCATCAAAGTTGATTTTGGTTGGTTATTTGTTTTTGATAGAGGTGAGAAAGCATTACCATTTGCAGAGCGCTTAGGAACTAAAGTTGCGACTACCAAAAAAGGACGTTCTGTCACCATCATCCGGGCATAGCTGTTCAATAATACAAAGAATAACGAACAACTAACAATTAAAATGAAGACAATCGCTGTAAAAAAACTTGGATATTTGTTGTTTTGGCTGGCTCCGTTCCTCTTAACTGCGGGCTTAACATCTGGATTGCTGTCAGGATGGGGAACAATTTCATTGTTGTTGATTGTTTCAGGAAGTGCGATCGCCGTTTTGTGGTTAATCAGGCAAAATCAGCAGAATCATTGGTGGAGTAGTCGTTCCACCCAAGCAGGGACTAATGCCTTAGTTGCAACTTCAGCCGTATTGATCATTTTGGGGTTAGTTAACTTCTTAGGAACTCGCTATCACTTGCAAAAGGATCTCACGGAAACTCAGTTGTTTACCTTAGCCCCTCAATCACGAGCATCGGTACGTTCTCTCTCTGAACCAGTGAAAGTGTGGGTGTTTAATTCTCCAAATCCCCAGGATCAGGAGTTACTCGAAAACTATCACGAGCAAAACAGATCGAAGTTTAAATATGAGTACGTCGATCCCCAAGCTGCACCAGGATTAGCACAAAAGTTTCACCTCAAAGACAATGGAGAAGTTTACCTGGAATCTGCCAACAGACGACAATTAGTCCAGGTGGTGAGTGAGAATGAACGTCTATCGGAAGCGAAGTTAACTAACCGTCTGCAACAAATCACAAGTACAAACACAGCTAAAATTTACTTTCTCCAGGGTGATGGCGAACATCCTCTTTCACCTGGGAAGAATGCAATCTCGCAAGCAATACAGGCTTTAGGTGAGAGAAATTTTATAACATCTCCGGTAAATTTAGCCGAGAAATCAGCGTCTCTTAGTAATGCTGCTGTTGTGGTGCTTGCTGGTCCTACGCGATCGCTCTTAGAGTCAGAAGAGAAAGCTTTGCAAGACTATCTCAATCGGGGTGGCAACTTGCTGCTGATGATCGATCCCAATACCGATCCGAAACTCGACACTTTGCTGGCTGAGTGGGGCGTAAAATTAGATAATCGTTTGGCAGTCGATATTGCTGGAAATCCTCAGTTTGGTCCTGCCGTTCCGATAGTGAATGAATACGGAAAGCATCCGATCACTAAAGACTTTGGTAAAGATATTTCTTTTTATAGTTTGGCAAGACCAATTCAAATTACCCCCGTAGCAGGTGTTGAGGCAACTCCGCTACTATTTACCAAACCCTTTCCGGATAGCTGGGCAGAAAGCGACCTCAAAAGCGAAAAATTGCAGTTCGATGAGGGTAAAGATATTAAAGGCCCTCTCACTTTAGGCGTTGCCTTAAAGAGGAAACAACAACCATTATCTACCCCATCTTCGAGCGTATTACCGACTCCCACACCAACCGCATCACCCAAAACAGGAACACTCGCCAAGCCTACTTCACCCGCATTACCCACTCCCACACCAACTGCATCACTAAAAATCCCTGTACCTTCAACTCCCCCCTCTCCCTCATCTCCTTCAACCAATCAAACTGCCACTGAGTCACGCATGGTGGTGATCGGAAATTCAGATTTTGCTACCGATGGTTTGTTTGAACAACAGTTAAATGGAGATGTGTTTCTTAACTCAGTCACTTGGCTAAGTCAACAGGATCAGCAACCTCTTTCGATTCGTCCCAAAGAGGTTAAAAACCGCCGAATAAATCTCACAACAGCACAAGCCAATCTTTTAACATCATTGTCTTTATTTGTTTTACCCTTACTTGGTTTAGTGGCTGCGATTGTTCTCTGGTGGCGAAGACGGTAAGAAAAAGTTAGGAGTCAGAAATTATTATTCTTCCCCATTCCCTCTTATGATGAAGCTACAAAAGACGACTTTAATTTTGATACTGTTAGCACTGGGTATTGGTAGTTTTGTTTACTTCTATGAAATTAAAGGTGCAACTCAGCGAAAGGAAGTTAAGAACAAAGAACAGCAAATCTTTACTTTTGAAGCTTCGGATGTGCAGTCTTTGACGGTAAAGACGAAAAATTTAGCGATTAATCTCGAACGTGGTGACAAATCTAGCAAAACTAAGTGGTTAATTAAATCTCCTACAGTCACACCAGTTTCAGACGCCGTTATGTCCTATTTAATGAATACTTTGCTAAAGGGTAAGGTTGAACGTACTTTATCAATCCCAACCAATCAGCTTGGAGAATTCGGTTTAGATCAACCCCACGCAACAATCAATGTAAAACTGAAGAATCAAAAAACTCACGAGTTGGTTTTAGGTAAATCCGACTTTAACCACCGTTTTTTGTATGCTCAAGCCGATCCTACCACTAAACCTAATGGAAATACAAATGTACTATTAGTTTCTACAGATCTTGAAAATGCTGTCAATCGCAAACTTTCAGACTGGCAAGAACCAGTAGATAATGGGAAAACGCCAACACCCCTTGAAAAAAATCTGTAAAAACCGAACACATCTTCGTAACGAGTGAGGGGTTACGTCAGGATACGTTTCCAGGATTTTCGGCGTTCTTATGATAAACCTTAGTATTAGGGAATTTTATGAGGAAATCGATAGTTTTTTTATGCTTTTTATGAAATTTCAATAATTCTAGGTATGCGAATGGAAGTACCACTAACCAAAAAATAGACCCTATAACCAAAACTAGCCCAGAAAGTAAGCGCTGCCCGGAATTCATTTTTTCATCCTCTAGAAAAAATCCCAACCATTCTGTAAATAAACGATAAGAAATAAACAAATAAACGATGATTGCCAAGTAAAGAAGAAGTTGTATGCCCATATAGATATTTTTGTTTGTTGTATACGTAGTTTAGGATAATAGATTCCTTTATGTAGATAAAAAAATCACTAGGATATTAAGTAGATTTTCTAAGTTTTTTTTGAGTTTGCTATTATACCTAAGATATCATTAAAAGTCTTTGTCTTGCAAGTTCCTTCAGTTGACTAATATGGAGAAGTCGTTGAGAGTTATGGCTGAAGCTATCATATTTTTCTTAAATTTACGAGCACCGCTACGCGGAATTCGCACTGTGAGAAATTCAAGATTCAAAAAGCAGGAAGTACAAGACTTTTAACCGTTTAAGACGGTATCCTCATTTCCGCGCCCGCTGTACTAGTACCGCGGGCGCGGAAATAAAGCAACCATTTCAAACAGCCAGAAGCCTTGATTTATAACACTTTTGACTTTTGACTTTTGAATGAGTGACTTCCGCCGTGCGGTACTAGTACAGCGCGGTAGGAATAATGCAACCATTCAGAGTTGCTAGATAGCTTGCAAGTCAAGCTTTTTTGATTTTAATTCCGAGTAGCGATTCCAGTAGTATGGCAATTAGAAAATAATTCGTGAATACTGCGTTTCGACCGTTGAGGGTTAACGATTGACTTGAGTTCAACATAAGTTTAGCTAATTCATTAAAAACACTGAATAACTACACTTTCTTTTAACTAGATTACGCATAAGTTACTTAAGTAAAAATAAATAAGTAATCAGACAAAGTCATTTATACAAAATAAACTCAGAAAGCCTCATCTGGCAATAGCTTATTATGTAAATATTTTTGTCCGCGTTAAAAGCGTGAAATTTAAGCTATAGAGCAATGCCCCCTAACTCAGATTTATATTTAGTGTTAGCTATTGTCCACTCTACAAAACACAACATTGCTCACGACCTATTTTGAGTTGCTATATTTTATACAGTTTCCATCATATCAATTCCGGATAATCGTTGATAATTGACTCAGAAGCTGAACCCCACCATGCCACTAATGCTACAGCGGTAACTATTGCAGGTAGAGGAGTGTTGGGGAAACCGCTAAGGGCGCACTGGTTACCCTACCCCAAAGCACCTGCGGTTCGGGGACTTAAAACTCAGCTTTACTGGGGTAGGCTTAGTGCTTTAATGATAAATATTCAAACGGACATGATCTCAGAGGTACTATTATTTGTGACTACGCACAACGAGAACTCAACATTGACAAACAATGTGACTAACATGCAACAAATCAAGCGGGCGATGGGACTCGAACCCACGACGATTTGCATGGGAAGCAAACATTCTACCACTGAATTACACCCGCGTTCAATAGGGTAGCCATATTTTGGCTAACTATTATTATAGCATTATTTTCTAATTGAGTATGGTGGTTCTTCTGTCGGTGACCGACTAACCACAATCTCCTCCACAACCTGATGCTGTCTACCAGTAACATGTTTAAAGATATTCACAATCCAAGTTTGGAAGTTGTCGATGTAGCTGAATATAACTGGCACGACTACCAAAGTCAGCAGAGTAGAGGTTGTGAAACCCCCTGTAATTGCAATACCCATTGGTTGGCGAACTTCAGCGCCAGCACCAAGTCCCAAAGCAAGCGGAACGATACCGGCAATCGTCGCCAAAGAAGTCATCATAATTGGACGCAAACGCGACACCCCAGCTTCTACCAGTGCTCGACGTTGGGGTTTACCTTCTTGAAGGTTCACCATAGCATAATCAACTAAGAGAATTGAGTTTTTTGTCACAATCCCCAACAACAGCACGATCCCAATCAAGGCATAAATTCCCAAGGCTTTTTGTGCCAACATTAACGCTGCTAAGGCACCACCTAAACAAAACGGCAAAGCTGCCATAATTGCCAAGGGATAAAGGAAATTATTATATAGGAGAACGAGGATAGCATAAATACTCATTACCGCTAATCCCAGTGCCGTACCGAAGCGACTGAAAATCTCTGCCATAATCTTGGCGTCACCAGAGTTTTGCAATGTGACTCCTGGCGGTAAGTTTTGCATGGCGGGGAGTTGTTTCACTACTGTGAGTGCATTGCCTAAGGATATACCTTGCAAGTTTGCTTCTAAAGAAACTTGACGGGAGCGATCATAGCGGTTTATGGTTGCAGGACCACTGCCATAGCGAATATCTGCCACCGCGACAAGGGGAACTAGGTTGCCATCTTGAGTGGGAACTTGGAGATTTTGGATTGTGGTGATATTCTCATTGGCTTTTGGATCGATCTGCACGCGAATTGGTATTTGGCGATCGCTCAAATTATATTTCGCTAAATTCGCATCGTTGTCTCCGATTGTCGCCAGAGATGCTGTTCTGGCAATTGATTGCACTGTCACCCCTAAATCTGCTGCCCGTTGCGGGTTGGGAACGACGACAATTTCTGGTTTCACCAAACTGGCAGAGGAAGACACTTCTACCAATCCCGGTAACGTCCTCATCTGCTTCTCTACAGCGATCGCCGCTTGATTGAGTGCTGCCGGATTTTCACTCCGCAGAAGTATTGACAAATCCTTACCACCACCCACCGAGCCAGAACTTTGGAAACTGATTCTTGCTCCCGGAACTTGTGCAAACTCTGGACGGACTAGATGTTCAAATTCCTCTTGAGATATTTTCCGTTCTTCTTTAGGCTTGAGTTTAACGGTAAGTGTCGCAGTATTTACATCTTCTGTTGCCAATACAGAGACAACATTCGACTTTTTCCGGAGGATATCGGTCAACTGTGTCACCACCTTGGTAGTATCTTCTATGGTAGAACCAGGGGCTAGTTCAACACTCACGCCCGAAATCCCAATGTCACCACCATCAACCAACCCCTTAGGGATATAGGGAATCAACATCAAACTGGCAATGAAGAAACCAAAGGAAATACCCAAGGTTGTCAACCTGTGACGTAACGCCCACTTTAGGAGAGATGTGTAGGGTTGAAAACGCCGCTTCCGAGGGGGAGATGCATCCTCATGTCCCCGTGTCCCTGTGTTCTCTTTCCCCACATGGTGATCCTTAAGTAAATAGGCACCCATCATCGGTGTCACCATTCGTGCCACGAAGGTGGAGAAAATTGTGGAGACGGCAACAGTGACACCAAAAGGTTGGAAAAACTGACCGGGAATGCCACCCATAAAGGCAACAGGTAGAAATACCGCAACAATAGTCGCCGAACTTGCCATAACAGCCAAAGCGACTTCGTCAGACGAGTCAAAAGCCGCTTCCCAAGCTGATTTACCCATCGCCATGTGCCGTTCCATGTTTTCAATTTCCACCACGGCATCATCCACCAAGTTACCTACCGCCAGCGCTAATCCCAACAAGGTCATGTTATTTAGGGTATAACCCAACGCTTGCTGCACGGCAAAGGTAGGAATTATTGATAGCGGTAGTGCTACTGCTGTAATTAATGTGGCTCTCCAATTTCGTAAAAACACTAATATCACGATCACTGCCAGCACTGATGCTTGGAGCAATTCATGAATTGTACTTTCGTAGGATTGATGGACAAAGGTGGCTCTGGTAAAAATTAATTCTAGCTTTACATCGGGAGGTAAAGTTTTTTGCAGTTCTGCTACGGCAGCCTTTACACCTTCTTCCACTGTCACCAAGACGCTGCCAGTACTCCGCAACACCTGAAACGCCACCACCGGATGATTGTCCAAGCGTGCTGTTTGTCGCACTTCAGCAAAGCTATCCTCTACTGTTCCCAAACTGGACAAAGGTACCGAACCGCCTTTAGGAAGGACAATTTCGTATGTTCTTAAAACATTTACACTTTTAGCGCTTCCAAGGGTACGGATAGTTTGTTCGCTACCGCCAACTTTCGCACGTCCACCAGGTAAGTTAATGTTAAAAGCGCGAATTTGGTCATTGACTTGAGTAGCAGTAATGCCCAATGCCTGCAAACGATCTGGATTTAGGTTGATGCGGATTTCTCGATCTACACCACCCACACGCTTAACTTGTGCCACTCCCCTCACAGCCAATAAAGCGCGGCTGATGGTTTGATCAACGAGGTAACTCAATTCCTCAACCGGTCGATCATCAGATCGGAGTGCGTAGGTTAAGATTGGACCTCCGGAAAATTCTACACGTTGTACAATCGGGTCGTTAATATCTTGGGGGAGGTTTTGACGAATTTGCGCTACAGCATTACGAACATCATTCGTAGCGCGATCAGTGTTTGTCCCCAAAATAAAGGTAATCGTCGTTGTAGAATTGCCATCACTTACCGTCGAACGGAGTTCGTCAATATTACCCAAACCAGCAATCGCATCTTCAATTTTCTTGGTCACTTGGAATTCAAGTTCCGCAGGACCTGCTCCTGGTTGTGTTACTGTAACTGATACTGTTGGTACATCTATATTTGGATTGGTATCAATCCCCAAACTCATGAAGGAGAACCAACCCACTATTGTCAAAATTAAAAATATAACTATTGTTGGAACAGGTTTTTTGATCGACCAAGCTGAGATATTAAAAGACATGTTAATTGTTAATTGTTATTGGGTGGTTGGTAGTTGTTAGTTTCAAGCTTTTTTAATTTTTAATTAAGCGCAGTAGTACGGGCTATTCGGACTGTGTCGCCATCGTGGAGATATCCCGCACCATCAACAACTACGCGCGAGCCTACTTTCAAACCGCTTTTTATTTCCACTCTGCGGCCAATGATTGATTCTCCCACGTCTACTTTCTGGGCGCGAACTGAGTCTTTACCTGAAAGTACGAATACAATTGCACTCCCGTCAGGTTGAGGTAGTACTGCTTTCTGGGGTACAGCCATGCTTGTGACGGAGCCGATGGCGATCGCCGCACGGGCAAACATTCCTGGTTTTAATAAGCTTGTCGGCGGTATATCAATTTTTACCGTCGCTTCACGCCTTTGCTGATTAACCATCGGTTCTATTTCGCTGACTCGTCCTTGTAAGCTTACGCGCTCATCAGCATCGTTCGTAATTTGCACGGTGGCACCAACTTGGACATCTGGCAGTTGAATTTCCGGTACGAGTGCCTGTAATTGCAGCTTTTGATCCTGAATTATGGAAAACAGCTTTTGCGTACCACCAACAACTGTTCCTACCTGGGTTTGCGGTGCCACACCAGTTATATCGCCTATTCTTGCCAGTTTCTCCGCCAGAATTCCAGAAACAGGTGCGCGAACCGCCGTTTGTCCCAGTTGAGTTTTCAATTGTTGTACCTTAGCTTGATAGCTTTGCACAGCCGCCATAGCGCTACTGACACTTGCTTGAGCGCTTTGAACTGCTGCCATAGCGCTACTGACACTTGCTTGAGCGCTTTTGACATTGGCTTCGGCGCTACGAATATTCGCTTCGCTCTGGTGTATTGCCTCTCGTGCTGTTGCCTGATTAGTTTCAGCAGTATCTGATTGTTGACGACTAATGGCTCCTTGGTCAACGAGTTGTCGATTGCGCCGCAAATTGGTTTCCGCATCTTTTAACTTTACCCTAGCTTGAGCCAAGTCAGCTTGTCTTTGCTGGACGATCGCCTGATTAGATGACACAGTTGCCTGACTTGATGCGACAGATCCTTGCTTAGATGCTAAATCTGCTTGTTTTGAGGCGACATCAGCCTGTTTTGAGGCGACATCAGCTTTTGCTTGCCTAATTTGGTCTTGCAACAGCGAATCATCCAGCACCGCCATAATTTGACCGGCTTTGACCGAAGCACCAACATTTACAAGGATTTTTTTGATTAGTAAGCCGTTGGTTTGAGGTAAAACTGGAGTCAAATTACTTGCCTGTACAGTTCCTGTGGCGTTGAGAATACGAGCAACACGAGTCGTTTCTACTGTGGCGAGGGTGACAGTCATCGCTGACATAACTTTTTGTGACGATTTATTTCCTTTTGCTAAAGACTCATCTGAGGGATGATTGCGGAATACACGTATTCCGCCAGTAGTGATCGCCACTCCCAAAACAATCCCTACCAAGAAGGGTACAAGCCAAGGACGTCGTTGCTCCTCAACTCGTTCTTTCCGCCTAGCAGCCTTTTCAACAACTCCTGGTTCTTCCTCCTCGAATTCTGAAGAATTTTCGTCTCCTGTAGTCATACCCCTACTTCCTCCTTAAACATTACTAAGCATACTAAGCTTTTTTGCATAAGAAAGTTTAAGATTAATTACTATATATCAAAATATGACCTATTTTTCGGACTTTTGGTTGCGTCCTTTTTCGTAATTTATATAACAAAAGGCACAATTTTTTTCCAGTTTTCCTAGTAAGGTACTTAATCTGAGCAGCCCTCCCTTGCAAGGTAAGTGGCTGAAGGTAATCGTATTTTTTATACAGTTTTTTTTCCTCTGTTATCTACCCTGCCTTGACCAAAAGGGTACACACCGTCTCCACCATACCAAAGGTTGGTGGTCTTAAATCAGTGGTGGGTCCAAGCCCTTACTGTATTTCTCTTATACCTTAATTATTTCTGCCTTCTTCAGCCGGATGCACTTCCCGCCTCTGCCTTTGTTTTGACTCACTCATTCTTCATATCGAGATCACCGTCAACCAACCCTTGCATGTGAAAAACTTATAAGCTAAGGTGCATCAATATTGAATTAATTTGGACCAAAAGCGGCAATGTCAGTTATATTCCCTTTCTCCAACTTACTTCAATTTGCCTATCTCCGTACTTAATGTTACGCAAATTTAATGTACTTAAAAGCACATTAAATTTGCATCAGACTGTGCAATCTAAAAAAAGCCTTTAGCTGTCAGCTTAAATGACTCAACGACCTGATATCTATCAAATTCCTTTCGGAGCTAACGATTAATCGCTAATCGCTAAATGCTTTCTTTAGAAAAGCATAAACAATTTTTATTCTATTGAGTAACTCGTATGTTCAACGCCACTGAAATTTTAATAGATGCTTTTGTCAATCAAGTTCGGGAAGGCTACCGCCGTACCTATGGTTGCTTAAAGACCGATTACCAAGACATCATAGCCTGGGTTGGTAACATGGCTTTGGAAAATATTGCCAATAGCGATGCCTTGTATCACAACGTTGAACACTCCATCCTAGTGACTCTTGTAGGACAGGAAGTTTTACGCGGCAAACACATCCGCGAAGGTGGTGTTTCTAGTGAAGACTGGTTGCATTTTATTATTTCTTTATTGTGCCATGATATCGGTTATGTTAAGGGAGTTTGCCGACAAGACCGTGAGGAAGAAAGACTGTATGCTACGGGTAAAGATGACAAAATGATTTCACTTTCGCCGGGCGCTTCTGATGCGAGTCTCACACCATATCATGTAGATAGAGCTAAACTATTTACTGAAGAACGTTTTGGCGGTCATAAGCTGATAGATTCTGAAGTCGTTAAGAGCAATATTGAATTAACCCGCTTTCCTGTGCCTGCTGTAGAAGATCATCAAGATACAAATAGTTTTGCCGGCTTAGTGCGTGCTGCTGATTTGATTGGACAATTAAGCGATCCGCGTTACTTAAAGAAAATTACGTCTTTGTTTTACGAGTTTGAAGAAACTGGGATTAATAAAGTTCTGGGTTATTACACCCCTGCAGATTTACGCAAGAACTACTCTAAGTTCTATTGGAATGGCGTTTATCCCTACATCCAGAATGCCCTACACTACCTTTCCCTAACACAGCAGGGAAAACAAATTATTGCTAATCTCTACTCGAATGTGTTTGTTGTAGAACACGATAGACGTCTTGAAGATCATCTGTATTTAGAGAAGTTGGGAGTTGTAGAGACACGCAATGGTAAGTCTGTAGAGGCGCGGAGTTAGGAGTTGTAGAGAAGTTTCAAACAGCGCGTCTGTACAGGAGGCGCTGATTTTACAAGTGAGGAGTTAAAAGTTATAAATTATCAATAAAAAATTTCCAAATTTATAGTTTATAATCAGAGGCTTACAACTCATAACTTCTCACACAAAACTTCTATGAATTGGTGGCAACGACTCAAGAAAAATCCTTTGGCAAGATTTGGGGCAATTTTGCTGTTAGTTTTCTATGTGTCAGTGATTGCAGCTGATTTTGTCGCCCCTTACGATCCTTATGCCTCACAGCCTAATGGTTCGCTGTTGCCACCAACGCAAATTTACTGGACTTCGCCATCAGGACAGTTTATTGGTCCTCATATTTATCCGACAACTCAAGGAAACACAGATTTAAAAACAGGCGATCGCAAAATTATCGTAGACTTCAAAAAGCCCTCACCTTTAAAGCTATTCGTTAAAGGATCGGAATACCACTTATTTCAGATGAACTTCCCACTACCCCCTACATGGGACGAAGTAGAAATATTTCCCGGTATCCCCTTAGATTGGCATTTATTTGGTGCAGCTGATGAAGCGAAATTTAACATCTTGGGTACGGATGACCAAGGACGCGATCAATTAAGTCGTTTGCTGTACGGTGGTCGCATCAGTCTATTTATAGGTATTCTGGGAGTTGCCATTTCCTTTCCCTTAGGGATGTTAGTAGGAGGAATATCAGGCTATTTCGGTGGCTGGACTGACAGTATTATCATGCGTCTAGCGGAAGTTCTGATGACCTTTCCTGAAATTTATCTTTTAGTTGCCTTAGGTGCTGTATTACCGCCTGGACTCAGTAGTACCGAACGCTTTCTCCTCATTGTGTTGATTACTTCGTTTATTGGATGGGCTGGATTAGCACGAGTGATTCGTGGACAAGTCCTATCAATCAAAGAACGAGAATTTGTCCAAGCAGCACGATCTATGGGTGGCAAGCCACTTTATATCATCGTCCGTCACGTTTTGCCACAAACCGCGACATATCTAATTATCTCTGCCACACTTGCAGTTCCAAGCTTTATCGGTGCAGAAGCAGTACTGAGTCTGATTGGACTGGGAATCCAACAACCAGACCCATCTTGGGGTAATATGCTATCCTTAGCAACGAATGCCTCAATTTTGGTACTCCAACCTTGGCTTATCTGGCCTCCAGCTTTATTGATTATCCTCACAGTCTTAGCTTTCAACTTGCTGGGTGATGGGCTGCGAGATGCCCTCGATCCCCGCAGTTTGCAAAGGTGATTGCAACACAGATTTTTCATGACTGATTGTACTGGAAGAACTTCGAGAGTCACTGTACGTTCGCTCATTTTTAACCGCCAGATTTATTTAAGCCTTGCAGGGCTTATAATCCAGGTGCTGCAATCGATTCTGGCATTTTTGGCTCGCACAGAGCTTTTGCCATTTTATGATTTATGGTATCCCTGTGCCTTAAAGAATCCCCTCTGGGAGCATAGCTGTGATGGTCAAAAATTTTACTTACAAATAACGGGTTACTGAAAAATCTCCTTTTTCCTTTTGCATGAAGGCTTTAATTCCCCGGACGATCTCAAAATAAGCGAACGCACAGGAGTCACGCCGTCAAAGTCGAAATGATGTTGGTATCTGGCGATCGCTGGAATTGGGAAATCAGCGTTAGTGCAGGAAATCCATAAACCAATCACTGCAAAGCGCGGCTATTTTATCTCTGGTAAATTTGACCAATTAAAGCGCAATATTCCTTACAGTGCAATTGTGGATGCCAATCAGCGTTATCGATTTGCCAACCGCACCTATGAGGTCTGGTTTAGCTGTAGTCGAGATGAGATTCTGGGCAAGTCTGTCCGTGAACTTCTGGGTGAAGCGGCTTATCAGGTTGCACAACCGCACATCAATCGAGCGCTGTCTGGGCAATTGTATATTAACATTGCCTGAAATGCTTGTCTCAAGGTCATTCCAAGTTAAATAAATGTTCAATTAATTTTGTTTGCGTGAGTACCGACAACCCTCTGAACTGATACAAAAAAGGACGCCTAAAAATAGCGATTGATTAGTACCCATTGTCTTCAGGGCGTAGCTGTAATCGAGCAACTCTTCCCCGTTCCCCCTGTCGTCATACAGCCAGTTGACCGTATCGGCCAGAAGGATAAACCCCTCGTTGCCCACCAAGAAATGGTGCTGGCTTTAAGAGCTTTGGTTGAAAAAACAAAAGGTTACGCATTGCCACCCAACAAAATAAATTAGAAGATTTACAATATATTTAGAATTTATATATAAATTTTAAGTATCAAAACTCAGGTAAAAAGTCATATTTTTCTGTTTAATAAGACTTAATTGTCAAATAAAAAACATATCTATCTCAACTGTAAATGTAACCCAAAGAATGCTGAAAAGTAGGTAAAAAGAATTGGGTGAAATTGCTAATAGGTAATAGCTGAAAGCGGTTTGAGTCCAGAAGAGGCGTAGAAATGCAAGTAAAACCACTCATTACCCCACAAGAACTGGCGATCGCTCTACAACAGAAATCGCTTATTGTCATCGATACTCGCGATCCTCAAGAGTATTCAGTCTCCCACATTCCCTCTTCAGTTAACATTCGTGAGATTTTTACCTACCTGGCAAACTCAAAGCCAGAAGGTTTAGCCAGCTTGCAGTCGCAGTTTGTACAGCTTTTGGGTATAGCTGGCATATCTGGTACGGAACAGTTGGTGATTTACGAAGATGCGATGAACAAAGGCTATGGGCAATCCTGCCGGGGTTACTTTTTGCTGAAGTATTTGGGTTGCCCAAAAGTTTCAGTTCTGGATGGCGGCTATCAAGCATGGCTCAATGCAAGTTTGCCGACGACATCAGAAATTCCTACACCTAAGAAAAAGTCTTTCTCCATGAACATCGACTCCTCAATTCTGGTGACTACAGAGCAGATGTTGCAAGCACTAGACAACCCTGCGATTGTTAAGCTGGATGTGAGAGATGACGATGAATGGATGGGAATCAGTTCTTCTCCTTATGGAGTAGACTTTTGCCCGCGCAAAGGTAGAATCCCAGGTGCAGTTTGGATTGAGTGGTATCGCATGATGATGCCTAATTCGGAAATTTCCATCTTTCGCCCAAAAGAAGAAATCCTAGAAATTTGTCAGGAAGTAGGCATTACACCAGAGTCAACGGTATACATTTACTGCTTCAAGGGGTCTAGAGCTGCTCATACCCTGATAGCCCTTAAACAAGCGGGTATCAAAGATGTCAGGAATTACTTTAGCTCCTGGAACGAGTGGTCACGCGATCCATCGCTACCTATTGAAATTGGCGAACCTAGTACCGCTACGCGGAATTAAAAATTCGTCGTAGCTATGAATTAGTTGAGAATTGGTCATTTTTCTCTTCCATTGCCCAATTAATAACTAATTTGCAAGGTTACCGATGCTTCTACCTGTTGCTCACCACCAATGACAGGGGTAGAAGTATCTTGTGTTGCCAGCGTCGCTACTTTCGCACGTAAGATGGGTTGTGGTGGGGGTACACTCGCACCATTAACTTGAATGCTCACCACTTCTTTTGGCTTAAAACCCAAGACACTCAAAACAGCTTCAGCTTGCTGTTGAGCGTCTTGGGTAGCTTTTTGAAGTGCTTGTTTTTGAGCCTGTGCGATCGCCTGATCACTAGCTATAAAACTAATACTGTCAATCCTGGTGGCACCAGCTTTGACGGCTTGATCTAAGATAGTACCAGCCCGATCAGTTACAACGCGAAAACTTACAGTGTTTGTTGCTGAGTATCCTGTGATACGTTGCACATTATTGTTATTGCTATAAACTGGATTGAGGTCGATGCCTGTAGTTTGTAATTTCTCTACATTGAGGCTCTTGAGCAGGGCAATTACAGATGATGATCTCCGGGCAGCCTCTTGTTGTACCTCTTGTGCTGTTTTACCTTGAACCTCTACCCCCAAATTAACTTGAGACAAAGTGGTTGGAATTGTCTCAACTTTGCGACCACTGACAGTGAGGGTTCGTAACATTGTCTCTTTCTCCTGCGCCAACACCGGCTGGGTAAAACTCACACATACAAGCAAGATAACAGCTAGAGTGTTCCACAAGTTCCCAGTATTTAAATAATTCCGAGTTGTGTTTAGACGTAGGACAGACATCTTGCTTATTTTGGCAAGCAAGATGCCTGCACTACAAGTTATTTTGCTCTTTGAGCATAACTTAGTATGAGAATTAGATAAAGTTGCTTTATTCATAAAATTATCACTCCTCTAAAAAATTATATAAAGAGACTGGTTAGTAATTAGCAGTTAATAATCAGATGCATATATCAATCCTAAATCATTTCTGAACTTGTTGAAGGAGGCTAACATAAGTTGGAAAAAGACACAGAAAAGTAATGCTTGTAAAGACCAGGAAAAGGTGTTCAAAAAAACTGGAAATAACCGCGTAGCTTGATGCACATAAACGTCAGATAGTGTAGTGTACGCGTGAGCTTGTAGTTTTATTTGAAAATGAATTTCATCTGTTATGGGGAGATATTTGTGGTTATATTTGGCCAAGGCACGTTTCGGGGGAAAGCTTCCTTCCGAAACGTGCCTTGGTCAAACCAAAGAACGGATTGATCTTCCACTTATCAATGAACGACAGCGACAGACTTATTTCGGCGATCATTTCCAGCTTTTTTAACCCACATTTGGCACTTCATTGATCGTTATGCTTACTGTTGTTGTTTGCTGTGGTGGCACTCGCGATCGCGAATAACGAGGACGACGATGAAAATACCAATGGCAATAAAGCCAGCGCCAGCAGCCAGAGCAACTTGAAAGCCTCCAGTTAGTGCAGCTTTTTGGGCAGTTGGATTGTTCGTGCCAGCCATCAGAAAGGATGTCCGGGCTGAAGAAACGGCAACCAAGATTGCCAATCCCAATGCAGAACCAATCTGCTCCGACGTGGAGAGCAACCCGGATGCTAAACCTTGTTCAAGATCGCTAACTCCAGCAGTGGCAGCAAGTGTGACTGTCACCAGACTCGTGACAATACCAAAACCAACGATGATAGTTCCAGGCAGGAGATCGCGCACAAAATTACCCTGAACTGAGATGTGAGTTAAGAGCAACAGTCCTACTATTGTTGCCACCAAACCACTGACTAGGGTACGCTTGACGCTAAAGCGATTCACCAATTGAGAAGCCAAAGCACCGGAAATGATCGCCGTCAGTCCATGAGGTAGAAACGCCAGTCCGGTTTGGAGTGCGGAGTAGCTCAAAACCTGCTGCATGTAAATTGTAAGAATAAATACCATGGAGGCAGCTGCTGCACTGACTAATGCACCGACTAAATTAGCACCCGTAAGCGTGCGTTGGCGGAAAATTCTTAATGGCACTAACGGCGCTTGAACGCGAGACTCAATGAAAACAAACAGAACCAGTAGGGCGATCGCGCCGAGCAAAAGTCCCACAGTTGTGGCAGAAAGCCCAGTCTCAGGTAATCGGATCAGTGTATAAACTAGTAACACCATACCGCTTGTCACTGAAACTGCACCAGCAACATCAATGCGCTGTGATGCAGTGATATCCCGGCTTTCGCTCAACAGGACTGGAGAGTATACAATAGCTGCAATGCCAATCGGCACGTTGATAAACATCACCCACCGCCAATTCAATGCATTGGTTAAAATTCCTCCCAGGAGTACGCCTGCGGCAAAGCCTCCTGCAGCCACCGCTCCCCAAATTCCCAATGCCCGATTGCGTGCCGATCCCTCACGAAAGGTGGTAGTCAAAATCGATAAAGCTGCAGGAGAAACAAACGCTTCTCCAAACCCTTGAAATGCTCTAGCCGCAATCAGTACCCACTGGGACTGAGCTAAACCACCAACGAGTGAAGCCAGAGTAAATAAACCAAGTCCTGCCATCAAGACTCGACGACGACCTAATATATCTGCTGCACGCCCACCAAGCAGCAAAAATCCTCCAAGTGTCAAAGCATAAGCACTAATCACCCACTGAAGATTTTGCTGGGAGAAGCCCAAGTCTCGCTGTATCGACGAAAGCGCTACATTAACAATCGAAAAATCTAGCACCACCATAAACTGTGCTACACATAAAAGCGCCAGTGCCCACCAACTTTGAGAATCAGTTGGGGAGCGATCAGTTGTAGGTGTACTCATAAAACCTGATAGTAAGTTTGACCGAGAATCATAGGGCGCAAGCCCCTGTCTCACAGACTTTTCTGCTCTCCCCTATCCTGTGTAAGGGAGGGGATTGACTAATGACAAAAATGTGCATTCCCAAACAAGGCGTGGCTGGGCGTAATAAAGAAGACTCTGCTTTGCTTTTTCTAACTGGTTGATAATGCTTGGTTGACGCAACTGCTGCCAGTAGAATTGCTGGAGGTAATCGACTAACCACAATTGAGCTTCTGTATCTATAGCCTTATCAATTTGTTTGGCTAAATCCAAGGCTTCACGGTAGGATGAAGGCACTTTTGTCACAGCTAGTAGTAGTTCTCTTGGGATTGCTTGCAGTTGTTGGTAGGATGCGATCGCTTCTCCTGGACTGCCTGCGGCAATCTTTAACACTGCTGGATACTGTAAAATGTTCTCATGGCCTGTTTGCGTCAGTACCTGAGCCATTGTGACTGTATCTAAGTGATAAAAGGGAATTCGTTGACAGCGAGACACTAAGGTTGGCAGCAAAGATTCCAAGGTTGGAGCAATTAAAATCAGCGTTGCCTGTCCTGGTTCTTCCAAGGTCTTAAGTAAAGCGTTGGCTGCGGCTTCCGCCATTGTTTCCGCTTGTTCCAATACTACCACTTTTCTCGATGCCAAGAGAGGTGAACGACTGAGAAACTGTGTAATTTCCCGAATTTGTTCTAAGCGAATGACAGGTGGTGCTTTGCGCTTGAGTCCTTTATCGGCTGCAACTGCAGCACTCAACCGCTCTCCCTGGTGCAGATAGGTTGGCTGTACCCACAATAAATCCGGGTGATTATCTTGACGCAAACGATTTTGATGGGGAGCAAATAGCAATTCCACAAAGCACCGTGCTGCTAAACTCCGTCCCACACCATCAGGCCCTACAAATAGATAAGCTGGAGCCACTCTGTTTTTTATCACAGTTTGACTCAGTAAATTTACTGCTTGTTGTTGTCCGACAAGTTGTGCAAACACATGTTATCCTGAATCTTGACTTCTGGATTCTCTATACAAAATACTCAATACCGCAAAAAATGGCAAATAATCGGAATTTGATCGCTCCCTCTATCAATTTATAGCCCTCATTTAAAGCAGAGGCACTGGTTGGAGAAACAGCAGAAGTTTTACTAGCAGTCAGTTCTTCGTCAGCAGTGCAAATGTTAATGGTGGGTAATCAATGCTATGAGAAAGGCGGACCACATTGTTAAAAACGCCACACAGAATTCCGAATATCATTCCCGCATTTGTATAATTCAGTCAGAAAATTTTGACTTTCTCATCAACCAATCTGGAAAATCTTTCATACAATAGACAACAGATTTATAATTTGAACAAATGAGTCGAGCAAAGCCCAATCAAAATCTAAACCGAATTCTCAGTAGGGTGCAGAATTCAATAGGAGGTAAATATTACCTCTATTCAGGAGAGAAAATGAACTGGTTTCAAGTTATTTTCAAACTTGAAAAGACATTGATTCCCATTATTTTTCCTTGGGTAATTTTAGCGACTGTATATGGTTTTGTAATATCATTAATTTATCATTATAAATTTCCTTTTATATTATCAGATAATAGCATTACAGTTAATGGAGTATTGAGTTTCAATATTGCTTTGACTTTATTATTGGTTTTTCGGACAAATACAGCTCACGAGCGATTTTGGGAAGGTCGAAAACTGTGGGGCTCTTTAGTCAATACAGTGCGTAATTTAGCTCGGGACACTTGGATATTTGTCAAACATCATTCACCAGAGGATATAGTTGAAAAAGAAGAAATACTCAGGTTAATGGTTGCATTTGCGGTTGCAATGAAGCGACATCTGCGGTCAGAATCTGTGAATGAAGAACTCGTATCATTAATATCTGAAACTAAATACTTACAACTTAAAGAAAGCGAGCATCCACCACTACAAATTGCTTTTTGGATTGGAGATTATCTCCAGGAGCAACACGACCGTAATTGCTTAAGTGTATATCAGTTGACTGCACTACATAAATTAGTTGATGATTTAGTAGATATATTAGGGGGATGTGAACGTATTTTAAAAACACCATTACCTTTAATATATTCTATTATATTCAGGCAAGTACTCTTAGCTTTTTGTCTAATCTTACCGTTTGATCTAGTCAGCGATGTTACTTGGTGGACTGGTATAATAATGGCTTTTGTGAGCTTCACATTACTTGGTATTGAAGAGATTGGCTCTGAAATAGAAGAACCTTTTGGACATGATCCAAACGATCTTCCCTTAGATGGGATTTGCAACACTATACACCGTAATATTGAGGAGTTAATCAGGCTTGCTCCCAGAAATATGTAAATAACACAGAACCGCATCGAGCATATATTAAGAACAAAACTGCGAGAAGTGGGAGCGTTACTAACCCACAGCATAATCAGTATATTGCAGATGTTGCATTCTCATTCTCAAGCGGAATGAGTTTAATAGGTGGCAAGAAATCTGTTTGTAGACTATCAGGTGATCGCACTTCATTACTCCTAAAAAAAGTTACATACCTGCTTCAGTAAACAACCAATTCAATCGTTCTCCCCATTCTGCCAGGTAAGCATAGTCCAAACTCAAGATAGATATTGTTCTTGACTCATTAATACTTGCCGTTGAAGCACACGATTAGGAAGGTTGAACTGAAGTAACCTTGCAGTTCCTTGACCAATCTGAGTTTTTCCTTCTATTAAGGCACCTTCAAGATAAAAATGTTCATCCCAAACCTGACGACGGGGATTAAACAATGGGACAATTTCTCTAGTAAATTGGTCTATAGTGGCGAAATGTGAACTTTTATGACGGTTGCAGGACAAACATGAAAGTACCAAATTATCGGCAATCGTTTCACCCCCATGCTTTACAGCAATAATATGGTCTACTTCATGGGTATAGATTGAAAAATCTTGATGAATTAAGCAATATTCACAGCGTTCAGATGCTCTCTCAATTACTAGTACAACAAGGCAAAAGTAAAAAGTAAAAAGTAAAAAGAAAGAACCTTATTTTGTAAGGGTTTTAACTATTTCAGATGGGTGGTTTATTTCCGCCGATCTGTACTAGCTTACGTATTTCGGCAGGAATTGAATTAGAAGTCATTTATTTAGTTCAGAATCAGCTCGTGCTTTTAGTAAAATCATCATGTGTTCTAATTGCTCATAAACATCTAACTCTGCCAATTCCATTGGACTAAGTGTTGCAGAGCGATTTTTTTCTAATAATTCTTGCAGGCGTGTTTGAGCTAGTGGTGAGACTTTAAAAGTAATAATTTCTTCTGGGGTCGGACGCTTGATTAAAAAATCAAGAACTTCTTGATAAACTGCGGCAATATCTATAGTCTCAGTTTGAATTGTAGGCTGAGAAGTTGAAAGTTGATTATCAATGTCTAACAGTCGCCAAAGCAATTCGGGTAAGCGATTTTGTAGAGGTTCTAAACGTTGAGCCAGATTATCAGGTATTTGAATTGTTAATTCTGCCATTGTGATTATTCATCGGTACTGATACTTTCGGCGTACATAGCGATCGCCTGCGCGGAAAAAACTTTTTAGCTAGCCTAGCCTGAAGCCCCACGGCTCACCCGAAGGGGAGGTGTGTGGAGTCGTCACTTAAAGTGAGCAACTTGCTTATATTATTGCTTGAACTACAAAATAATACAACACGACAATCTAAAATATGTATATGACTATACACAAAAATTACTCTTTAACTTTACAAAACGTTTGTTTTACTATTTCTATCAGCTGCTATACGCGTTTTTACTTGTTAACGAGACTTCAACATTTTTGATGAAGAAATAAGCCTCAAAACATTACAGGGCAAGGGAAATACACCAAATGCCTAAAAATGCCTGAAACCCATATAGATCAACAAATCAGTGAAAATGATGTCAACGTCTCTCTGTATATACATTTGAGGTTCAATTCTTGCTATTTTTTGTCTAAGTCCCATTAATTACTAAAACTACCAGCTTTGTGGACTCCAATCTACTTTGTAGCATCAACAGGTCAAGTTAGTACCGAGTTAGTTAAAAAATACATTGAAAACCAACGTGGTAAGTAGAGAAACACAGGGTTTTAACCCTGTGCGTCGGGTTTCAATCCCCCGGTTAAAACACAGATATGTTTTGGAACGTAGCTCTAAAACATATCTTCGGGGGTTCTCACCATCCCACTATGTCTTGATAGTTCAATTTCAGTAGACCGAAAAATAAATGAAAGTTGACGAAAGAATAAGGGTAAGAGCCATCGTTTTTGGGGGTAGTACCGCAAGGCATTCGTCAAAAGTCAAAAGTCACTCATTCAAAAGTTTTATATATCAAGGCTTTTAGCTATTTGAGATCGTCTAGTTATTTCTGCCGACCTGTACTAGTAGGATCGTGAAAAAATGCCCTATACCTCACACCTCAACTCTAGTCAAACTAAGCTAGTATTATAAACCACATGACAAAAGCCTATGGAACCAGATTTTCTTCCAACTGAGGTGATTCTGACGCACCCGCGTCAAACCCTTGGAAGCGTGCAACTTGATTGGACACCACAACCTGGAAACTATCTCGACTTGGAAGGCAAAACTTACGCGGTATTGGAACGCCGCCACCGCTATCAGTTAAAGGCAGGGCGCTATCGCTTGCATAAAATTGCTTTGTATGTGCAGTCTGCTATACGACCAAGCGAAAAAAGTTTTGTAGGAGGGCGTTGGATTATCGGAGATGCCAGTTGTCGCTACAATGCTAATTCAGAAATGATTCGTTGTGCAGTGAACCCAGACGGACCTTGCAAGACGTGCCGCTTTTATAAGAGTGCTGAGTGCTGAGTCCTGAGTGCTGAGTATTAAGAATCTAGATAATCCCTTAAACCTTCATACTGGAGTTTGAAAGAGAAAAATCTTAACTTCGGATTCTTTGTGACTCGGCACTATGATAGTACAAGACAAGACTTGTGTTGTAAATTTCAATGCAATCTTCAATCACGATTTACTCAGCACTCAGCACTCAGCACTCAGCACTCACTCATGAGGGACTGAGTAACATCTCTGCGACAGTTAATCGCGTACCATTAACAAAATCCCATCCTGACTGAGGACGTTTGCCAGCTAGCTGAACTTCTTGCAATAGCAATAAGCCCTCCCCAGTTTGCACGATCGCTCCTTTTCCCTTGGCGATGCTTACCACCTCTCCAGGGTGACTCGATTTAGTTGACAAATCGGGCAGTGTATGAACTACTTCTTTTAATTCCGGTGGTAATTCATGAATGTAAGCAGAACCGAGGGGAGCAGTCGCAGTGATTTTCAGCGGTTGATTACGAAAGGTGGTACTACAATTGGGATAAAATCCTCTGATTTGATTGTGTAATTGCCAAGCACTCTTTGACCAATCCAACTCATAATTCTCTTTTTTAATCAAAGGCGCATAAGTTGCTTCAGAATTATCTTGAGGAATTGGCTCAATTTCTTGATGTTGCAACTTTAATAAAGTTTCCACTAATAAATCCGCACCAATGACTGCCAGTCTATCTGCTAAATCTTGAGCATTATCCACTAAACTTACGGGTGTCTTAGCCAAGAGAAGCATTGCACCAGTGTCCATCCCTGCATCCATTAACATTGTTGTAATGCCAGTTTGGTTTTCCCCGTTATACAAACACCATTGGATGGGCGCGGCACCCCGATACTTAGGTAAAATCGAGCCATGCACATTAACGCAACCTAACTTAGGTATATCCAATATTTCTTGAGAGAGAATTTGCCCGTAAGCAACAACAACAAACACATCAGCGCCTGTTTCTTTAAGCTGAGTTAAAGTTTCAGTGTCTTTTTTTACCCTTTGGGGTTGCCATACAGGTATGTTGTGAGAAATGGCAACAGTTTTTACGGGTGTTGGTGTAAGTTGATTTCCACGTCCTCGGCGTTTATCTGGTTGGCTGACAACTGCCAATACTTCAAATTCTTTGTCGTCCAGTAATTTTTCTAGAGTGGGCACAGCAAACTGGGGAGTGCCAAAGAATACCACTTTCATCAGTTTTTAGTTTTGAGTCTTTAGTTTTAAGTTTAGCTATCAGGGGATTTGGTTTTCGGCTTTTTCAGGGACAGTGTAGAATGTTACTAGATTACATGCCGATGCGTGAATTTTGATTCCTTTTTTATTGTTCGTGCTATTATCCTGGGTAACTGTAATAAGCGCTGTTATGTTTCGATTAAGTTGAATCAATTTTTCATTGACTCAGAAACATTTCAGGAGTCAAAACGCTCGTTGCTTTCAACGTGGGCTAATGCTCCTGTAGCAATGGCTATATTCGCATGTGGTTTCTACAACTTTGTGGCGTATGCGTAAATGTACTCATTCAAGAATCTAAAAAAATTGCATACTTTTACAAATTTTTGGGAAATTTTTTCTTGAAAACTCTAAGTTTGCTGTTATACATGATAAAGCCTATTCTATCATTTTATAGACAATAATCCTCACACAACAACCGCCCCCAGAGAGTAAACAAATGCTTAAATATCTTTCGCTGTCAGGATGGTGGCGCGTGCAACCGTTCCTAAACTATGTTGTTGTCGTGATCCTAATCGCACCCCTAGTAGCAGCATCAGGTAACTCTACTTCAGCTAACCAACTTTTAGTTGCTAATCTCGCTACCGAAAACCAGGATGCGATACCAAGGGAAACTGCTCCTGTTGAAAATGTGCACTCGCTTGACTTCACTCAAATATCAAAAGCAGATCGCAACGAACCGTTGACAAAAAAACTAGACTCTGATTCAATGCCTGTATCTATTGCTAAAACGCAAGTAGTATCGGTAGATGGAATAGAGTCTTCGCGCTTAGACGAGATTCTCTCAGAAGATGAGGATCTACCTGAGGCGGACTTATTGGCCAGAGTGGAACTTGCACCAACTATAGAGAATGACTCGGTGCCTGAAAAGATTGATGCCAGTCAACTCAATTTAGTACAAAAATTAAGAACAGCTAAAATCCCAACTGAAACAAGAGAAAATATTTCTGTCTCAAAGTCGGTGTATATTGCTAAAGCTTTGAGAGCAGCTAAAATTAACCCAACGCCCTCGGCATCGCAATCACAATCAACGGCAGTACCTGTGGTTGAACAACAGGACGGTGAACAAGCTTCTCAACAAGATCCAATAGGAAGCCCTCATCATATTCCCTGGCAATGGATACAGGCTACTCAAGAGGCTATAAGTTCTAAAGGTGGTTCTGGAGTGCGTTACTACCGCAGTGTACCTGTCGTTTCTCCTGATGGCAGGTATGCTATGTACAGTCGCGTGCAACTAGAAGTTAGACCGGAAATGTATAATAGCCGCGTCAGCAGCGTTCTATTTATAGAAGATCGACAAACCCGGCAGTTACAGGTAGTAACTTCAACATCTTCTCTAAGCGATCCTTTATTAAAAGTCAATGTATCTTCACCAAATACGGATACACAAGGAAGCATTGGTGTCTTAGTTCCTGTGAGTTGGTCGGAAAAGGGCGAACGCTTTTTAGCACGCAAGTTTGAAGGGTTAATGAACTCTTCCGATGCGACAGATCGCGCTGTGATTTGGGATCGACAAAAAAATAATACTAATACTGTTTCTCCAAATGAGGGAGAAAACGATGCTGAAAAGATTGCGATCTTGTTAGGTTGGAGTAAAACTCAACCCAATTCTGTGCTGTTTCGGACTGGCGAAATAGGCAGTGAAGAAAAATGGCCATTAATGGCAGTTACTGATGATGGCAAGACTGTCGCAGCAAACGCTGTCGATCAACCAATTACCTTTGGTGAAAAAGCTAAAGAAGTTTGGGAGAATCCACCAGTCGCTTATCGGTAGGTCGTTAACTAGCAGTTAGCAATTAGAATAGTGACTGAAAAACAAGACCCCCGACTTCATAAAGAAGTCGGGGGTTTATATGCATTTATAGTTCCGTTTTACATATTGACACTCCCCACGCCTAAAGGCAGGGGGAAACTTTTACGAGTTTCTGCCGTATCTCCTAAATATCCGATTGTCGGACAAATAAATTTGTCCCGCAGGCATGGTTCCCGGACTCCACCCACTAAGGATCGATATCTTCCTAGGCATAACTTTCCCCCAGTCCGGGGGTAGGGTCGAGACAATTGACCAGTTTGTTTAATTGTATCAAAAAAATAGATCTTTTGACGGGGACTGAAGTCCCGCACGGACTTACCCCATGCCTAAAGTCAGGGGCTTGCGTCCTATGAGTTCCGGTCAAATATAGGCAGACTACTACACACGGGTTTAAGCAACACCTCTTTTACCTTTGGAGCAGAAAATAATTGTTAGCAAATTGGGCAAACTAAATCAGAACACAAGTGCGGGAGGGTAGATAACATTATCTAGCAATTATCGGTTGAGTCACACACAAAATACCCTTACCTCGATCTGACAGTCAACCCCTCCCAAAATTGGGGGAGAGGCTGGGTGAGAGGGCAAGACTGTATGAGATACAACTGAGAAACGCTATAATGACTTCCCCGTCCCTTATTACCCATTCCTCTCCTTAGTATGTCAGACCCCAACATTGGTCGCTCACTCGTCAAACGTTACCAGCTTCAGGAGTTAATCGGTACTGGAGCAATGGGTCGAGTTTATCGTGCTAATGACACTTTGTTGGGAGGCGTACCTGTTGCTATTAAGTTTCTCTCTCTATCACTTCAAAATCAAAAGATAGGGGTACAGCAACGCTTTGAGCAGGAAGCAAAAACCTGTGCTTTACTGGGGCAAAGAAGTATCCATATTGTTCGAGTCATGGACTATGGTGTAGACGAGCATGACATCCCGTTTTATGTCATGGAATATCTTGAAGGAACAAGCTTGAGTAACATCATCCGAAAACAACATTTGTCTGTTGCTAGATTCCTGAGTATGGCTCGTCAAATCTGTCTGGGGTTACAGTGTGCTCATGATGGCATCCTAGTTGGTGACAAAATTTACTCAATCATCCACCGTGACATTAAGCCCAGCAATATGATAGCGATTGTTGACCCCAGTTTCGGGGAGTTAGTCAAAATTCTAGATTTTGGCATCGCTAAATTGTTGGAGTTAGATGAAAACAGTACTCACTACTATTTAGGTACTTTGGCTTATTCTTCTCCTGAACAGATGGAGGGCAAAGAACTAGACAACCGTTCCGATATTTATAGTTTAGGCGTATTGATGTTTGAGATGCTTACGGGGAAAATGCCTCTGGTTGTCACAACTCACTCTTTTGGATCGTGGTATAAAGTACATCACTATCAAACACCGCGTTCCTTTGCTGAGGTTGATCCCGCACTCAAAACTCCCAAGGAAGTGGAAGATTTGGTGATGAGTTGTCTAGCAAAGTCACCAAGTGATCGACCTCAGAGTGTTGGTGAAATCCTCAAGGTTTTAGCATCTTTAGAGCAGCGTTACACTACACAAAGCACTCATGTCGCTCTAAGCATCAAGAATGCTCAAGCTGAGTTCAAGCAGAAGACAAAAGTCGATTTACTCGCACCTGTGTCCAACGATGAAATTGCACGAGCTTTTTCCTGGCCTCAAAATAAACCGATTGCCAATATTGTTTTTCCCCAAGCCATCCGTGCTCATGGAGAACTCTCTGCCGCCTTATGGGTGATGTTACCGCAAGAGGAAATTAAAAAGCGTTTAATTTGTACTCGCTACAATCAATTTCTTTTTATTATGAGTCCCCATCCCATGTTACTGTGGATTACCTTAATCTACAATCGTCAACATGGTGCTAAATGGTTGCCTTACTACCTCGACCTCAAAACAAGTATCGGTCAAGAAATCGCCCGCTTGCTCGGACAAACTGGCTATTACCGCGTGCTGTTCTTTGCACGGGAAGAGCCAAGTCGCTGTACTCACATCCAACTCTCAAGTATTGCCTTTGCCCAACGCCAACGACTACAACAGTGGGTCATTATGAGTAATACATTGGTATCCACTGCCGATCCTCAAGTTACTAGAAATTCACTTAAAGTTGAATACGAAAAGATCAAGCTCCAAATTCTTGCGAAGTTACAATCCATTGACACGGATTCTTCTTTTGATCTTTCCGACTGAGGCAAAGTAGTACAGCCGACTTTATATTAAATATTGTAAAGATCGTGTTCTGGAAGCCAAAAATCCAGGTATAAGAAATATAAATAGATAAAAAAAGTAGCAAGACTCCTGTTGAGTGAAAGCTAAGCCAATATTTATCCCTAGCAATGGTGATCTTAAGGCAGCAATGTCTTAATAAATTTCGTTGCTTTATTCCGGAGATTCTCAATTAGAGAACATTGCGTTTTCTAAAAAAATAAGTATGAGAGTGTTTTTTCCGCCAACAGTGAGCGTACAAGTCAAATTTGACGAAATCAGCATAATATTATGGTTTTGACTTGAAAAGCAACATAAGTTATAAATATACTTGGGTATGCACCCAGATGTTTTGACAACACAAGAGTTCATTTTCTCATGTTTCGTTTCTCTATCAAAGTTGACGCCCCGACATCCCCGGCTTTTTTCCTCCTTGGAACCGAGCGAGAGAAGGAGGTCGCCCCCAGCGACACTTAAACTCTATGCCCACATCGAACCTGAATCTAAGCCCCACTGATGCTTGAGAAGCTCTTTGTAAGTTGCTTCACGCACAACCATTTGCTCATAAAGCTTGACTAAAAAGTCTTTAGCTTGTTCAGGACTCATACTCTGCACTTGAGTGGAAAATGAACGGATGCTGAATTGCTGCTCTAGGGTTAGTTCAATTGGTTGATCCATAGTTAACTCCGGAAAATAAGGATTCAATACGATTTAACTCACAGAACTCCTAAAAGGTTAGTTACTGAACTTTCTTGTGTCCCACATTAGTACCTCTGTATTACGAAAGATAACAATTGTCAGACAAGTTGCCCATATCCTTATAGGTATTTTTCGACAAAGCAGATAGCTTACTTGTAAGCCATCTGATATATACCCCGCATCGACCGAGATGAATTTCGGAAAAAATGAGGGTTAAATTAGGCGACGAGGAAGAAAAAATTTCTTCCTGTCCCCCTGTTTCCTTTTACTTTCCCACAAAGTTGTGGGAATATCAGGGAGTATTCATAGATTATATTCCCCCTACATGATTATGTGCAAGATGTCAAGCACATAATTATGAAGTTTAGCTTCCTTGTAGTTATAACTTTGGAAGCTAAAAATATTTGTATCAAGTTGTGATCAATAAAAAAGCTCAGGCTGAACAAATTGCTGAGTAGATATACTGGAATTGGTTCGTTTCGGAATGGGGAATGAGGAATGAAAATTTTGATTGCCCGACTCGCCACTCCAAAACGAACCATTCATTCAAGTGCAATAATAACGACAGTAATGTTGTCGTGACCACCTTCCTCTTTCGCCGCCTCAATAAGCGAAATAGCTGCTTTATCGATAGGAGGGTATTCTTGGAGGTAGGAAGCAATCTTTTTATCGGCAAGTTCTTCTGTCAAACCGTCACTACAGAGCAGCAAGCGATCGCCAAGTTTAATGTCTAATGGTTGTACATCTATCTGATGCAAATCTTCACGTCCCAAACAGCGTGATAACACATGGCGAAAGGGATGCGTTCTTGCTTCATCCGCTGTAATGTCACCCATTTTGATCGCCCGTGCTACCCAGGTATGATCTTCTGTTAACTGCTCTAAATGCGACTCCCGCAAGCGGTACAAGCGAGAATCCCCAACATGAGCGCACCAAGGCGGTTCTCCAGAGCCAAAAATCACCACAACTACCGTTGTTCCCATATCAGAACGTTCGGGGTGATTTGCCTGATCGAGCAAAATGGCTTTATTTGCCTCCCATAAGGCTTCTTCCAACAAAATTTCTGGAGATTTAGAGGAATTCCAATTTGTATTCAAGTACTCCTGAATTTTCTGAGTCGCGATTTGACTTGCTTGCTCGCCGCCTGCATGACCCCCCATACCATCAGCAACTATGAAAAATCGCCCCTTTAAGTCGATATAGAAATTATCTTGGTTATTAGAACGAATAAGTCCCGGATCACTTTTTCCGATAAAGTTAAGTTTCATATAGTTTCTACAACAATTTAAGACATACGGTCATAGCGGTCGAGGCGCAGAAGCAGTCGAAACAGCAGCCATGATAGAGCTACCGCGATTAAACCAGCCGATATAGCCAACCACACATAATGACTCACCAATAAAATCGTAGCGGAAAGTGTAAAACCACTGATTATAACTGCGTAAGTCATTCCTATCTGAATATTACTCTGCCGCCGTAGCAGGCGCTCTGTTTCTATAGACCGAACCCGCACGCGTAGATCTCCCCGCTCTAGTTTTTCTAGTGTATCTTCTACCCTACGTGGTAGTCCAAATGCGGTACTACTTACCTGAACTGCTTGACGACTCAATTCATTCAGAAAGCTATTGCCATCATTACCATTCATAGAGGTCATAAGCTGCATTGCATACGGTTGAGCAACTTCCATAAAGTTAAATTCTGGATCTAACCCCTTACCTACTCCCTCCAACGTCGAAAAAGCTCGCATGACGAAAGTGAAAGTAGCTGGAAATCTAAATGGCTGATTATAAGCGATTTCGTAAAGATCGTCACTAATGGCAGCGATCGACTGGTTCTCAAAAGACTTATCCATAAAATTATCCAGCATATACTGGACAGAACGCCGCACTGGTCCCATATCTTCTACAGGTGCGATCGCCCCTAAATCGATCAGAGACTGAACAACGCGATCGCCATCTTTGGAAGCAATGCCAAACATGGTTTCCATCAGTCTTTCACGAACATTAGAATTAATCCGCCCCATCATGCCAAAATCGTAGAATATCAAAGCACCTTCCGGGCTGACAGCAATATTACCAGGGTGGGGGTCAGCGTGGAAAAAGCCATTATCAAGCAGTTGATGCAGGTAGGCTTGTGCGCCTTGACGGGCAAGGACTTTCCGATCCAAACCTGCTGCTTCTATAGCTTCGTATTGACTAATTTTAATTCCGGGTAGATATTCCAGTGTGACAACTCGTGACGAAGTGTAACGCCAGTAAACACGCGGTACTTTTACCCAATCGTAAATGCGAAAGTTCCGGCGGAAAGTATCAGCATTGCGACCTTCGCTGAGATAGTCAATTTCTTCCCAAAGAATGCGACAGCACTCTTCATAGACTCCTATCCAATCTCGCCCGCGTCCCCATTTCGGATGGTTTTGAAAGTAGCGAGTAATACCCTTAAGAATTTGAAGATCGATTTCAAAAAGCTTCTTTAAGCCGGGGCGTTGCACCTTGACAACAACTGCTTCAAGAGAATGCAACACAGCTTTGTGTACTTGCCCCAAACTGGCAGCAGCTAGGGGAATTGGTTCAAAACTCTCAAAGAGTTCGGGGATTTTCTTGCCTAGCTCTTGCTCAATAATTGTTTCTACTTGTTCGTAACTAAATGCGGGTACTTTGTCTTGGAGTTTTGCCAGTTCTTCCACATATTCGCTGGGGAATAAATCAGCACGGGTAGAGAACAATTGTCCAACTTTAATAAAAGTTGGGCCCAATTCCAGGAGGGTATTCCGAATCCAAACAGCAGCTGATTTACGTCTTGCAGCCTTTTTAGCTTCAGTACCTCCACCAGGGTAACTCCAAGATTTGTTGTAAAGCCAAAGCCGGAACAACAAAGCCCAGACAAAAAACCAAATGTCCAAAAACCGCCGTCTGCGAGAGTATTTTTCGCGGTTCCAACGGTATGCCTTATCTGTATAACTCTTTTCCATATGCCTTGAGTACCGCTGGTTATCACCGAGTCAGCAGAATGTAAAGACACTCTTGATTCCTAAAGTGTATGCATTGCTAATTGCTATCAGCTAACAGAATTACTGCGATAACGTTGCAATTCTGTACGCAATAAGGCAATTTCTGCTCGCAATTCATCAATGATTGCTTGGGTATCGCCTGAACCTGCTTGCCCGTATCCTGTCGTCGTGCCAGAACTACCCGCAGCTTCGGCTGCTCGATGTGCTCGTTCTGTCACTTCTTCTGTAAAAGATCGCATCTGCTCTCTAGCTTCAGCATCCCATTTACCAAGTTCGCTCAGAGCATCCGTCAAAGCGTACTCCAACTTCTCAGTGACAACTTCACCTAGCGCCCTGCCCACGAAAAATGCTTGCAAAAGAGGGTTACTCATAAATTTTTGTTACGTTCATCCGCAAAAAGATTATAACTTGCCTGTCTACTTTACGGCTTCTGCTTCAATACGTGATTACTAAGTTAAAGCCAAGATCCGCATTCCTCAGCCATAGAATCAAGCAAATAAACGTGTAACTTAAGTCCCGTTAGGCAATTAGAACAAAATATAACACTGACCTACTCCCATTCCCTTCAGAAATGAATGCCTAATTTAATAAATCGCTAAGGCTCTGCTACGCTCCTAGACTCAACAAGGGGATGAGGAACCTAACTTTTCACACGAAGTCCCTTAATTCTCAACAGTCGTAAATTAATGAAAATGACGAACGGAAAAATCATGGCTTGGGAAATTTTCTACCACACATTGAACAGAAGTTACTGGAGCATCGGTCAAGGATGACTCTAGACTTGCACCGTTGTCTTTATTTATACTCACATTTTCCTCATTTTTCTATATTAAATATAGCTTTTACACCAACAATTTGAAGTTTTTGGGAGTATTCATAGTAATACCAAGAGCGAAAAAAGAATGCGGCAGATACCATGTAGGGGCGAACGGTTGTTCGCCCTTACTATGGGTTCATGTGTTGCAAACATTTTTGAAATTGGTATACATTTAAAGATCTGTAGAAACTTTGTGTTCTGAAAGCTGAACCTTGGGGTCCGGCTCGCAAATGCACTTACACATTATTGGGCACTTGTTTGAAGATCTCTACAGCAAGTCGTTTGTAAGGCTTGCAGGGCAAACACATTGAATCCCTGCTATGCAAAGGTAGCGACGATGTATTTGAGTTTACGGAATTATAAAGCGAAAAACGGAATTTCAAAAGCTAAATTTCTCAATCGATCAAGAAAGAATAAGGTGTATCTACTAAATAAAATCATGGCATGACTTTTGCTTCGTCAGGCTATGGTAAGACGGCTGTTTGTAAAACTCCAAACACACTTATTTTCACGAATCTACTGTGAGCAATTTAAGTAAAGAAATCCACAACGATTCAGTGAGTCTCCTCACTAAGCTTTGGTCTGATCGCTATCTGCTGGACTTGTCAACTTTAAAAAGCGAACCTACGAACTTTTTCGAGTTAATTGAATGTGCATCCCCAGAGGGAAGGGCTAAAACCGTAGCTTTTGTGAAACGTTTACTGAAGTTGGACTGTGAGTGGGGAGTCGCCAAGACAAATGCCCTCTTCAACGCTCAATCCGTCAGTCTGCTTAATACAAACCAAATGGCTGAAACTATTCAATTTGTGTACGAGAAGGCGCTAGACATTTACCAGCAGGAGCCATCTCCTGTGTCTGCATTGACAGTAGTTATGCCAGATAAGCTATCAATAACCTTTGAACAACTGTTAACAACACTTCGGCAGCAACATACGTTAGCAAGTGACCCCCGAAGTATTGGCTTCATCTCCACACAAATATATTACACCAGCAGATTACTTCTGGATCAGCTTTCACGCTCTGAGCAAATCCTACTAAATCCCTACTTTAAATTCCTCGAAGAACAAGTCTGTATTCCATTTCAGCGAGTTTGCATAGCTGCTGCCAACCTAGAGCCAGACTCACCAAGTTTAACAATTGTACAGCAACTGTTACCTGCCTGTCATGATATTGCCAAGACTGTTTACCGCCGAGCGGTTAAATTGTACACCAGACATCAAAGCCGTCGGGGAACGCTTTCACATCCAGGGGTGAAGGCTTCGGCAATTCGAGATCTAGAGATGATGCAGGGCTATTTATGGTTGTGTATTCTAGAAAACAATTTTACAGCAGTGGAACAGGAACTTATTCCCTTGTGTGTCCTGGTATTTCCAAGCGTTCAAGTAACATGGGAACTCGTACAACAAATGCTGGAGATGTTAATGGATGAGGTTTTAGCTAGTGTTGAGCCAGATCTAAAACCCATCTTGCGCTCTTCCGCACTTAGAATGCAATATCTGTTCTCCGAGATTGAGAAGAAAGCAAGCTGAACTACTGGTTGATATACTCCCACTGTCCACTAAATTGGCAATTAGAGGAATAGCGATCGCACTTTACAATTGAGAAGAGCAGTTGTACCGCAAATGCTGCAATCGTCCTTAGGTGCAATAGCGTTCGGTTAAGGGTTCTTCGTGGGTGGTAGAGACTTTCCAAGCAACGTCTTTATTACAGGCATGTCCTGCTTTTATCCAGAGAGTGCACCTTTTGTAGATAATTGTACGGAGGAAGCTGTGGTCTTGAATCATTTAGGATGGCTATAAATTGCCCAAGGATAACGATGTTTACCAGAATTGATGAAATACTTCCCAAAGTATTTAAGATCTCCGTTTCTACAAACAAGCAATTTGTCTTTAGTCAGTTTCTCATCTTAGATGAGTGTCCAATGCTCATTCACACGGGACACTCGAAATGGTTCAATGCTATTTATGCGCTAGTATCGTCAGTATGCAATCCGACTGAAATCCGTTACATTGCCTTTTGTCACCTTGAAGCCGATGAGTGTGGAGCCTTAAATCAATGGCTGGAAGTGGCAAGAGAAGCTGTCCCTCTTGTGAGTCCGCTAAATCGAGCCAATATTGACGATATTGCGATCCGAAAAGTCCACGTTCTGAAGAATAACGAAAGCATTTCCTTAGGAGCGAAGAACATTACCCTAATCGAGACGCCTCACTTCCCACATGGTTGGGAAGGATGTCTATTCTACGAACCACAAGATTGTGTACTCTTCTGCTCTGACTTGGCAGCTCACAAAGGTCATTTTGACACACCACTCACCAATGAGGATTTAACAGACTCAGTCATCAAGTTTCAGCGTCAGCTAGGATTTATGGTAGAGGGAAAGACATTCACTCGCGGAATCGAAGCTATCAAGAAGTTTCCCATTAAGTACCTTGCGACAATGCACGGTTCAGTTATTTACGGAGACAGCATTTTGAAAATGCTCCACGAACTCCAAGTAAATTTTGGAATTCCAGAAACTGCCTGAGCCAATCACATTTTAGGCACTGTTATCTCAAAAACCTTTCGCTATTCTTCTTGGTTCGTCTCTTTAAATTCTTGGATCATATTTAACAGTTGTGCCGATGCTTGTGGGTCACTGTTAAATTTTGCTGGTAATGTTGAAAGCACTGCTACTAAAACGTGGTATGCCTCATTCTCAGTTATTTCTGGATCTTGGGATTGAATATATTTAGCGAAGTTTATGACTTCGCGCATGACGCTCTCCAACAAGGCATTCATTTCATTAGAAACGTATGTCGTTCCTGTCGCGGTACTGACGTACGCGCTGTCATCTTCATTAAGTTGGATAAATGTGTTTGATTGTTCACTCATCTTTATTGTTCAGCACCTTTGAGTTCCGCCTACTTAAAATCAGTTCGTTCAGGTTTCTCTGTAGTTTTACTCTCGTTCACTGTAACCATGATGACTTTTTTCATAGTCGATTTGTCAAAATTTGTACTTAAACTTATTAAATCTTTACATATCAGAGAAACGCCGAGTACCAGATTTTCAAACTTATTTTCAGGAGCGATTTTTTGTAATAGCACAACTGGAGAGGCAGATGAAGAAAAACCGACGTTGCTAAATAGAGGTATGAAATTACATTTTCCCTGATGACTAAACAACGATTCTTTGCGAAGGCAGGCACGACAACGGGGGAAACCCCAACGCCAGTCGCCTGGGCGTGGGAAACCCGCCTCATGCCCGAAGAACTCCGCAACGCACTGCCTCATCTTTGCGCCTACCCTGCGGGAAGCCGAGTCGCGCGTCTATGCGTGAGGCTAATTCATACTTCAATTATGCAACGCCGAAAAACTATTTTTCCCCGTGCGTTTTTTTACGCACGACGTGCAGCGTCTTCCCAAGATCCAGTGCGTTTGAGGAAAGGTGAGTAATCGGGGGCAGAGTAACGCAGTGGCAAGCTACCTTCAACTCGATATCCCTCAGAAATTTGGAAGCGGATCAGCCGTTCGGCACCAACGAAGGCACGTACTTCATCTCCTTCCCAAATCACATCGGCTGTACCCGTCAAGTAAAGTAGATTGCCTTTTACGAAGTCAATGAAAAGTAGACCAGCACGGGGATTGAGTAGCAGATTACCAATAGTATTGAACATAAAGTTGCCGACGAAATCGGGAAAGGTGAGGGTGCGCTCGTCATCAACACGCACAAAACCAGGCTTGCCGCCACGATGTGAGACATCAACTCCCTCAGCAGCTTTAGCCTCATCCCCACGAAATGCAGTCGCAATAAAAAAGGTGTCTGAGGCAGAGATGATAGAGCGTTCCGGCTCTTTAAAACTCAAGGTTCGATACACTGGCTTAGGCGTAGCAAGATTTTCTACACCGTCAGTCAGTTCAAACATCCGCGCTTGGATGTATTGGGGGCAGTTACCGAAGCTTTGGTTAACTTGAACAGCAAAGCCATCTAGATTGTTTGCCGTAACTATTCCGTTCAAGCGATTGCGGCGACGCGTGTGTAGTTCAATGCCCAGCAAGCCAATGTCTACACCATCCGCTAGTGTCTCCGATAGCGGATCGCCAAACAACGGTTTGGAAGCTACATGTAAAGTGCGATCGTCGGATGTGGAGAGAAAGCCGGGATTCCCAACCAAAAGTGAAGCCCACGGGCAACCCCGTGCATCAACTGTTCCGGCTACCAGGAAAGGGAGTTGAGAGTAAAACTGCCGATGTTGCTCAATTAGATAATCGCGGATAAAGCGTCTTCCCTGCTGATCTATTTTTTTCTGGACACCTAATCTTTCCTGAATCGCAATTTCACCCACGTGGAAAGGTGATTCTGCTCGTGACCATCCTGAGTCTGTCATAGTTTTAATGAGGAGTAGGGAGAGTGAGTACTTGGGCTTCCTTGTCCCCCTTGTTCTCTATAGTGTAGTAATTACAGGTCCTTCAATTCCAGGCATTCCGACAAAGCCGGGAAGCTTCTTAATGCGATCGATCCAGGCTTGAATGTTAGGGTAGTTGTCTAACGAGATTTTGCCATCAGGTGCTAGGGCTATGTACGGAAAAGCTGCAATATCTGCGATTGTGGGACGGTCTAATTCCAGCCACTCTCGATTAGCCAAATGCTGATCAACCTGAGTGAGAATAAACTCTGATTTTTGGTTTACCCAATCCAGGTTGAGAGTGGTTGCACCAAACTTGTGATATCGACGGGCGAACTCCGGCCCTTGGCGGATTTCACCAGCCGAGGTGGACAGCCAACGCACTACGCGGCTCATTGGCTCTGCATCAAGTGGAAGCCAGGTGTCACCTCCATAGCGACGAGCCAGGTACACCAAAATTGCTTGAGCGTCTGCAAGCACCATCGTATCATCTACCAACACGGGAACTTGACCAAAGGGATTGATGGCTAGGAATTCAGAAGACTTATTTTCGCCCTTACGAAGATCGACATTTACCCATTCGTAACCCACTCCCAACAAACAGAGCATCAGTTTTGCTTTGTAGCAGTTGCCAGACAATTCAAGACCGTAAAGTTTAATCATCTTAAAATCCTCCTGGAGTTTAGTAATAGCGGCGATCGCTCTCCTTGATCGCAATGTCGTTGATTGAGGCATCTCGTCGCCGCATCAGTCCGAAGTCGTCAAAATCCCAATGTTCATTACCGTGGCTTCTATACCACTGCCCAGCTACGTCATGCCATTCATACTCAAAGCGCACGGAAATGCGGTTATCGGTGAAACACCACAGTTCCTTCATCAGTCGGTAGTCCAGTTCTTTAGCCCACTTGCGGCGTAAGAAAGCCTCAATCTGCTCGCGCCCCTCGAAAAATTCATCACGGTTGCGCCACTGCGAGTCCTCAGTATAGGCAAGCGCAACAAGTTTTGGATCGCGTGTGTTCCAGGCATTTTCGGCAGCTTTTACCTTGGCGAGGGCAGTCTCGCGGGTGAAGGGTGGGCGGATGGAAGTCGGACTAGCGGGAATCGCGGTCATAAGAGTCTCCTTGCTGTATCTGTTTGCTTTGCTTCACTACGGATAAAAAGGAGTAATTTTGAGAAGGCTTTTGGCGATGACTGGATTGAAACAAACCAGTGTTTTCAGTATTTTTGCAATATCTGCCTATTTTTTAGTAGTATTGTAGTAGACTGTAGTAAAAATAAATTTATATGCGCTTCTTTATTTTTAGCATGGGATTAGTCATGTCTGTAAGTTTTAACCTACCAGTTCTGTCTCAACCACCCATACAAGTAGTACAATCACCCCGCGTTGCTCAGTCAAACTCAAGACAATTAAGAATGAATCGCAGATTGTGGAATCAGCAAAATATTTCTAACTACCGTTATACACTGAGCAACAGTTGCTTCTGTACAAGCGAAGCTAGAGGACCGGTCATCATTGAAGTACGTAATGGTTCAACGACTTCCATCACCAATGCAGGTACTGGTCAGCCAGTCAATCCAGAACTATTCCAAAAATACAGTACAATTCCCAAGCTCTTTGATGTGATCCAGAATGCACAATCCCATAAAGCATCTAGCCTGACTGTACAGTACGACCCTAGACTTGGATACCCAACCCAAATTAACATTGACTACAATAGTCAGATAGCTGATGAGGAAGTATATCTGACTATTGAGAACTTACAAGAGATTCGATAAATTAAGCTGAATTCTACCTAACCGACACGCATCGGCTTCCCGAGTAAGTTCGCCCTGACAATTGATTGATGTGTTGCAAACATTTTTGAAATTGGTGAGCGTGGGAGGGTTCTAACTGAAAAGTCGTGCTTCATCTCAACGAACAGCTTTAAGGGTGTCGTAAAGTAGCTTATATCGCTTGAAACCAGTTTCGTACACAGCATTTGCTTGAGGTTGTACCACATTGCCATCCGGCGAGAAGATCTTGAGTGCAGCTTCTAAGTTGGGGTAGGCACCAACTCCCACCATTGCCAGAATGGCTGCTCCGTAAGCAGCTCCTTCTTCGGCATTGGGAGCAATGAGTTCTGTTTGCAAAACATTTGCTAGAATTTGTAACCAGATGTGAGAGCGTGCGCCGCCACCCGTTGCTAAAAGTTGATGAACTGGAGCGATCGCACCGATGACTTCCAACGTTTCCCGCAAGCTGAATGCAACTCCTTCTAAAATAGCACGAGTTATATCTGCTGAAGTATGAGCTAATGACAGATTGACTAAAGCACCCCGAGTATCTGGATCGAGGTAGGGACTGCGCTCTCCTGATAAATGGGGCAGAAATAAAACACCACGGGCACCGGGCTGTGAGCGCTCTGCCATATCTATCAGATCTGTGTATGATGTCTGCGGTGCAAAGGTGTCTCGATACCAACGCAGAGAACCACCTGCCGCCAGCGTCACTCCTAGCAGATGATAGCCACCATCCACATGACAGAACAAATGTACTCGACCTTCTGGATCGGGAATTGGGCGATCGCACGGTACAAAGATAACTCCTGATGTGCCAATACTCAAACTACCCTGGTTAAGGTTGGTTGATGAGATACCCAAAGCGATCGCTGCTGCCGCATTGTCACCTCCGCCTGCCACCACAGGTAATCCGACAGGTAATCCCACGCGAGCAGCTATTTCTGATTTTAGGCGTCCAGCGATCGCGGTAGATTTGATGAGTGGGGGGAACAATGCTGGGTTAATATTGAGATCATGGAGAATTTCTGTATCCCATTGCTGAAGAGCCAAGTTCAGACACCCGACACCAGATGCATCAGATGGTTCCGTCACAGACTCACCAGTTAGCACATATCCCAGGTAATCTTTTGGCAAAAGAATCTGCCACAGCCGAGCATAAGCTTGTGGTTCTTCAGTTCTCAACCATAGGAGCTTCGGCAGTTGAAAACCCGTAATTGCTGGATTTCCCGTGCGCTGGATCAACTCCTGACGAGGAATAGTGGCTTCAATCTCAGCAACAGCTTTACCCGTGCGTTGATCATTCCACAAAATTGCCGCTCTAATCGCTTTGCCCTCTGCGTCGAGAGGAACCATGCCATGCATTTGTCCAGATAAGCCCAAAGCGATCGCGCGGTGTTTGTCTAGCTGTTGAGTTACATCGAACAGAGCTTGCAAACTTGCTTCTACCCAATCCTCAGAATTCTGTTCTGTCCAACCGGGTTGTGGAGTTAACAGGGGATAACTTCTCGTTTCTTGTGCTATAATTTTCCCTTGCAGATCAACAGCGATCACCCGCACTCCTCCTGTACCCAAGTCTAAGCCTACTACGATGTCACTCAAGTGCCCCTCCCAAATTCTCAATCCTATAACGAAAATTTTAAAAACAGTAACTACCTCGAATGATTTCTCTTGAATTTAGAAAGGGTTTTTGCTTATCTTCTCTAAAACCCGTTTGTTTGACAAAAGGATGAACAGCAGTAGGAATCTTCCCAGTTCGGTGAAGATAAAATTTCGGCATGATGATTAACCGAGTCAGAATTTCACGAAAATACACAAGTTAGTGCAAACCTCGTCGAAAATTTTTCTCTTTTCAAATTTAACTTTACCTGGCATTCATCCCAGCACCTTACCCTATCGGGTAGGTACTTCACTATCGCATTCTTTGAAAAGAGTGTAGACGTTGACTTGGCTTGTCGCCAGACATCGCTTTTTCAAACCTCTCATGACGCTACATTTTTCCTAGACAAAAACGGCCAACCGTCTTCGTGAAGCTCGCGCGCTCTTGTAAGCTTCCCCCGGCAGACTTCACCTCCGATAAAGGCGGTTGATCTGTTCAGTTGTTGCGAATGTCGCAAAGTAAGCCTACCAGAATCCTCGCCTATGCACGAGCGAGTGCGTCAATAACCGCGCACTCGCTCGCGGGACAGAATCTTCTGTCCCGCAGACTTTGCCTCAAAATGCTCCCTTGATCGTCGTTTTTAGTAGCGATTTTGTATCTCTGTTGTCCGTTTTTGCAACTGTGTTCATCCCAAGGAGTGAGCGATCGCCTCTCAAATTCTAGAAGTGAGGAGGCAATAGGGTTCAGATAATAAGAGTGAAAGTATCAGAGATTTACTCTCTTATCTCCCCTATCCCTATCTCGCCTCAATTAAATTTCCATCTTCTGCTACACAGGCTTGAAATACATAGCGTTTAACATTGCTCGACCATCTGTGGTGATTTGTGCATTCTTACAAGTTGCCAGAAGAGTTGATGAGCCTGATTCTGGATTGGCTGTGTTGCTTTCAATTTCACCGATGAAGTATCCAGACTGTTTGAGACGATTTAGCAACTCTAGCAATTCTTCTCGATTAACTTGTTGACCCTCGAAGTCCTGAGCAACAAAGCTCACATCTCGCGGTCCTTCTTCGTGTTTAATCTTGTTAAGCAAGACGTAAACGATTTGATCCGGCAGGTTATCTGTTGGTGTCAAATCATTAAGTGACATAGAACACTCCTAAAACTAGACTAGATATTAGTATAAACTATTAAGAATATTTTTCAACAATATTTTGCTTTTAATTGAGAATTTATGTAATTTATAACTCAGTAACTGATTTTTGATTGAGGTTAATTATCAACAAAGACTGAAACTTGGAGTCGTGCTTAGGGGAGACCGTAAAAATAAAATACCAGCCGCCCGATCAGGTTGACGCGTTGGTAACGAGGGATCTAGGTTAAACGGCTGGTATTTTATTTCAAGGCAAATGCCTTACCAACAAAAAGCAGCAAACACCAACTTCCTCTGTTTGCAGGTAAGAATTAAGCGATGTCTCGATGACAAGCCGAACAAGCGTCTACGCCTCACACCCCAGTTTTATGAGAAGATATTGCAATTAGTGCTGCGTTTTGTTGACGCACTGTTGGCAAAGGTTAATCTGGATCTCCGTCGCAAAGAATACATTCATTGTGGTCTAAATAACTGAAAATTGCTGTATTAGTTCTGTAGCTTTGGGATCCTGAGTGATGATTTTACCTTTGCGATCAAAAAGAACAACCCCAATATTGAGAGAGACATCGGCATATTTTTTGACGTAATTCTCTGCTTTCTGGCTAATCTTCTGGGCCAAATTACCAAACACCGCATCTGCCAACCTCAAGTCTATCAGTGTTTTGTGTGCTGCATCAGCCGTCTGAGCTTGCAAAACGGCATGAACGGTTTGTATATCGCCGCCTAAGAGTGCAACAGCAGCGGCAATAATTTCTAATTTGGCATCGGCTAGATGACTAGATGTGTTAAAAATTCCCCCGGCTAACTTAATCAGTTTTCCCTGGTATCCCAGCAACAGCACTGATCGCACCTTACACAACCCTGCTTCTACCAGCAATGCACCTAGCCAGTTTCCTGTTGTGACAATAACTTCTTCGGGAATAGATAAACTTTCTGCAACTTGCTGGCCATTACTTCCAATACAAAATACTAAGTGAGAATGGCGTTGCGCCTTGTCATGCAAAATGATCCGAAATTCTTCTAGATGATCAGCGGCACTCATCGGTTGGGAGATGCCACTCGTTCCCAGCAATCCCAAACCCTCTAAAATTCCAAAAGCTTCATTTGAAGTGCGTTGGGCTAGCTGACGACCATGAGGAAGGATAATCCGCACTGTGGCAGTTTTATCGGTAGGGATCAAGGGTAATAGATTTGCCTCAAAGAGTCGGTGGGCATAGTTATAAATAGCAGCTTCTCCTGTCGCGGTTTTTCCTACTCCTTCACCTGCTTCTAAGATTAAAGCTTGGTGTTGGTGTTGTGATAGTTTTACCCATGCCCAAACAGGGGTATCCCGCGTCAGATCTAAATTATCTCCAGGATCGCTCTTAGTCATTGCTAAAGCAGTTGCAGAGTCTACATCTGCGACTTGCTCGATAGGAATCTCTGCACTTTCGGGCAGTAAGTCCACCGTCACTGATGATGGAACTAGGAAGTTTTGCAGATGAAGCAAAGCGGCTTTTGCCGCAGCCACCGCAAAAACTGGTAGAGTGTAACCAGTACGCGCCATTTTCTTAACACAACTATATAAAAGTTTGCTCGACTCCGATTTTAACTTTACCCGGCAGAAGTCCCACACCTTACCCTATCGGGTAGGTGCTGGGATGAATGCCGGGACAAAAACGAGACGCACCCTAATCAATATCAACCGCAGGTTGATGAGAGAGGGGTGCAGTTGAGTTTTTCTCGCTCTCTGGGTTTGGTAAACGGTCAATCCAATCTTCTACAAGTTGAGTCATCGTTTTTTCCTTCTTAGCTGCATATAACCTAAGCTTATTCAACCTGCTTTCGGCTATTCGTAAATTCAATAGCAAGCAATTACATTGCAGCTAGTAAAATGTTTCCAAAATTACCGAGATATAAATCGTATAGACCATTATATATTAAAGTATTGTTATTTCTTTACGAAATATACTTAGTGGATATTTTGTATTTATCAATACATAATCTTCATGTAATTTACTTTTTATACATAAATTTTTTTTGATAATGTATACAAAAAAACTCCCCTTAGGCTATGTAAATTGATTGTTAATGACTTGTGAGAAATCTGGGCACAGTGTACTTAGCAAGACTGTGTGTTATTCTAAGTGCGAGGAAATGCTGTGACACTCAATTCGATGGTTACTTGACGAACTCAGATTGTCGGACTGTCCAGTCCTTCAGTAATTCATAAATTGATTCAGCATCGGCTCAGAACCTTAGTCAATTTATCAGGGTGTGAACAAAGTATGCAACTTCTTCAGGTAGAAACTATAGAAAACGCAGTTGAAAATCTTCATAACTTTTGGGAGCAGGAGATTAAACCTCTATTTACCACTGAGTCTTTGATCTTTAGGGTAAAGACTCTTAAAGGAAACTATGTTAGATACGTCAATTTAGATAATGGAGCCACCACTACTCCGTTTGCAGCCGTCAAGGAGTACGTAGACACGATGCTTGACTCTTATGGCAGCGTACATAGAGGTTCTGGGCAAAAGTCCATTATCTCTACTAAAGAGTACGATGCTAGCCGGGACATTATCCGGGGATTTGTGGGAGCCTCCTTACAAAACTATGTAATTTTTGCGAAGAATACAACGGAAGCAATTAATGGAGCCGCCACACTGTGGGCTAAAAAACCTGGGAAAATTTTAGTTTCTGATATTGAGCATTCTTCAAATCTACTTCCTTGGGTCATCAACAATCCAGTTGTCCAGTACAGAACCAAACCAGATGGAAGTGTTGATGTCGCTGAGATTGAGAATATTCTCCAGGCACATCAAAATAAACCTAAATCCGAACAGATTAAGTTAATAACAATCACTGGGGCTTCGACAATTACAGGGTACAAACCGCCAATTTATGAAATCGCACGCTTGGCACACCAGTATGGCATCAAGATGTTTGCAGATATGTGTCAGCTAATTCAGCATGATCAAGTAGATATGTGTCCGGATGACGATCCTTGTCATCTAGATTTTGTGGCGTTTTCTGGACACAAGATGTACGCCCCATATGGAACAGGAGTTCTAGTAGGACCAAAGGAGTTTTTTGATAGTTCCTACCCCTATCAAATTGGAGGTGGTAACTTGCCATACATTACGACTAACTTGGAAATAAAGCGTTTTTACACAGAGAGAGCACACGATCCTGGAACACCTAATGCTATGGGTGCAATTGCTGTGGCAAAAGCGATTCAGATTATAGAAGCGCTCGGACGTGAACGAATTGCTCAGTACGAGCATTATTTAGTCGAATACACATTAAAAAGACTTCAACGTATACCTGGTATAAAAATACATATTTCCGGAGATAATATCGCCCACGTCATTCCTTTCGACATTAATGAGTTCGATGGACGTTTGGTAGCAGAAATATTGGCACAGGAGTATGGGATTGGACTTCGTGCTGGAGCTTTTTGTACTTATGAGTACATCCGTAAGCTGAAGAATATTTCGGATGAGCAAGACAGTATTATTGCGGCGGAAGTAGATAGGGGAATTACACGAAACATTCCTAGTATTATCCGCGCAAGCTTTGGTGTCTACAATAAGCTTGAAGACTGTAATCAATTCCTTGAGGCGATTTCTGAAATAGCTCAAAACACAGTTCACCACTATCTCCCCTACTATAAACAGGATGAGATGACTGGTTTTTGGACAGTGAGAACCGCAGTGGAGGTTTTGTCAGCTTAATGTCCAAGCCTACGTTGTAAATAACCTAAAACATTTGTTGCGTACACACTTATTAATTTAGTGAGAGTTTTCATTAATAAGTATGTACACAAGTTAAATGTAGCACAACTTAATAGCAGTCAGCAGTGTAAAGACACTTAATAACAAAAAGGTACTGGTATTATCTTGAAGGATGAAAACCTATTGGATCGAGATGATTACTTGCGATCGCGTCTTGATGAGTACATTTGGCTTAAAAGCGTAGATGCGGGTGTATCACGCAAACGCTTTCTGCAAATACTAGCCACGATGATTGGGGCAACAGCCGTTGGGGGGTTAGCTAAACCTGCACCTGCCCAAAGCGGCTCGTTAAATTTCACGAACACTTTTAAAACTAAAGAGAGCAACATACTCAAGCCCTTACCACCAGGGTATATCTCTCATAGCAAAGGCACATTGGAAATGAACTGGGGATCGATGTATGGGCGTGGATATATAGTGCCAAACGATTGGTTCTATGTCCACAACCGCAATACACCCCCTCCTTTTGACCCCTCTACTTGGCGCTTGCGGGTTGAAGGCACGGGTGTTTCTACCCCTTCATCATTCACTTATGATGACATCATCTCTATGCCATCAATATCTGTCACTTGTGCCATTGAATGTGCTGCCAATGGTCGGCGCTTCTTTGAAGAAGTCTATAACCAACCGCTCTCTGTAGCTGGAGCACGATGGAGATTAGGTGCTATTGGTGTGGCTGAGTGGACTGGTGTGCCACTTGGTTTGTTATTAGAAAGAGTTGGGCTGAAATCCACTGCTGTAGACGTACTAGTTCAGGGAGCAGATATCGATTCGCTTCAGAAGCAAAAATCTAAGTTTAGTACTGTGGTACCTATTGCCAAAGCACTCCTTGATAACTCGCTTGTCGTCTATGCAATGAATGGCGAGCCACTACCTCCCGATCACGGGCAACCATGCCGCGTTATATTTCCTGGTTGGGGAGGCAACGCTAATGTTAAGTGGATAGAGCGGATTGAGGTTTCCGAAACACCCATATATACCCAGTGGGTAACCAAACAAATGGTACTTGTTGGCTCAGACTACCCGCCAACTGCTCCATATAAAGGTGAGTTGATTACGTATCAAAACGTCAAGAGCGCCTTTGAGCTTGCTTGGCCAGCAATAATTTCTGCTGGATATTACCTCCTACGCGGACGTTCATGGTCTGGAAAAGGAAAAATTGTTCGTGTAGAAGTCAGCCTAGATGGTGGCAAAACTTGGCAACTTGCACGACTCAGAGAACCAAATTTTCCATTTGCATGGGTAAGGTGGGACATTGATTGGAATCCAGTTCCTGGAGAATATTCTCTACAAGCTCGTGCTACTGACAATTTAGGCAACACGCAGCCGACAACTGTTCCTTGGAATAACTTTGGATTGCTTTATGGAGGCATTGTTAGCCATCCAGTGAAAGTACAAGCTTGAGCTTACTCAAATTAATTTTTGTGAAGACCTATTTATGATTGACTTTAGTTGGTTGATTTTGGCGGCTGGAGGTCTATTATCTGGGATGATAGCTGGACTTTTAGGAATTGGTGGGGGTATTATTACAATTCCTCTTTTAGTCGCTTTAGGTTATACACCCCTTGAAGCTGTTGCTACTAGTAGCCTTGCTATTGTGATTACTTCAATTTCTGGAAGTGTACAGAATTGGCGGATGGGTTACTTTGATTTTAAACGAGTCATTTACTTAGGAATCCCAGCATTCTTAACTACAGGAATAGGAGTGTACTTTGCCGGTAAAATTGCACCATACATAATACTGTTTGCATTTGGCATCATACTACTGGTGAATATTTATTTAATCGAGCTTCGTCAGCAACTGGCTACTAGAGAAGGAGACAATCCAGCACAATTTCACCCATTGATTTCCACGATTGGAACTGGAGGAGCAGCAGGAATTTTAGCCAGCCTATTTGGTTTAGGCGGCGGTACGGTTATGGTACCACTGCAAATGCTACTACTAGGAGAAAACATCAAAGTTGCAATCCGAACTAGTCTAGGTGTGATTGTCATTACGGCTATAGCTGCCTGCATAGGACACGCGCTAAAAGGAAATATCCTATTTCTTCAAGGTATAATTTTAGGATGCGGTGGACTTTTAGGAGTTCAAATAAGTACTCGCATGTTACCAAAGCTACCAGACTCGACAGTCAGCCTTGCCCTTCGGATCTTCTTTGGAATACTTTCAATGTACATTTTTTGGCAATCATGGACGATTTTTGGTATCTCTCTTGGGTGACAAAAGTATTAACTGAACCGGAATGTATGAGAAACTACTTTTTGATGGCGATCGCCATCGAATATGTATCTGGCAGATAATTTCAGCTATGCTGCTATGCTCCCACGCTTAAAGCTGTGGGAGAAATTAGCTTTTTGGATGATGGCAAGTGGTGAACCAACACCCAAGATTAATTGGCTAAGCTTGCGATCGCAATCTGGTATAAACGCTATAAAGCTGATTCTTCCCTTCCGTATTTTTCTAAACGTCTAGAAAATGAGGGAACCGGGAGTAAATTAAGCTGTATATCTTGCATTGCCACCAGCAGCAACATCAAGAACTGCACCAGAAATATACCGAGCATCGTCTTTTGCAAGAAAAGCGATCGCCATCGCAACATCACTGGGTTCAAGCGCTGGTATTGGTAAGGCATGATAACCCAATGTCGCCTTATCTTGGTCTTGGGAAGTGTTTGCGGAAGTCGAGCGACGTTGTCCTTCACTCCGATAAAGCGGTGTGTTAACAGCACCTGGTGCAACGGCATTCACAGTAATGTTATCTTGTCCCAATTCCAACGCTACAGATTTGACCAAACCTATAACGCCCCACTTTGTAGCCGAATAGTTAGCCACTCCAGCGACACCCATGCGACCACCAACAGATGACACGACGATAATTTTACCACGCTTCTGCTTTCGCATTTGTGGAATAACCGCCCACATGGAATTAGCTACGCCTGTTAAGTTAACATCAATAACATCACTCCACTGTTGAGAAGTCATTTCATCAAAAGGACTCCAGATGGCAATGCCAGCATTAGCAACAAGAATATCAAGTCCACCGAGTTCTCTCACGGTTGTTTCAGCTGCTTGCTTCATGGCTGCCAGATCCCGAACATCGGCTACAATAGGCAATGCTCGGCGACCTTCAGCTTGAACAAGCCTCACTGCTTCTTCTAATTCTGTACGATTTGCCAGACGGTAGCTGTGAATATTTTTAACACCCTGCGGTTGCGCGATATCAAGCAATGCAACATCAGCACCTTGCTTTGCTAACTCCACAGCTGTTGCACGACCAATTCCTCTCGCCGCACCTGTAACTAAAGCTACTTTGCCTGAAAGTGGAAGGGAGGATGGTGCGGGTGATTTTGTGGTTGCTGGTTTTTGTGGTTGTGCCTCTGCTTTTTTAGGAGATAATCCCGCACTTACTCCCACTCCTGCAACCGCCAGTGCAGCGTTTTTAATTAGGTTACGACGGCTTTGATTAACTTTTTTGCTCCTCATTATTTTTCCCTCAGATAAATCAAATTTATAGTTGAAACGCTTATCTGATACAAAATTACGATGGGAGCCACTTGGCAAAATTGTAAATTCTTGCTCTTGTTTTGGAATTAAGAAGCGAGAGGTATGAATTGGTGCGCGTGTAGTTTTGAAAAGCTTTTTGGTGAAACACCAACAATTTGCTTAAAAGCTTTCGTGAAATGTGCTTGGTCGTAAAACCCGACTCGTAGACCAATATCTGTTAAATTAAGGTAGGGGGAGACGGAAATTAATTGCTTGGCTCGCTCTACTCGATTTTGTAGCACGTACTGGTGAGGAGATAGTCCAAGCGAGCGCTTAAAAAGACGAGCAAAGTGATATAGACTGAGATTTGCTTGGTTTGCCAAAGCAACAAGGCTCAAATCCTCGCTTAGATATTCGTGGATATACTCAATCACTTGTCTCAATTGTAGTCCCGATAGCTTCCCCTTTGGTTCAAGAGGCTTCTTACTGTAAACCCCATGCAAGGGGTCTGTTTTTCGTGTAAGACCCCCGCACAGGCTTGCGGTCATCAACATTCGCAGGTGTAATCATAAAAGATAAAATTTCTCCAAATTCGTTAATTATTAGATGTAATTTAAAGCCAAAATACCACCCTAAAGAACTCTTTCCCCAATTAGCGCGCACCCTTGAAGACACGATTACGTTTGGCTATGCGCGTTTAAACACAATTAGGAGAGGTTGAATCCATAAAATTGATACCAGTACTTTGTCCACGATGCATATGGAGATACCAACACAAGGGTACTAGAGCAGTTTTTTTCAATTCTACAAATCGATTGTAACTTACTAGTCGAGGAAAATATTTTTGCCAAAAATTACAGACATGTTTAGTATAAAAGTCTTTAAAATTTCTATATGATGATTGATGAAAGTAAATAATTATTGTCATCACTTCGCTTAAACATAAATTCATTTTTTTGTCACGTTTCCGTTCACCTGAAGAGAATAGCTCTTGTTGCCATTTCTTTTCACTCATATTCACAAAAATCATCTACATCACAAAACAATTTTTCTAATTCCATATTTTTTCTCCATTAATGAAATAATCACAAAATCAAAAATTACAATTTTAAATCATTAGGAGATAAGGTTTGTTGGTAAATCTTTGAAATTATTTGGGCTATTGATATTCTTGCGGATTTTTTAGAGAGGAGAAGTTGTTTTGCTATCTCAATTGCTTGACTGTAACTAAGTATAGATTTTGTGACAGAATCTGATTTCAATTCTTGATCCTTTTGGTTCGACTGTGTGATTATTTCATTTTGGGCGGTTCTTGATTCTGTGTCTAATTCAATAGTCTCCCCAGAATCAATTCTATGAGCGAGATCTATTACTTGGAATACGATCGCTCTTGGCACACGGATTGTGATTGTGTCTTTATTTTTCCAATTTGACTAACTGAGGTGCATTTTCACGTGAAATCTGCCGGGGGAAACTTCCCCCGGCGAGTTTCACGTCTTCCTCCTCTTGTGTCCCGTTTCAACAATTTTTTAATAGTCATTTCCGTAATGAATTCGTCACGAATTCATCATACTCCCAAACAGTACAATTTACCTCTATTCTCATTTATGTCATTTTATTGACATTAAGCCTGTAAGCCCTGTATTGCTAAAAAGTCTACTCTGTCTACTTTTCAGTCTTGTTTTTTACGTCGAACTCAGGTTTTTGAAGAGTGAGAGGAATTAATGGCTTACCGTCAAAGGTTTCAACCTGGTTTTGGATTTGTGGGAAAAGCTTTAGGATATTAGCGGTGTATTACAGGGGAAAAGGAAAATTGCTAGTGATGACCGATTGGCGAGGGTCGTTGAAGAGTTAGGCTTGCAGTCACAGGCAAGGCAAGAAATAGAAGTAAAGTTAGGACGACATCTAATTCGTGCCTACGAATTACCGACACAAGTTGCACGAACTGATACAACTAGTTTTAGTGTAAATCATCAACAGGGAGATTCGCCAGAAGAAAATCTACTGCGTTATGGCTACTCCAAAGACAAACGCCCAGATTTGTTGCAATACCGTCAATTACTAGCAACTCTCGACCCAATGGGAATGCCATTGCTCAGCGCCACCCTTGAAGGTAATGGAGCCGATGACCCATTGTATTTACCAACATGGCAAAAAATGGTAAAAGTGATTGGACACAAAAAATTTGTCTTCATTGCTGATTGTAAAGCTGGGTCGATTGCAACCCGCGCCACCATTGCAGCTAATGGAGGAATTTATTGCGTTCCTGTGCCCATGAGTGGACAAAATCCTCAATATCTTTTTCAATGGGTACTCGATCCACCAGCAGAGACTGTGGAGATTCGTTTACCGCGACAGAAGGAAAAAAGGTAGCAAAGTTAGACGGAAGCTAGCCAAAAAAGAAGCTAAAATTCATCAAAACATTGCTCGTTCTCGTAAAGATCATCATTTGAAGACGGCTCATCGTCTTTTGAAAAGTGGTAAACAAATCTTCTTTTTAGAAGATTTGGAGCTAAAGAATCTGACAAAAAGAAATAAAGCGAAGCAAGATGAAGCAGGTAAATTTTTGCCTAATCGTCAAGCACAAAAGAGTGGGCTAAATAAAAGTTTTTTAGACGCAGGGTTTGGGCAATTTATTGACATCTTGTCTTACATAGCCAAGCCAGCGCTGCAGGCGGGTTTCCCGCCGTAGGCGACTGGCGCGAAAAAGCTGGAAGACAAGTTATCAAAGTGAAACCAAATTACACAAGCCAAATATGTTGTTGTTGTGATGCACTAGTTTTTAAAGAACTGGAAGAGAGAGTGCATGACTGTAAAGCGTGTGGGTTGATAGTGGATCGCGATATCAACGCGGCTATCAATATCTTACGAGTTGGGTTGGAAGTATTCCCAACTATAAAAAGCCGTCGAGGGAAATTGATAATAGAGAGTACCTCTAAGGAAATTCGAGAATTAACTCGAAGCCTACACCATATTGCCTTGCAATTGGTGTAGGTACTTCACCTCTTTATTTTTTACCTGATTCTAGCATCTTCATCACACCAATTAACGCACTTCAAAAACAAATTCTTTCAAACATGAAAATGCCTGAACTCCTTTATCAGGTAGATTCGGTGGGTAGCTCAACATAATTCCACCATTTATCTTGAATAATACACGCAATTAAAATCCCATTTCAACATTAATCCTTGCCGTGTAATACGCCGTGCATTCAACCTTGAATAGTGCTGCTATACTATGTATTACACGCAAGAGCCTGTATTCATGTAACACACTGGCACATAAATTCATCTTTTCCATGTATTACACCGCTGAGATCCTTCACCCTTTCCCAAGTATTACACGGTACCAATACAATCAGTTCCACAATCACGTTGAAACCTTGGACAGCAAGGCTTTAATTCCTCTCTCCTTCCCGTTCTTCTTTTTGACTTGGGCTGCGATGTCAAGTCCGATTTTCTCTCGGCTGGCATGACCCACTTTGGTGGCGATCCGCTGATTCCGAACTTGCAGTTTGACTCCGAATTCTTTGAAGACTGTGTTGCGAAGTTCTTTGAGCAATGCGATCGCTTGGTCTTCAACTGTAGCTTTCGCTGTTGGCTGGGTTAGTACCGTGGCTTTTGTGTTAGCAGCTTTAGCAGCAGTTCCGTTTCCGTTGTGAGCCATATTAGTACGAGCTTTGGCGGTAGTCATGAAGTTCCTTTTTTGTAATTTATTGACTTCATGCTCATAGCCGCGTTAGCGGCATTTTTGGCTCCGCCACGTTTAACGTGGCAATTAAATTGATTTCATTTAATCAATGAAATTTAAATGTAAGTTATTGCATTTTTGGCTGTGATCGCTATTCAAAAACCAAAGTAAACGCACCTTACCGATGCCCGCGCTCATCCCACTCCTTCAAGGGGTGGGATGAGCTTAACTTTTTTGCATGATTATCATTCTTGTAACGTTTGTTCCAAAAAATTTACTACATAATTACCAAAGGTCGCGTAAGCTTTGAGACTGACAGAACAAGGCAAAAGTTAAAAGTTAAAAGGCAAAAGAAAGAAACAGAAAAAAACGGTTTCGAGCCGCCCAAATCGATGGAAAAACAAAAAATATTTTTTTAAGGGGACACATAGTGCGAGCAAAAAAGGTGAACGTAAGATCCCCTAATTTTAATTATGGGGATTCTCTTTTTACTTTTTACTTTTTACTTTTTACTTTTTAGAACTCAGGTTGCCTACCTTAAAAATAAGCTGTGACGCTGTACTAGTCTGTTAAGCGCGAACGTCGAAGCGATCAAGCATCATCACTTTGTTCCAGACTGCGGCGAAGTCCTTGACCATACGCTCGTGACCGTCATCAGCGCCATAGACTTCAGCAATTTGACGAAGCTCCGCGTTCGAACCGAAGATGAGATCGCAACGTGTCGCGGTGAACTTCGTTTCGCCCGTTTTGCAATCGCAGATGTTAAACAGCATCTCGCGATCGTCTATCGGCTTCCACTCATAGTCCATACTGGTCAGGACACGGAAAAAGTCATTGGTCAAAACACCGGGTCGATCAGTGAAGCTACCGTGCTTTGAATAGTCCCAATTCTGATCGAGGGCGCGAAGTCCGCCGACCAGAACCGTCCACTCAGGCGCAGTCAGCGTAAGGATCTGTGCCCGATCAAGGAAGATCCGCTCCGGCTTCACTTTATAGCCGACCGCCTCATTGTGATAATTTCTGAAACCGTCCGAAACTGGCTTCAACCATTCAAAGATTTCAACATCTGTCAGTTCCTGAGTCGTATCCATCCGACCCGGAGTAAACGGGACGGCAACAGAAAACCCAGCGTCTTGCGCGGCCTTCTCGACCGCAGCACAGCCACCGAGGACGATCAGGTCCGCCATCGAGATTTTTTTGCTGCCCGACTGAGCACCGTTAAAGTCCGCCTGAATTCGCTCAAGGGTCGATAGGACAAGGCCGAGCTCCTGCGGGCGGTTCATTTCCCAGTCTTTCTGGGGATTGAGGCGAACGCGCGCCCCGTTTGCGCCGCCACGCTTGTCGGAATGGCGGTGGCTCGATGCTGATGCCCAAGCGGCTGACACAAGCGCCGAAACAGAGATCCCACTCGCTAAAATCTTATCCTTGAGAGAATTGATATCGGCGACATCAACGACCTCGTGATCCAGTGCTGGAATTGGATCTTGCCAAATCAGATCTTCCTCTGGGATTTCCGGACCAAGATAGCGCGTTTTCGGCCCCATGTCTCGATGGATCAGCTTATACCAGGCGCGCGCGAACGCATCGCTGAAGTAATCGAAGTCACCCAAGTAGCGCTGACAGATCTCGTGATAGACCGGATCGACCTTCAACGCAATGTCCGAAGTCATCATCATTAACGGGTGCTCAACGCCCAGTTGATGGGCATCTGGTGTCTTTGGCGCATTACTGTTGCTCGGCTTCCACTGAATGGCACCTACTGGACTCTTTGTCTGTTCCCAGTCGTACTTAAAAAGATTGGTTAGGTAACTGTTGTCCCACTGGTTTGGGTTTGGAGTCCATGATCCTTCGATCCCGTTCGTCATCGTATATTCGGCAAACCCAGTGCCTTCAGGGTTCTGCCACCCCAAGCCCATAGCCTGAATCGGCGCGGCTTCCGGCGCTGGACCGATCTTGTCCGGCGAGACCATGCCGTGACTTTTGCCAAAGGCATGACCACCTGCAATGAGCGCGACAGTTTCTTCGTCATTCATGCCCATACGCGCAAACGTCTCGCGAATGTCTCGCGCTGAGCCATGGGGGTTGCCTTCGGCGTTTGGACCTTCTGGATTGACGTAAATTAGCGCCTGGTGCGAAGCTGCTAGCGGGTTCTCAAGGTCGTAGTATTCCTCGTTCGGCTTCCCAACCCACCGAATCGTGCGAGTGACCATCTCGTCAGGATGACCAGGGTGTTCCTTGATATCGTCAACTGGATCGCCGTTCCAGAACTCCGGCCCCCAGTATGTCGCGCGATCTGCCTCCCAGGCATCAATGCGACCGCCACCAAAACCGAAGGTCTTAAACCCCATGATTTCGAGCGCGCAGTTGCCAGTCAGAGTCATCAAATCAGCCCAGCTTATTGCCGCACCATATTTCTGCTTGATGGGCCAGAGCAGCCGTCGTGATTTATCTGTGTTCCCATTATCCCACCACGAATTGATTGGTGCAAAGCGTTGCATACCCTGACTCGCTCCGCCCCGACCGTCTGCGATCCGGTAGGTGCCTGCGGCGTGCCACGCCATGCGAATCATTTGAGGTCCATAATTACCATAGTCGGCTGGCCACCAGTCCATAGAATCGGTCAGCAGCGCTTTGATATCGCTCTTCAACTGGAGGAAGTCAATCTTAAGGAAGGCTCCCTTGTAATCGAAATCTCGCAGCGGGTTAGCTTGGGGCAAATTTTGGTGAAGCAGCTCGACCTGAAGTCGGTTCGGCCACCAATCATCAGTTTGCGGCTTGGAGCCGAGCGCACCGCCAATGCGGCTTCCACGGAAAGGACATTGTGCAGGAGTGGTAGGAGGGTTGTTATTCATAGAGTCCAGTCCCTTCTAGAGGTCTATTTGCCTAGCTTGCTTACTTTTTTTACTGCTTCGCTCAACATCTAGATTATCATCCTATTGTGAGCGGTCAAGATACTGTTGGCGAAACATTTATAGAGTTTCTCTCAAAACTGTATGTGAATTTTTAGGTATTGATGTAACAGATGTATTAGATGATGCATCGCCACTTTGATATATCTGGTCGCTCACGATCTAATTCTTAGAGGAAAAGACATTAAAAAGTAAAAAGTAAAAAGAGAATCCCCATAATTAAAATTAGGGGATCTTACGTTCACCTTTTTTTCTCGCACTATGTGTCTCGAAAAAAAATATATTTTTGTTTTCCATCGATTTGGGGGCTTGAAACCGGTTTTTCTTTTTCTTTCTTTCTTTCTTTTGCCTTTTAACTTTTAACTTTTGCCTTGTTCGGTTATGTTATCGTTATCTAACTTCACAGAGAATTAAATATTGACGGGTAATTGATGACAAATCGATAGTTTCAAATTGTAATGGATATAGTCAATGAATGCTTTGGTGGTAGTATTGTATGCGCTTCATGAATGATTGGCCAGCTTTAGCTAACCAAGGCACTCCAATAGTTGGTTTGGAGTATCATGCGACTGATAGGGCAAGTATATTGAACCAGTTTTACAAATGGGGTATCGAACGTTCAATGCCCGTTTATTACTGGAATCCCGGTTATTCCTGTCTTCAGCAGGTGGTGGAACATTCTTTCCAAAGTAAATGCATTTTGCAGGATACAGATATTGTTCCTTCTAAGGATGTGCCGCAGTTTTTGTTGGAGAAGAAGCAGGCAGGAATTTACCTATTGGAGGGGGTGTTGGAGTTTGACAGCATTGGTCAAGTGAGTGATATCAAATCCGGATGATTACACATAGTATAATTAGGTGAGTGTATTTAGTTGCGAAGTATATGCCAAGACGCATTACCATAGAGCTTCACTTAAGTATTGACGAACTAGAAAATCGTTACCGTCAATCAAGAGATGCGATCGCATGCACTCATTACCAGATCATTTGGCTGCTGGCTATGGGGAGAACAACAGCTTTTATTGGCTTCGGTGACAGGTTATGGACTCTCATGGATTTATGAGTTGGTTCGCAGCTATAACCGATGCGGACCAGAAATGCTGGGAGACCGTAGACAAAATAACCGAGGAGCAGAACCATTATTAGATGATGTCCAACTAGCACAATTGTGGCAAGCTTTACAATCTAAACCCGCAGATGGCGGTTTGTGGAATGGACCACTCATTGGCTGCGTGGATCAGTGAATTATTAGGTCGAGAAGTATCACCGAGGGCGTGGATGGGAATACTTAATTCGGTTAAAAATGCGCCCTCTCAAGCCTCGTCCGCACCATGAACAAACTTCCTGGGAGGAACAAGAAGCCTGGAAAAAAAAATTGTCTCAGGAGACACAAAGAATACAAAAAGAATATCCGGACGCCGACGTCGAAGTCTGGACAATGGATGAGCAGACGCTCGAGGACTCGCTAACGCTTCGCTATCGCTTAGGACTTAAACCTGTATTAAGAACCGTGTGGTCACCAGAGGGCGAGCAGCCAATTGCTCCAGTTCATTGGCGATACCAGTGGTTATGGTTGTACGGTTTTGTACATCCCGAATCCGGTGATACTTACTGGTGGATTCTGCCTTACGTGCGGACTGACAGATTTAATCTTGTTTTAGCGGACTTTGCCAAACATTTTCAGGTCGGTAAACACAAGCAGATCATTCTGACGATGGACCAAGCCGGATGGCACACTAGTCATGAACTGGAAGTTCCAGCTATGTTTTCACATTCTATTGATGCCTTCACATTCTCCTGAGCTTCAACCAGCTGAGCGACTCTGGCCAATTACTAATGAAGCGATCGCCAACCAGTCTTTTGATTCCTTAGATGAGTTAGAGTCCGTCTTATTTCAACGTTGCAAAGTTTTATGTGACGCCCGTGAACTAATCCGTCGTCTAACTTGCTACCATTGGTGGTCGCAAACAAACAACAACCTTACTATGTGCATTTAACCGGATTTGATATTACTCCATCTTTGATCCGCGACGAAGATAAAATCTTGGCAATTCGTAATCAGGCGGTATTCGCCCGCCCAGCTGCGGGTCCCGATCAGTCTCGTTTTGCGATTCCTTCAGCTGAACTGTTCGAGTAACAAGGACGCATTTACCCCGTGGGCTGATGTACATTCGCAGACTATTATGTCGCAATTCGCAAACCTAGTGTCAAATGAGCTTTAACCCAAATCCAGCAAATATTACAATCGATTTTTTAGATCGAACTTAGTACAGAATTGCAAAAATTCATAGCGTTATGTTCGTAGTTGCGCTTTAGCGCTAAAGCGCAACTACAAGCCTTTTATTCCGATACGAATTTATGAAACGCTGTACTTAGGTTGGGAACATCACGCCCTCACAAAACGTGGCATCACATTTCCGGAGATCCTACGTAATATCACTTTTTGCATGTTATTTAAATACTGTTTAATACGTAGACTGGATGATGATTCTCATGTCACACTTTTGTACTCTTTATTTGTTTTTTACGGGTTTCTTCGGTAGGTGCAAGATCTGAGTTAGGCAATCCTTTGCGTGGAATTGAGAAAACTCCAGGGGCATGTGGTAGGGATGCGTGTATTATAGAGAACCCGTGTTCCTGTTTGGGTGTTAGTTAATGCTCGTTTTCACCTCAAATTGCAGGGAATGCAAACGCTTTCTCGGTGCAGCCCAGTCATGCTGGTATTATTTACATAGATGATGCACTCTTTACGAAGTGGGTTAGCAAAACGAATTCTAACTAGGTAAACAGCATGAGTAAAATTTACAAAATTTAACGGAGATGTTTGTTGTCTGAATCGAACCCTAGACGATTTAGAACAATTTCGGATTCGTATGGAGGAGTCACGCAGTAACGGAGATAATTCAAAATTGTGAAGATGGCAAGTGGATCTTGATGAATAGCGATATTATTGAATTTGAGGTTAGTCAACATTCAGACTCTTTTAAACTTGAACAGGTAAACTCAATCCTAAATGCAGCAAACATTTATATTCAATCAACTGAAGATATTGAATTGAGAGCACAAGAATTAATGAAATTGAGCTTCAAGTATCACGATGCTTTACATTTATCTTTTGCAGAAGCGGGAGATGCAGATGTATTTTTGACGACTGATGATCGACTGCTTAGGAAAGCAAAGCAATCTCAAAATGTTTTCCGAATCAAAGTCGAAAATCCCACAATTTGGTTAATGAATATTTTGCAAACAGAGGAAAAAACCGATGAAACTGACGGAAATTAGACAGAAAGGATATAAAGCCCTAATTGATGCTTTAGGGGTAGCAGGAACGCTGAGGTTTTTACAGCAGTTAGGAGTAGGTTATGGTGATTATACTAAAGAACGTCATCAATGGCTCGATCAACTCACAATAGATGACTTTCGTAACTATGTTAAACAAAAAAAAGTAGAGGAGCAATAACTTGAATAAGTTTTTGGTCTTTGAACGGTTACCAAGCACCCAATGTCCGATAGACAATCTCCCAGAGCCAACACCGCGCTCGTGCCGTCAAACCACCCCGATCTGAATAACGTAAGAATGCCAATTCCTTTAATTCCTTGGCACTCATACTTCGGGGCTACCAGACATCCCGATCTTTTTCGGTGTTCTAATCCTAGAAAGCTAACGCCCTGCGGGGGTTGGGGTTAAAACAGTTTAAGCTGGACTTCAGACGGTGGGTTTAGTGCCTGGGTATTAGGTGTTGGTGCTTGACTGCTTGCAGATTGAGAAGGCGTCCGTGCTGCACGTTTGCGCAAAGTCTGGTCACGAGAGTACTCTCTCCCGCGAGCTTTGCCCCAACCAGCTTGTGTAGCGTGTCGTACTACACTTTTTCTAATCGACCTGGCTATGTCAAAGTAATCGTATTTGATTGAGTCGAAGTCCACGGGACGCATATCCAAGAACGAGTAGCCGCTGCTGACTCCATTGGGCAGTTTGTTGTGTTTAGTTGTAACTTTATCAAAGCACCAAGCATAGACGGCAAAGTAAGAATGATGTAAAGGTGCGACATAGGTAGCAGGCATCATGTAGGTTAAGATTTCCGTTGCAGTTGCGTGTTCTCCTACTTCAGTGCGTTCGTACTCGTCGATGATAGTTTCAAAGCGATCTTGAATGCAAGCAGTTTTTAGCCAATCGGGGACAGTCTCTGCCCAAGATGTTCGATGAAAAAGCAATGGTCCCATCAGGTATCGCAAGTGCTCGGCGCGGAACTCTGCCAATTCTAGTAATAATGCCAAGAATTCCCTATTTGTCTCTATTGCAGCTAGAAGCTTCAATGCTTGTAGGGTACCAGCTTGAAGTTTGTTTTCAGTTGTAGTGCTGCTAACTTGCTCCAATAGGTTTGGTGGCAAAAGGCAAAGCTCGCCGGACGGAAGCTTCCGTCCGGCAGACTTTGCGCTCAGTTGGGCATTATTGATTTCAACTTTTTGATGGTTCATAGATTGGGCTGAATTTTTTTAATCTCAGCCGTTAGGCTGATAGCTATGGTGAAAATTATTCCCGTTGACAGAACCAATTTTTTAAGAGTTTTGGTTAATTTAGTGTGTCAAGTTTGAAAGATTTGTAGCTACAAATATATGGCAGGTTTCTCTAAAAAATTCCCCAAGGAAAAACAACTTTTAAAGAAAGTGTTAAACCAAGAATGATAAAAATATTCTTTAGATATAGGAGCTTTTTGACGGCAATATTTTCTGCCTTTTGAATTATTTTAAGTTCTTTGTTATTTCCGATAAATGTGGTGGGTCAAACTGTTAATGATGGAAATTTGCCTACACGAATTTGGTCAGTCAAAAGTGCTGATACACAAGGAAATCCTACCGCAACAAATGTTCTTTTACCGGATTGGAAGCAGATAACATTCAGTCAGATGCCACCAATTAGTAAATCTGGCAGCATTAATGCTCTTTCGTATACGCAAGATGTTGGTTACGATTTAAGTCGCACCTGGCAGGCTGGGCAAACTCCCGATCAGTACATGAAGTTGGGGGATGTAAGTCAAGCGCTGCAACCCGAACTGCTTTCGGTTGGGGCAATTGCACAAACTACGGGTTTGAATTTGAATCAGGTAGCTTTGAGTACTTTTACTCTTGTCTCGCAGCAGACTTTAAACCAATTAGCCAAGGCAGTGCCACTTTTAGGACAATTCAATGTCCGAGATGTCCCACCTATAGCTGCTTTACTCGCTAATAAAACCGGGGGAATAGATGTATCCGAGCTTCCAATTACTCAGGTATTAACTCAAAATCCTCAATTAGGGCTAGTATTGCTTGGAGAAACAGATTTGAGCCGTTACTCAGTTTCTTCCATTCCTAATTTAGATAGCACTCCACTTCAACAGTTCACAGGCTGGCAGAACACTTTTATTAAAGATGTGCCAGGACTAAACGCTGTGCCTTTGGCTGCCATGCCTAATCCCATGACTGAACTTGGCAGTTCGGCGATGAGGATTGATATGGTTTATGGCAAAGCAGAAGCTAAACGAACGAATACCATTTCTGGCTCTGATGTCCAAGGCTTTTCGGTTCCCTGTCAGGAGAATTGTGCCTATATTGAGCTTAACGATTTAGAAAATCAAGGTCAAGGACGATTGGAAGGAAAGCAGTGGATTTCTGGTAAATACCAGGAAGTCGAGGGAGGTTGGGGCTGTTTAAAAGGCGTTAACGGTGGCAAAGAACCAACGGGAAGATTGCCGTTTGGCAGTTCTTTCAAAGTGGTGGTTTGGGATACTGATGAAACGACGGATAGCGTTACTACTGCTTTATTTTTTCGGTCTTGCAGTCTTTGCGGATGTACGCCTTACTTTATTGGTCCAGTTCCTTTCTTCACTTATCGGGTGAATTCTCCGATATTTATTAGACATCTCCACAATAGAAACGTTTTGTGGTAAAAGAGTATAAAATTGTC
>CALMVQ010000104.1 GCA_937873135.1 uncultured Scytonema sp. | reverse complement strand
CTGCCCCCCTGCCCCTCTACCTCTTCGTTGACCAATAACGAAAAACTGTTACAGTCTATGACGCGATCGCAACATAGGTCTGGTTACGGTGTTAGGATGCCGGAAAACCTGTATAGTTGAGAGAAACCTTTATGGCTGAAAAACTGTCTGGAAAAACCCCTAAATTTGGTGGTAGTACTGGTGGCTTGCTGACAAAAGCAGATACAGAAGAAAAGTACGCCATCACTTGGACTAGCCCCAAGGAGCAACCTTTTGAAATGCCTACAGGTGGCACCGCCATCATGCATCAAGGGGAAAACTTGCTCTACTTGGCTCGTAAAGAATATGGAATTTTCCTGGGTGGTCAACAACTCCGGAAAATGAAAATCAATGACTACAAAATTTACCGGATTTATCCAAATGGAGAAATTCAGTATATTCACCCAGCTGATGGCGTCTTCCCAGAGAAGGTGAACAAAGGTCGTGATAAAGTGCGCTATGTAGACCGCAACATCGGGAATAACCCCAGCCCCGCACAACTCAAGTTCAGTGGTACTAAGACTTACGACGCTCCTTAGTCATTAGTAAGAGCGGGACTAGGGAGGAGCCCCTGCGTTACGCTAATGTCCCGCGAAAACAAAGCAAGGGGTGGTTAGGGAGTAGGGAATTAGTAATGGGTAGTAGGTAATGAGGAATGGGTAAGTAAAATATAGTTACCTATTACTTATTCTCTTTTTCCCAATTACCAATTCCCTACTCCCTTCCTATTACGTATTTGAAATTATGATATTTCCCGAATTTTCGCAGTTTCTACACCTAGCTACTACTAACAGTGGCAACTTTATTCCGGTGTATCAGGAATGGGTAGCAGACCTAGATACACCAGTATCTACTTGGTATAAGGTTTGTGCCGGTCAACCTTATAGTTTTTTGTTAGAGTCAGTAGAAGGTGGAGAAAAACTGGGACGTTACAGTTTAGTGGGTTGCAATCCTTTATGGGTTTTAGAAGCAAGAGGCAACCGTACTAGCCAAAAACATCGCGATGGTTCGGAGATCGTATTTGAGGGCGATCCCTTTAAGGTTTTAGCTGAATGCTTGGAGCCTTATCACCCAGTAAAATTGCCAGAGTTACCACCGGGAATTGGTGGATTATTTGGGTTTTGGGGATATGAATTAATTCGTTGGATAGAGCCGAGTGTACCAACTTATCCACCAGATGAGAGAAATCTACCCGATGGCTTATGGATGCAGGTCGATCACCTGTTGATTTTTGACCAGGTGAAGCGGAAAATTTGGGCTGTTGCCTATGCTGATTTGCGAGATATCGAGACACGTCAAAGTGCGTCTCTGCAAAAAGCGTATCAAAAAGCTTGCAATCTCGTTACTCAGATGGTGAGCAAGCTCTCATCACCCCTAGAATTGCAAAATACTTTGTTAGAGTGGAAGCCACCAGCACGTCAGGAAGTCAGTTCCCTAGAAGATTACAAGAGTAACTTCACGCCGGATGAATTTTGCGATCGCGTTCTCAGAGCAAAAGAGTATATCAAAGCCGGAGACATTTTTCAAGTTGTCATTTCCCAACGATTGACAACACAATACTCTGGCGATCCCTTTGCCCTTTACCGTTCACTGCGTCAGATCAATCCCTCACCTTACATGTCTTACTTTCACTTTCAAGATTGGCAAATTATTGGTTCTAGTCCAGAAGTGATGGTGAAAGCAGAACGCAATGCCGAATCCGAGGTGATAGCAACGGTACGTCCAATTGCTGGCACGCGTCCACGAGGAAAAACGCTGAAAGAAGATGCGACTTTAGCGGAAGAATTACTCACTGATCCTAAAGAAATTGCCGAACACGTTATGCTTATTGATTTGGGACGCAATGATTTGGGACGTGTTTGCCAAAGTGGCAGCGTAAACGTTGATGAGTTAATGGCAATTGAGCGCTATTCTCACGTCATGCATATTGTCAGCAATGTTGTGGGTAAATTAAGCGTCGGTAAAACGGCATGGGATTTACTGAAAGCTTGTTTCCCGGCAGGAACTGTCAGTGGCGCACCTAAGATTCGGGCAATGGAAATTATTCACGAGTTAGAACCTTGTTGTCGCGGAGTATACTCTGGTGTTTACGGTTATTACGACTTTGAAGGACAACTGAATTGTGCTATAGCAATTCGGACAATGGTTGTCCGGGATAATTGTGTCAGCGTGCAAGCAGGTGCTGGATTGGTTGCCGACTCTGAGCCAGAAAAAGAATATCAAGAAACGTTAAATAAAGCTCGAGGTCTTTTGGAGGCAATTCGCTGTTTGCGGTAAGCAATTAGCAGCTTAGCAGTCAGATACAATAATTTACAAAAGTAAAGACGTGCTGTGGCACGTCTTTACAGATGCGGAATTTTCAGCAATACGCTTAATCACAAGCTATTAGGCTAATATCTGACAGCTAAATAGCTAACCGCAAAATTTTTGAGAAAAAATAAATGAGGGGTGTGACCAAACAGGCCAAAAATGCTATACTATGCTATGAAGATGCACCCTGATGATCTGGAGAGCTGCATGAGTAGCTCTCTTTTTATTTTTTAATCAAAAACACAGCACAAAAGCTTGATATAATCGCTCCTCAGCAACGAGATAGTTGTGAGGGAAGAACAATGACAGACTGGCAGGAAATTACTGGTGGTGTAACTGCACCAAGAGGTTATCAAGCGGCAGGAATTAGGGCCGGATTGAAACCTTCGGGATTACCAGATTTGGCTTTGATATTATCAAATGTAGAAGCGATCGCCGCAGGTGTATTCACGACGTCTCAGGTGAAAGCCGCTTGTGTTGACTATTGTCGTCAGCGCTTGCTCTCAAAGCAAAGTGCTCGTGCTATTCTCTGCAATGCAGGACAAGCAAACGCTGCCACGGGTTCTCAAGGCTGGCTGGATGCTTTGGAAAGTGCTATGATTTTGGGACAAGATCTGAATATACCATCAGAATCTGTACTTCTAGCTTCAACTGGGGTGATCGGGCAAAGAATTGCCATGGATAAGCTCAAAGCAGGGATTCCCCAACTTGTGGCAGCGCTTAGTGAAACAGGTTCAGATGCAGCCGCAGAAGCAATTGTTACCACAGATTTGGTGACAAAGTCTATTGCACTCGAGACAATGATCGGCGATCGCCCAGTGAGAATTGGTGGCATTGCTAAAGGTTCTGGAATGATTCATCCCAACATGGCAACAATGCTGGCATTTGTCACATGTGATGCGGCAGTGTCTCCAACCCTTTGGCAACAAATGTTGAGTCGGGCTGCTGATCGTTCGTTCAATTCGATTACCGTAGATGGGGATACGAGTACGAATGATAGCTTAATTGCTTTAGCCAACGGACAATCACGCACCCCAGCATTGACAGAAATGGGGACAGACGCAGAAAAATTAGAGGCAATGTTAACAGCAGTTTGTCAGCATTTGGCAAAAGCGATCGCCCGTGATGGTGAAGGTGCAACGTGTTTGATTGAAGTGCAAGTCACTGGCGCAAGTAATGAACAATTAGCCACTCAAGTTGCCAAAACTATTGCTGGTTCTTCCTTGGTTAAAGCTGCCATTTTTGGACGCGATCCCAACTGGGGACGCATCGCCGCCGCCGCAGGGCGTGCTGGTGTGCCTTTTGAGCAGGAAAGTCTGAAAATTCAAATAGGGAATTTCTTGCTGATGGAAAATGGCCAACCATTGACTTTTGATCGTGCAACAGCGAGTGCGTATTTGAAACAAGCTGCTGATTCTGCAATGCCACAAGGTATAGTGGCGACGAATATGAGCAATGATTTGTCAGGCGTAGACGCGGAGGGGCTTGCCGTAAGGCATCGCAGTCATATAAAGGCGCAACGGCTAGATAATCCAGTGATAATTACCGTCAGCATCGGCAACGGACATGGTTCAGGGAAGGCTTGGGGTTGCGATTTGAGTTATGACTACGTAAAAATTAACGCAGAGTATACGACTTGACAGAGGAGAAGCGGCTAGTGCAACAAGGCAAAAGTAAAAAGTCAAAAGGCACTCATAATGAAATCCTTATATATCAAGCTTTTGGTTTGAGATTTACTGGTAAGTTGTTTCAGCCAGCCTGCGCTAGATGAAAAATTAAACGAATGAGATGATGTCCTTTAAATCACCCATAATAAAAGAACCCCTCCCCGCCAAAGCTGTGCTTTGTCTCCCCTCCCCGCTTGCGTTCTCGGGGTTGGGGGTGGGGTTCAGTGTTTACGGAAATTACGGTTAATTAACCGGACATGATATGAAAACCTCGTTTAGTTTTTTTGCTAGCTTTGTATTGTCATTTGTTCTAGTACAACAAATCCTGAGGTTGAATATGGCTATGTAACGAAAATCTCCCTGAAATCAACAGATTTGAAACGAGCGAATAGAGTATCCACTGCTGTTGAAAAAATCTGAATATGGTTAACTCTAACTCATACATCTGCAATCCCAGCAAGCTTTACAATATTGCCTGTTAGATGTAAAAATCTAGAGAATGCCCTTGCACGTCTATTCTCACTTTCTTTGTATTGTCAACATTTTTTAAGAAGAATACAGATGTATTCTGAGTTTTCAGTTCTGACTTATGTGTTCTTCTTAATAGTTTGCTAAATTATAAGTAGATGGGGGTGATAATTTCTCTTTGATACAAGGCAGCTATGCTGAGAGCAAGAGAATTTTAACTAACTTTACTTTTCATTACATCTTTTGGCTTTTTTGTGCCTTACTAATTACTCATGATCTACTGTTGATAAAACTGTCTAAAAAGCACTATCACAATCTACATTGGAGCGAGTTCCGATTTGTTTCAAGACGAGAAGCCTCTCACGTAGTCACAAATTCGACTTACGCAAACTTTTTGTACTATATAGTAAAATTTTACTTGTTTACTAAGATTGAGATAAAATACAGATGTTTGTGCTAAAGTTATCTATAGCAAAAGTGACAAATAGCACGATTATCTTCTAATTCATAGATTGAATGGGATTAGCGCTCGCACAGCTTCTTTAGTTTCACAAAGTGAGTGTGATCGCAAAAAATTTTAGTGTGTAATAATAAAACGTATTATTTTAAAGATGTAAATTGATGGTTTGGGTAGCTGGGCACAAGTTGCAGAGCGATAAGTACATCATCGAAGAACTCTTAGGGCAAGGAGGATTCGGGATTACTTATAAGGCACGCCACACTCTGCTTAATCAGCTAATGGTCATAAAAACTCCCAACGAGGCTTTGCGACATGATCCAGAATACCCTAAATACGTGCAGCGATTCATTGAAGAGGGGCGGCGACTGGAAAAGCTTTCTGAAAACCAGCATCCCAATATTGTGAGGATCAGGGATTTATTTCATGAAAACGGCACATACTATCTGGTAATGGATTTCGTCCAAGGGGAGAGTTTATATCAGGTAGTGCATCAACGGGGAAAGTTACCTCAAGTTGAAGCAATTAAGTATGCGCGTCAAATTGGCGATGCCTTAATGGTAGTACATAGAGCGGGGTTAGTGCATCGGGATGTTCATCCAGGCAACATCATGGTACAGCAAGATGGGAAAGCTGTTCTCATTGACTTTGGTATTGCTGGTGAAACTGTTCCGACGACAATTAGCTCTAAATTTTTCGCGAATCCCAGCTTTGCGCCTTATGAGGAGATGCGAGGAAATCGCGAGCCCACAGTTGATGTCTACTCTCTAGCTGCAAGTCTGTATTATGCCGTTACAGGTAAATTGCCTACGAGTTCATTTAACCGCAAGGTGTACAAAGATGCATTAATTTCCCCCCAGGAAATTGTGTCCAGTATCAGCAATGACTTGAATCAAGCTATTCTCAAGGGCATGGAAGTGGAAGCACAAGATCGCCCTCGTTCTATACAGGAATGGTTGGTATTGCTTGGTTCTGGACAAGTCACAACAATTTGGTCATCTACAGACCGTTTGCAAGGTGGTAAGTATACCATTATCAGAATTATTGCTCAAGGTGGTTTTGGAATTACCTATCTAGCTAGGGACGACAAAGGTGATCGCGTTGTCATCAAAACCCTGAATGAGCGGTTACAACGTCAATCAGACTTTAGTAAATTTCAAGAAGATTTTGTCAGAGAGGCACTGCGGTTAGCAAAATGCAGGCATCCTTACATTGTCCAAGTTGAGGATGTATTCCAAGAAGGGCAGCTCTGGTGCATGGTGATGGAATACATTCAGGGCGAACATCTAGCAGATAGGGTGATGAACCGAGGTGTATTGCCAGAAGCAGAAGCTTTACGCTACATCCACCAAATAGGTGAGGCACTCATTGTCGTTCACAACAACGGCTTGTTGCATCGAGATGTTAAACCAGCAAATATTATCTTACGTGCGGGGAAGACAGAGGCAGTATTAATTGATTTTGGGATTGCGCGAGAATTTACCCCTGATTCAACACAGCCGCACACGACATATTTGTCCCACTGCTTCGCACCAATTGAGCAGTATAAAACAGTGGCGAAACGAGGTGCTTACACTGACGTTTATGCTTTGGCTGCAACACTGTATTTTGTGTTAACAAATCAACAACCTCCGGCAGCTCCACAAAGGGCTACTGGTAATGAACTACAACCACCAAAGCAAATTAATCCCAGCATCAGCGACAGAGTGAACCAAGCGATTCTGGTAGGTATGGAGTTAGAGGCAAAAGATCGTCCGCAATCAATGCAGCAATGGTTAGAATTCTTAGGCAATTCCACTGAAAATCCGGACGTGCGTTCTCATCCACCTATGACTGTAGAAGAGTTGAGCAAAGTTCAACAACCTGTTGCAGGTAATGAATTGCTGCCTGCCCCTAAACAAGCTACAAAAACTACTTTTTGGCTGTATCTAGCCGGAGTTTTATTAAGTTACTCAGTTTCAGGATATATACTCAAAACTTCTGTGTCTGTAGGTGGAATTGGAGCAGTGGTGATGACTGGGGTAGTAGCAGTGGTGGTAGCTGAGGCTGTAGCGGGGGCTAGTAGGTTTGCGCTCATAGTGGCGATCACGGGGATCGTCTCGGTAGCAGTGGCTGTCGCTTTCGCTGTGGCTGTGGCAGGTTCTGGAGTTTTGAATTGGGCTGCGATCGGAACTTCAACTTTAGCTTTGACTTTGGCTTCGCAAAACTTACTCCAGTTATGCAGTCGATTTCAGACTTTTGTCATTTTGCTTGGAACTTCTTCGCTAGGATTTTGGTTGGGAGGATCGGTGGAGCGGATATTTTCCATATTTATACATCGTTGAGCCTTCGTACTTCTGATTGGATGAATCTCAAGCTGTTTGCTGCCTCCAGACTATCGCCACTGCAAATTGTATTCAATCGATGACTAGTACAACAAGGCAAAAGGCAAAAGTCAAAAGTCAAAAGAAAGAACACTTATTTTATAAGCTTTTTACCTATTTCAGATGGGTGGGTTATTTCCGCCGCTCTGTACTAGGCACGATCAAGTAATCAGCTATATTTTAGGTTTACTCCCGAACCGCGCTTATGAATATCAATATATAAAACCGCCTTGGCTGACGCCACGTCTCTTGACGAACGCGCAGCGTCTCGCTCCAGAAGACGCTCTTGTACGCCAAGTTTGAAGATCAAGAAGATAGGTAATCTTACACTCAATAACGGGAGTAATCAAAGATTGACTTTCTCAAATATGGAAATAAAATAGGAGCGTTGATGATTCCTAAGCTTCCAAGTGCTAGATTTAGCTTGTTTTTTTTCACGGGGGCATCTCTATTCAATCTCTGCTGTGATTACTCAAGTTTTGATCGTTGGACTCACTTTTTTTACAACCCCTGAGTGATGGAAACTACTCATTAGATTTCCTCTGTTCTGGAGTTTGTACAACTCCGATTCATCGCTTGCTGTGAGCGTAGTTTTAATGGATTGCAGAAGACTAATTAGAGTTGGGAATAACAGATATTCCGCATAAATGTTTGGTAGAATAGTGGTAATATTACAGAGGCAAATACTTTCTATTAACTGAATGCCATGAAAACAAATAAGGTCACTTTAAAAATAGCACAAGTAGCAGCACCATGGTTTTCAGTACCACCAAAAGATTACGGAGGAACAGAAACAGTAATAAGTCATCTTACTGAAGAGCAAGTCAAGCAAGGGCATAATGTTACTTTGTTTGCATCGGGAGACTCATTAACAAGTGGAGAACTTAGATATTACATAGAAAAATCCCTTTCCGGGCAAAAAATACCCTGGAGTAACCACACTGAAGCCGAATATCATTCTATCAGTAGCTTTAGAGAAATAACAAAGTATCAAGAAAAATATGATATTGTACATGTCCATCTTTCATCTGCATCAGATCTGATGTTATTTAAATTAGTATCCCAGCTTCAAATTCCTTATATATGTACTCTTCACAGTAGATTTCCTTTTGATAGAAGAGAAAATAACATAAGTTTAGGAGATAAATACTATTTCAGTTTTGCTGAAAAGACTCCGATAATTGCCATTAGTCAAAAAGCTAAAGAAGATGCATTAATAACATCGAAATTGCCTCTGAACTTTATAGGAGTGATTCCTCATGGTCTTCCAGAAAGTTGCTTTCTTAAAGAAAAAGTTTCGGAGAGGAAAAACCTAGTCTGGATAGGAAGAATTACCAGAGATAAAGGTACAAAATCTGCAATAGAGGCAGCCATCAAAGCAAAAATGAAAATTATTCTTGCTGGAACAATAAATTCGTATGTTCCGGAAGATACCGAATATTTCTATCAAGAAGTTCTACCGTTAATAGAAGCAAATACTGATTACGTTGAGTACAAAGGACCTATAAGTAATAATGAAAAAGTCCAATTATTGAAAAGTGCATACTGCTTTTTAAACCCAATACAATGGGAAGAGCCTTTTGGTCTTGTTATGATTGAAGCAATGGCTTTAGGATGTCCTGTAATCTCCTTTAAGAGAGGAGCAGCTCAAGAATTAATAAAATCTGGCAAAAATGGAGAATTTGCAGATTCTGTAGAAGACATGGCAAATAAGATTGAAGCTGTAGGAAACAATATTTGTCGTGAACAAATGGTTATAGATACTTGGAATAATTACTCTGTTACAAAAATGGCAGAACTTTATGAAATAAAATATAGAGAAGTTATCAATGCAAAGATTTAAGTAGGTCAGCACGAACAAAAAACTATGTAAAGATAAATAAATACGGATAATAGATCTACCGAAGTGACCAAAATAGTGCGCTCGTAAAAAGTAAAATTAATTGCACGAGCGCACACTCATGTTTGAAGCCCCAACATACAGGTATGGAAGAAAAAAAGATTTATTCCCAAAGGAGAGTGCCACAAGAAATAATGTGTTCTTACTTCAATCCAAGCTTATTTATCTATGGGGTTACGAGCGCACGAGCGCAAACTTGATGAATTATCAAAACTCGAAACCTAAAGTTGAGTTAAGAAGGCAGAAGTACGTTCGCGCAGCGTGTCCGTCAGGACAAGGCAGAGGGCAGCTATGTATCCCTATAAATAAATTCAAGGGATTTAGCTTGGACGTAGTATTCCGAAGCGCTGCGCGTCTCGATCGGACATATTTTCTTTGTTTTTCATAAATGAATTTAGGGGCTTCAAACCCTGTGGCATCGGGCAGACCATTAAATTTCTTTCCTTCTGCCATCTGCCATCTGCCCTCTGCCTTTCTTCGGTGATATAAAAGGTAGTTTAGCTACTCTTCCATGAACGGACCAAACCATAACCAAAAATCTCACAAAACGCTGTTGTTGACGTACAACAGTCACAAACCACTCTCGACGCTATTGCTGCTCTATCGTCATGACTGGGGTAAGCTTGTGCTTTCAATGCTGTTTTATGTGATCAAACATAGCCCGGAGTGGATTCGACCTGTTGTCATTGCTAATATGATCGATATTATATCCCGCCCTCAACAGCACTCTCTAACACAACTCTGGCTGAATGGGGCAGTTTTAGCTATATCCATCATTCAAAATATTCCCACGCACTATTTGCATATTATGACCATGAGTGCCGCAACTCGCAAAATGGAAGTAGATTTGCGTTCTGCTTTGACTTCTCAGTTGCAACAGCTCACAATCGGTTTTTATAAGCAGCGCAGTACTGGTGTACTACAGGTGAAGCTCCTGCGAGATGTGGAGGAAATTCAACTACTAACAAATTATATTTTTCAACTTCTGCCTTCAGCAATATTGACAATTCTGGTGGCAATCGTAATTACTGCTACGCGTGCTTGGAGGTTTTTATTCTTCTTTGTCGCGACAGTGCCGACAGCTGTCATTTTAGTGCAGGTACTGAAAACGCCAATTCAAAAACGCAACCATATCTTTCGCCGACAAATAGAGGGGATGTCTTCGCACATCATGGAAATGATTAAGCTGGTTCCGGTAACGCGGGCACATGGCATCGAAGACACTGAAATCGCACGGACAGGGCAGCGCCTGAACTCTGTGAAAAGGGCAGCAATGCAGCTTGATAGCATTAACGCCATCACGAATGCATCGACTTGGGTTATGCTGCGTCTGTTTAATACCATCTGTCTGGTAACTTCTGCTTATTTGGCATACACCCATCAAATGCATATTACCGCTGGAGATGTCGTGTTATTAACAGGCTATTTTGATGCTTTAACCAATTCTATCGTGCAGATTTTGACAGTATTACCACAGATCGGTACGGGTTTTGAATCTATTCGATCGCTGGGTGAAATTTTAGAGTGTCCTGACTTAGAACAGAATCAAGGCAAGTCTTCACTCACGCAGGTGCGAGGAGAGTTTTTATTTGAGGCTGTCAGTTTTATTTATCAAGGTAGCGATCGTCCAGCACTCGAGCGCATTTCGCTGCACGTCAATCCCGGCGAAACTATTGCCATTGTTGGTCCTTCAGGATCTGGGAAGTCTACCTTACTCAATCAAATCATTGGTTTTCTCCGACCGACAGAGGGACATATCTATCTAGATAATCAGGATATGAACGATTTGGATTTAAGAACTTATCGACAGTTTGTCTCTGTTGTTCCCCAAGAAACAATTTTATTTGAAGGTACGATACGGGAAAATATTCTTTATGGCTTGCAATTTGTTAGCGAACGGGAGTTACAACAGGCAATTCAAGATGCCAATGCTTTAGAATTTATTGTCACTTTACCCCAAGCGCTTGATACTGTAATTGGTGAGAATGGAACAAAACTCTCTGGAGGGCAGCGGCAGCGGTTGGCGATCGCCCGTGCTTTGGTTCGGAATCCGAAAGTGCTGATTTTAGATGAAGCCACTGCTTCTGTAGACACAGCATCGGAAGTCTTAATTCAAGAAGCGATCGAGCGTTTGATGAAAAACCGCACAACATTCGTAGTCGCCCACCGACTTTCAACAATCCGTAAGGCTGACAGAATTGTGGTACTAAATAAAGGACAAATTGCGGAAATTGGCACTCACCACCAATTGTTGCATCAAAATGGCTTGTATGCCAGCTTAATTGCCTTGCAGGCGTAGTAAGTTGTTAACTACCACTACCTTGGAATTAAAAATTAAAAATGCTGTGCTGCACCCAAGTGACGTGGTATAGTTTACCGTGTTACATTGTGATTGTTCTGCTTTGCTTTCGCTGTGATGATATGTAATACCAAGTTAAAAAAGAATGCGACAGATGCCCATGTAGGGGCCTTCCGGCTGTACCCTACACAGAACGCCTAAGGCGAACGCCCTTACTATTGATTCATGTGTTGCAAAAATTTTTGAAATTGGTATAAATCGCATAAAACTTTGCTGATGTCAAATCGAAGTCGGGAAACCCTACGCCAAGGTAAAAGTATAGTTTTCATGCGTTCTCTGATATAGCGATCACATGGTTTCAGCATGACGAAGAGTCAGAACAAAAACAGATGAACTGGCGAGTATTGACGACTCAGCAATATTAGGCGTCCTTCTGACGAATGCCCGTGACTCATAGCTGCCTTCTCAACTCCCATGCTTTGACCACTGGGATTTTAGTGACAAGAACACAAAATAAGCGTAGAATTTATTTATTACCCCAACACAAAAGGTTGCTGTGACACTGAACATCGAACTGCCGCCAGAGGTAGAAGCAAGCTTCGCTGCTCGGGCACAAGCGGAAGGCGTTGCCTTGGATACTTTTATTCGCGACTACCTCATTGAAGGTGCCCCACGAGTCAAATCGCGCCGGATGAATGCTGAAGAGCTAGACGAAGTGTTCGAAGAATTGGCTGCAAGTATCCCAGACGTTCCTCCTCTCTCTAATGAAGTAATGGATCGAGAGAGCATCTACACCCGCGAAGACGAGTGCTAGATGGATTACCTTGGAGACACCAATGTGCTTCTTCGGCGAATCCAACGGGTTCATCCTGAATACCGAGTAGTGCGGGAAGCAATCAACAGGCTGCAAGCACGCGGAGACCAATTATGTCTTGTGCCACAGAATTTAATAGAGATGTGGGCTGTGTGCACTCGTCCAGTAGAAATTCAGAAGGCAGAAGGCAGGAGGCAGCTATGCTGCTATGCTCCCACGCTTAAAAACGTGGGATTGAAGTAAGGACGCCTCAAGTACCCGCGCTACGCGTCTCGAAATACATTTTTATTGTTTTGGTGGGCTTTAAACACACGAATGTAGGATTTTTAATAATTTTTACCTTCTGCCCTCTGCCCTCTGCCCTCTGCCTTTCTTTGTAATGGTCTGGGGCTTTTGCCTACGCATGTAGACCGAATTATAATACGGATAGAGAGCATTTTTCCGTTGCTGAGAGACACGGCTAATATCTACGATGAGTGGCGGCAGCTTGTCGTCACATATACTGTTTCTGGTAAGAAGGTTCATGATGCTCGGCTTGTTGCCGCCATGAACGTACATAATATAAAAAGTATTCTCACGTTCAATGTTAAGGATTTTGCTCGTTACCCTAATATTAATGTGCTGCATCCAAGAGACGTAGTGTAGTCTACCGCGTTGCATTGTTATCGTTCTGCTTTGCTTTCCCCGTGAAGGCGTTGCATTGAAGACTTAGGCTTGCTTGTCTTGAAGCTAAGGTGATACTACCGATATTATCCTCTGATAGCGGTGCGCTCGTCATCAGGATTTTTCTCCTTCATGCTCCTTCTAAGGGTACAAGACGAATGTCAGAAGGTAGTGCAAATATCATAAATATGGACACAATTCAACGCTTAGCTACTCTCAACCGTATTCGTAAACTCAGCCGTCTGATGGATACATCTATTGGTATTCCAGGGACACGCTTTCGCTTTGGACTAGATCCAATTATTGGTTTGCTTCCAGGTGGTGGTGATTTAATCAGTACCGCATTTTCGGCGTACATCATTTTTTTGGCTACCCGTTTTGGCTTACCACGTCAAGACTTAACCAAAATGATTTTTAACGTTGCTTTAGAATCAGTTGTGGGTACCGTGCCTTTGGTTGGTGATTTATTTGATGCTTTTTATAAGTCCAATATTCGCAATTTAGCAATTTTAGAGCAGCATTTAATGGCGGCGGAACCAGAACTTGAACAAATAGCTACTGAACTTCAAGAGAGTAAAGTTAGTTCAGTTTAGACTGTGGATAAGTTCAGTTTTCAGCTTAAGAACTTTCGCAGTTGTGTGAACTTTTGTCAAAATCAATCTTATATTCTCATATTTGGTTCAACATAGAAGTATGACTCTAAGTTATTAGCTCCATTAGCTAAGTTTGGCAAAACTATAGGGGCTATATAACTGTATTCAAATTAGAAATTTCGTATAGGAGAGGGACTGTCATGGCACAGCAAACTACAGCCCAACTTTTTAAAGCCGTCCAACAAGATCAAGCATTAAAGGAAAGACTTAAAGCCGCATCTAATCCAGAAGCTTTTGTTCAGATTGCTCGAGAACGCGGCTATGATTTTACAGTTGAAGAACTAGAGACGAGCTTGAGTAATTTGTCTTCAGAAGAATTGGCTGGCATTATGAACCCAGGATTGGCACCTAGATTTCACATTCATCCAAGGTAATGTCTAAGATAGTGGAATGAAGGCATACATAGGTGTACAAACTATCGCTCTATTCACAACTTCTACTTGAAGTGGGCGATACGGCTTAAGCGGTTGCCTTTGGCATCGCACCTTAAAATATAGCTTTTACCAGATGTGATTGTCTACTTAGGATAGCAGTGTGAATTCAAGCATTTCTACGCCTGATTTTTACAGGAGAAAATGCAACGGATGGAAAACCCCTTTCATCAAAACGTGATGTCATACTGAACCAATGACTTTTAAAGATATGGATTGTATTGAGAAGCGCTATATACGTCAACTCTTTAAGGTTTAAAAACTAAGTAGCAGTACAGCCTAACTAGGTTAAAGTATGACAAAAATATTGGTATGTAATATAATCTCACATACCAATATTTCGTAATCGACGTTTTCCAAAGAGTGGAAAATTCAAGGTTCATCTACCAATACCACTAATTTACTAGTAGCTTGGTTTAAATATTGCTACAATTTCATTCTGTTTGTGAGCAAACCAAACCCCTTATATTTGCAGTTAATGCGGTAGCAAAAGTTTGTAGCCAAAAGGAGATCCGAAATAAAAGGTTGTTGCCACAAAAAGAATTGTTAAAATTCCTAATGCAATGACGGCTCCAAATTGCAAAGGTGCTTTTTCCTCAGCTTCAAGACCCACAGGTTTTTTCTTATCGCTTTTGGAATCTGTAGTTTTTTCAGAATTCATGGCTGTATATACTTTTTGTTAATCATTAACTCATAATTACTCTAGCTGTGCTTAACCACATCTAACTTAAGGATTATTCAATTGAAATTTTAAGAGTCAAGATACTCAAATAACCCGCACAAGCCTGATAGTATGGATTCTTACCAATGTATAACCGTAGAAATCGCTTTTTCTCACTCTACCTCAAGAGTCAACAACCCACGGCTATAAGCCGATGGGCGTAGGGACTAGTACAACAAGGCAAAAGTCAAAAGTCAAAAGTCAAAAGAAAGAACACTTATTTTATAAGCTTTTTACCTATTTCAGATGGGTGGGTTATTTCCGCCGCTCTGTACTAGTTACTGAAGTTCATCGTTGACTAGACTAAGTACCTATGTACTACCTATTGTTCAGATAAAGCTACAACCCCTAACACATTTGAACTTTACCTGAAATTGTCAGAGAATCTCTTCGGACTTACAGCGATTTTCAGATGTATAGACCACCGTTTTGCAGTAAGGGCAGGTTTTATCTAGTACAGATCGGCGGAAATAAACCACCCATCTGAAATAGTTAAAACCCTTACAAAATAAGGTTCTTTCTTTTTACTTTTTACTTTTTACTTTTGCCTTGTTGTACTAGATCTCTGGGTACATCGAATATCATCTAAAACCTGCCCCTACGCGCCTTCTGTAGTCTATCAATGTGAAAACTACTATAAGCTAACAATCCCTTGAGGGTAGACAATATTCTTGACAGAAGGCTTATGTACGTCAGCAGATACAAATAGGAATCCGCTCATTAGTATGGTGGCTGTCAAACTTGCGATCGCAAATCAATCATGTATATATTGCCTGTGCCAAAGCATAGCTGAAGTTAACAGGTACAGCATTTCCAATCATTTTGTAGCCAGCTTCTTCAAATGTAGAAATAATATTATTTAATGCTACTTGATGCTTTTTGTGAAGCATACCAGAAACATTCTCAGCTAGGAAAAATAAAGGTTGTTTGTCTTTTATAATCCGCACATAATCTGAAAATAACTTGCCGCGCTCATCATTGATTCCTCGCTAACTACCTGCTTCACTCCAACTTTGGCAAGGAGAGCCACCGATAATTCCCACACAATCAGGGATTTCTGCGCTATGAATTTCGCGGATGTCTCGCCTATCGAGAACGGTATCCAGATGGTTTTTTTCGTAACTTTCCCAAATATCTTTGTCATACTCATTTGCCCATACAACGTTGAAACCAGCTTTCCGGAAACCTAGATCTAAACCTCCACAGCCAGAAAATAATGCAACTATCGCTTTTTCCATAGACACATGTAGATGATTTTGTGAAAAATGTAAGGTTCAGATTGCCGACTTCTTTAAGAACTCGGCAATCTGATTGTTCACGAATGATTTAGGATTGCTATACTATAGGTTGAACGTACTAAAAATCCTATAATCCTCATCCTCTCAAACTAAGCTGTTAAAAGCTTATAAGGTGTGAGATTGCTTGTGTTTATGTAATTGTTCTACTATATATTCTTCCAGTTCTTGCCTTTCTCTACTACTTGCATTGCGGTGATAAGTTCTTCCTGTTTCTTGAATAAATTTACGTTTCTCACTTTGAGAGTTGACTTTACCACCTGGTCCCTTAAGACTTTTCTGTAAATCTTCCCACGTCTTTTCGCCAACACTTTCGCCTAGCTTTACTAGAGCCTTAGGTAGTAATCTTTTTGCCTCTTGAGAAAAATCATCTTCTGTCTCTAAGGAACCTAAATCTACATCGTTGAAGTCGAGACTGATCTGAAATTTATTCATCGAATTTCTCCCATTAGCAAACCTTGTTGCTTACATTTAGTACAACTATCCTAGTGTGCCTCATAATTACGTGAACTACATACATAAACTTGGAGGCAGCGTGGTGAGGCGTAATTTGTTAGAACCTAGAGGCATTGAAACACAAGGAATTGAGCGAGTTTTACCCACATCTCGCACTCATATTCGCATTTTCGACAACTTTACCATGTGGTTGTCGGCTAATTTGGTCATCTCTACAGTTGCCCTCGGTTCTTTGGCGACTCTTGTGTTTAGTCTGGGATTTTGGGATAGTGTCGCCGCGATCTTCTTGTTCAATGCACTTGGTGTGCTCCCAGTTGCTTTTTTCTCTACGTTAGGGCCAAAGTTAGGACTACGGCAGATGACGATCTCGCGCTTTTCATTTGGTTGGGTGGGTGCGGCAATTGTAGCGCTTTTTCACGTCGTTACTTGCATTGGTTGGTCTATTGTTAATGTAATAGTTGGGGGTCAATTAATCTTTGCCTTACAGCGGTTTTCACATGAATAGACCACAGTGAGCGAACCAACCCCAAGCAT
>CALMVQ010000103.1 GCA_937873135.1 uncultured Scytonema sp. | reverse complement strand
TATTCGCGAGATAGCATCGCGAATAATGTGTTTCTGCCAAATTGGGATGCTCCCACCATCTTTGGCAGTCATTATATAGTAGCAACGGTAAACAGATTAAGATGGCAAGGACGCATAGGAAAAAGATTGGCTATTTTGCACCAACAAGGGAATAATTTGCTAGCCCTTTACAATCATGAAAATTGCAAGGTTATTTTGAGACAACACTAGCAAGCATCATCAAATCGTCTTCATGGATGAGAAAACTATAGTGATTACATTTACTTCTCAGTCATTTCAATTTCCTTTTTTAATTGATTTTTTCTTAAGATCATATATTAAAAGATGTTACGGTCGCTGTCAACCTACCAAATAGTATAAAAGTGTGCTTAGCCGTTGTCTATCCATTGGTGGATAGACAATATAAATACTTACTAGTAAAAGTTATCTTTTTTCGTTTTCAAAAAATATTTAAATAAGTGGTTCTTAAACATCTAATTGCATGATTTTTTTAAAAAAAATAAAAAAAGATAAAAAAATCTGCATATTTATTTCTATTTTGTCAATCACTGTCAATCAAATATGTTTCTTTTCCTACTTTTCCTACTTTTCCTACGTGTCATTCGACAATCTTTCAGATCCCCGACTTCTTAAAGAAGTCGGGATATTGTTTTTTTCCAAGATTTATGAGTGCTATATATAGCGATTTAATAGGATTCGTGAAAGTAGAGAAACTGAGATCACTTGCACACACATGTTTTGGTAAAGCTTTGAATTTTCTCAAATAGGATTGCTGTAGTAACCCAAGTTGCTAGTACCGCAAGGCGGAAGTCAAAAGTCAAAAGTCAAAAGTCAAAAGTGTTATAAATCAAGGCTTCTGGCTGTTTGAAATGGTTGCTTTATTTACGCCGTGCTGTACTAGTACCGTTTTGTTAGTAAACCAAAAACTTTTGGAAACGAACGTAAAAATAAGGGTTCCAGCCCTCGTGAACAAGGAAGCAAACAGCATTGGGTTAAGAGCGATCGCCTTAAGGTCGCTGATGGCATCGGTTGAAATGCTCATTAATCGGTTGTTTTGTGGAATCCCTCCATTTAGGTGAAATGTCCGCATGGCAAGGCTTCTAAAAAACTTTTTGGTTTGAAGAAGAAAGACCCTCCTCAGTATGACCCTCGTCATTCACATGTCTCGACTGCCAAGCTTTTAGCCATGGCTAAAAAGTCACCTTGACAGGGCTAGACATAGGAGTGAGAATTAATGATGCGTTCTTTAAAACCTTTGGTAGGGGATTGTGTGTAATTCGATTATTCTTCTACCGCCCCAAGGGATTTTAAGATTGTTTTTTGAGCGGTTGTGATACCAGTTGTATTGTTAATATTCATACCTTCATATGGTCTACTGTATCTTAAGGTTTGCCAGCATTCACCTGTTTGCAGATACCAAAGTTTAATGGTTTGATCTTCGCTACCGCTGGCTAATATGCAATTATTAGGGCTAATTGCAATTGTCCATACTGCTTTATCATGTCCTGACAATGTTCTCATATTTTTACCTGTATTGGCATCCCACAGTTTAATTGTTTGATCGTCGCTACAACTGGCTAAAATCTGACTATCTGGACTAAATGCTACCATGCGGATTCTCTGGGTATGTGCTGGTAATGTCTGCACACATTGCCCGGTATTCACATCCCATAGTTTGATGGTTTTGTCGCAACTAGCACTCGCAAGCATGGTAGCATCGGGGCGGAAAGCTACGCAATCAACTTTATCTTGATGCCCGACAAGGGTCTGCAAGCAGGTTCGATTATTCACATCCCATAGTTTGATGGTTTTGTCATCACTCGCGCTTGCTAGTATGGTACCGTTCGGATGAAAGGCAACTGATTTAACTCGATTTTGATGTCCGACTAAAGTATACAGACATTCACCTGTTCGCAAATCCCAAAGTTTTACCGTGTTGTCGCGACTAGCACTGGCTAAAATATCGGCTTTGGGGCTAAAAGCAACGGAATATACCCAAGCTTCGTGCTCCCGCAGTGTTTTTAAACATTCGCCTTGATGATTCCAGAGTTTGATCGTGTTGTCATCACTACCGCTAGCTAGTAGACAATCTTGAATATGTTGAGGAGCAAAGGCGACTGAAGATATTAAGTTACTGTGTCCAACTAATGTTGATTGGCATTTTCCTGTGTTAATATTCCATAATCTGACTTTTTGATCTTGAGAGCTACTGGCTAATGTTTGAGCATCTGGACTGAAAGCGAGAGATAATATCCAGTTACTGTATCCTTTTAAGGTTTTTAAGCAACGTCGTGATGAGATATCCCATAGTTTGAAAGTTTGGTCTTCACTGATACTCAGTAAAATTTGATTGTTTGGATGTAAATCAACTAACCAAACGCGCTGATGATGTTCATACCAGGTTTGCAGACATTCTCCTGTCAGGGTGTCCCATATTTTAACTGTGTTATCTTCGCTGCCAGTAACGATAGTTTTGTTATCTTTACTAAAAGCTACTGACCACACAAGGCTGTTGTAATCTGATAGAGTTTTAATGCATTCACCAGTGGATACATCCCAGAATTTTACCGTATTCCTGTTGCTTCCGGTGACTAAGATTTGTCCGTCATGGCTTAAAGCAATAGCAAGTTCCCAATTAATATTAATATTAAATACTTGCAGACATGCGCCTGTTTGGATATTCCACAATCTGACGGTATCATCCCTGCTTGCAGTAATTAATGTTTGCCTGTTTGGATGGAAGGCGACAAACATGAGATTATTCGTATGTCCTTGCAAAACCTGCAAACACTCTCTGGTTTGGATATTCCATAATCTAATAGTTTGATCGTTGCTACCACTGGCTAAAGTGGTTCCATCGTTGCTAAAAGCAACGGATTGTACGCCTGATGTATGACCTGTTAATATTTGTAAGCATTGTCCAGTTTTGACGTTCCATAACCTGATAGTATAGTCATGACTACCACTTGCGAGAATTTTACCATCTGGGCTAAATGCAAGCGATCGCACCCAAGCAGTATGACCTTCCAGTTGGCACACTTGTCTGATTTTGTCAACCTCCCATAGACATATATGATGTTCAATTGCTGTGGCAAATAAGTTATCCGTAGGGCTGAATTTGGCTGCGAAGGTACTACCTAAAGTTTGGGTAAATACTGATTGACTTAAATCTGAATTAGCAAAATTTGTTTGTTGTAAGTTTATCCCTTGGAGGTTAGCTTGCCAAATATTTAAGTTAGAAAAGTCATAGTTATTTAGTTCTATATCAAGTTGTTGTAGAAGATTAATGATATTACCCGCAGCATATCCAGGTTTCGGAGGTGTAGAGGATTTGAGTTGTGATAAAAGTTGATTAAAATGATTTTGAATAGTTTGCTTATTTACCCAATAGGTTAATAATTTATCGGCAATGGGTTGGAGAATAAACTGAATTTGAGCATTTCTGATGTAATCTTGGATTTGGACTTGAATTAAAGCATATTTATTTAGTGTTTCCATTGCTCCCGCATAAATATCTTGGGTAACTTCTTCGATTAATTCTTCAATTATATACTCCATTACCACTGGTTGCTGAGTGAATTTACTAGCTTGACTTTCAATTAAGCAGCGCGATTTTAAAGATTCTAAAGCTGTCATTAAATCTCGCACTTTAACAGAATCAATGATATTGCTTTGTAACTCTTTTAAAGAGACTGATTCCCGATGAATCGCCAACCAATACATGACTTTTTTTTCTAAAATAGAGAGCCGCTCAAACTGTTGGGCAAGCAAATCAAAAATATCGCCAAAGATAATTGTACCTTCTTGTAAAAAATCAGTAATGCTACCAGAGAATAATTCCTCAATCGTCGTGGCTACAATATTTAGCGCTAGAGGATTACCAGCATAACAATCGACTAAGCTGTTGATTTGATTCGCTGATGGCGATAAACCTTTTTGTGCTAATATTAATTCTCCTTCTTGAGAACTTAACCCTTTTAATGAAAGCGATCGCACTGGTAAATTATCGCCTTCCCTGGTACCCAATCCTTTAGGTTTTTCTCGACTTGTAACCAAAAAACAACTTTTATGGCGAGTATCTCCCACAGATCTCAAAATTTGCCCATAGCCCTCATATCCTTCAGGGTAATTTCCTGCTTGTTCCTCACTGTTTAAAATTGATTCGAGATTATCCAAAACCACTAAACAGCGAGAAGTACGCAGGCACTCAATTAATTGGGCTATTTGTTTATCTAAAGAATTTGCTAAAACTAGATGATTTTCTTCAGATAAAAAACTGATTAGATCCCTCAATAAATCTTCTACAGGTGGCGCATTTCGTAAACTTCGCCAAATTAAATAGTCAAATTGATTTGCTACCTCTTCTGCTAACTTGATAGATAAAGCAGTTTTTCCTATTCCACCCATGCCAATTATTGTAATTAATCGGCAATTCTCTGTAACTATCCATTTGTTTAATGTGTTAATTTCGTGATGACGTCCATAAAATCTCGAAACATCAATCGCTTCTCCCCAATCTTGAAGCTTTCTTTCCCTTCTTAGTTTAGTATTTGCTTGAGTATAATTAAATCTAGTTGGCTCACCAAATTTTTCCTTTAAATTCATCCAATTTGGTGGTTCTTCTGCGGGATTAATAAAAATTACGGGTAACCAACTAGCACAAGGAAAATCATCTTCTAATCCTTGTAATCTGCGTCGCGCTTGCTGTACTGACATATACAAAGATTTTTTTTCAACTGCAAAAGCTTGTAAAAAATAATTAAAAAATTCTTCTGCTACCCGGTTATGCACTGTTTCACGCATGACTATTGTCGTGGGCATATTTAATTTTTCCAAGCTATGAGCTAACCCCAATCCGTCGCAAGAATTAAAAATTGCTAGTTTCAAACTCTTCTCTATCGCCGCTTTTAATGCTTCTGCTAATTCTTCAATCGTTAAACTATTATTTATCTCATTTTCATTAATATAAACTATCCCCCTTTCCTGCTGAGTTTGACTATGCCCAGCAAAAAAGAGCAGATCCCAACCTTGAACATCCCAGAGTTTCTCATTAAATTCTTGCCGTGAAGGCTTGACAAGAAACTCTACTTCGGCATCCGGCAAACTTTGTAAAAATTTCTGTTCTTTTTTTAGATCAATACCTTGAGAATTGCCTAAAATTGCCAAAATTCTCACCTGATTTCTCGACACTTCTGACAATTCCAATTTAGTAGTGCGTTTATACTCAGTTCTTGAAAAAGAAATTTCTGAGCGCGGATAATCTTGAAAAAAACTGCAAAGATGCCAAGGCAATTTTTGGATAATAATATCTTGAGTTTCGATAATAATCCGTATTTCGTCTGCGGGATTAAGTGTAGCGCGTAGCTGTCGGCTAATACTCACAATTCCTGGTGATTCCAGCCAAGTATTAATACTTAAATGTAATTGTTGACACACATTATTGAAGTCTACTACAGAGACATTTGTGATATCATTCTCATCAATTTCCAGTTCATCATCATCTTCTTCTTGTGATGCTCGCAAATGAGGAGTATTTCTAGTCAAATCTTGCATTGATGAACTTGGTAAGCGATTGCAGAAACACTGATAAGTCAACAGCCAATTTCGATACAAATCAACTAAATTGGATGCTGGTGGTAAACTACCGACAAACTGCTGCGGACGAAGATTATTTAATGCCCATAACCCAGCACTCACAACAGGAAATCCCATGTATAAATTACCATATCCCAGATTGATGACAACAGAATAAATCATGATGCAAGTATATCTAGCGGGGAAATCGAGGCTAAACGTTTATTCTAAAATATTTGACACATTTCATTTTTACTTGACAACAAAGGATAACTTTATGAAAACTGCCTAAATAGCTTGGCGCAAAAAAAACATAAATATGTAAACATTTTTTTCTATCCTCAAAAACTTACTAACAAGTAACTCTCTTTCCATTAACAACGCAAAGCTATTCGGGCATAATCCTCTGTCCGAAAGACTTTGTTTCAATGTAATGTTGTGTTTATTCACGGTAATTGACTTATCTCTTGCTATTGATGCAACAAAGCCGAGGAGGAGTAATAAATCAAACAATCCAATCCTTTAGCAGGAAGGCTAGGACAAATACAAAATCAACTGCCGAGCCTTTTTCCATTTCCAAATTAAAATTCACTCTTAGGGAGGATATGAATATTCTTACAATTCATCCAAGATTTTATTTATCTGACTGAAAAATAAATTTAATATTTTACTCTCACTATGAATGAAGAAATTAAAGAACTGAAGACACCTAACATAGAAGACCAAGAATCTGATGAATCTTCTCGTTCTCCAGGAGTCACAGACAGGGGCTTGACTAGCTCGGAAAATCTATCTAGCAAGAAGAATATCACTGAGCCTAGCAAAAACATTAAAACAGATGAACCTATCCCACCAATAAAACCGTCGGAATCCAAAGACGAATAAAGTCATCCTAATTGAAGGGTGAGAAAATACGTAGACAAAAAGTACGTATTTATAAGCTTTTTAGCTTGTTTTCTTTCTCACGAATGATATCATGTCTGGTAAATTAACCTTAATTTCGTCTGAACCCCTCCCCGCCAAAGCTGTGCTTTGTCTCCCCTCCCCGCAAGCGGGGAGGGGTTGGGGGTTTTTTTTGTTATGAGTGATTTAACGGACATCATATGATTTAAGACTGCTATACTAGCAAGTTTTAACTTATAGACAAAAAAGGGCTATAAACCCTTGTCTATCAGCTTGTGTACTAGTAGAGGCGAACAGCAAGAGCGCCTCTACTTCATTACTGGAAAGGTGTATTAATTATCACTACTAGATGAAAACGGTAAGATGGTGACACCATTTACATTTGTCGAAGATTGAGGCATATCCTCAGGGCGCATACCCAAGAATAAGTTATCAACAGTAGCTTGTGCAGAAATGTCTCTGCTTGCTTCAAGGACTGCTAGATTATTTCTGGCAATCCATCGCACTTGCGTGACTGAGTAGGCAGAAATAACAGCAAATAGGGAGCAGGTTGATCTAATCCAAAGTTGACTATTGTATGTAGCAACAAGGTAAATACCGCATCCGGCAATAAGTCCGGCTATTGCTCCACGAGCGGAGCGATGATAGTCATCGAGCCATTTTTGTTGTTGAGCTAAATAAATTTTCGACATTAGCGAACTCCTAAATATACTCCAATAAAAATCAAGAACCAACGATATGCCAAAGACAAGCGAACTTTTGGTAATGGGGCAATTTTGAGGATGTAAAAAGAGAGAAACACAGCAATAGCTGAGATTACAGTAACAGTCCCCCATACGGCGGCAAGTTTAATGCAGTGCTTGCTTATTGAAGCAAGAAATGAACAAGTAGCTAGCCACAGAAGGATATCTGCCATAATATCGACCACTCTACTGGGAACTGCTAATTGATTGAGTAAATACCAGTTAAAATCTTCATTTGCAAGAGTCCTGTTGCCTTGAATATCTAGCTGCTGAATTTTTCTGCCGCCAAACTCAGTAGGTAATTCAATATTGACTCTTGGTTTATTTGGAATTTGTCTATCGTCTTTCATCACTTTAAATCTCCTGGATTTTTTGAAAGGACTTTGCCGTTATGTACAACTGAGTCTAAACGTTGATTATTCTTCAATTGGCTGTGAAACTGTTGAAATCTCTCCCACCTTTTTGGATTGATATTCAGCCATCTTCTAAAGCGCCTCCTGACAGTGGCTTCCCAACGTTCGTATTCTCGTTGAGCAATTATTTCTAGGTATTGCACGGATTGTTTCTGTTCCTCAATCTCTTGGATCAGTTGATCGCAGAGAACTTTGGTGATTTCTACTTGTTTGCGAGTCTCAAATTTTCTTTTGTAAATCTGTAGCCAAACAAATTGCTGCTGTGTTCCTATGGTTAACTGTTGCTCTAAGTGTTCCGTCTGAGAGCGAATGTCATTCAATGCAGTACCCCACGCTAAGCCAATGTTGATGGAGGCAGCAATTCCCGTCCCGATGAAGGCTGAAACTTGGATTAACAAATGCTTTCGTAAGTCTATTGGTAGTAAGCGGATTAATCCCGGTCCAGCAAAAGCAATTTCTAGTAAAATAATTGCAAGACTCAGCCAGACAGCAGTATCACCAGAGAAGATCCGCCACCAAAAGGCAACAGGGTTAGCATATCGCCCATCATCGTCGAAGCTTCGCTTTGGTTCATAGCTTCGAGTTGCTTTCACCCAACGAATCACCATCAGCTTTGCTCCCAGGGTGAGGCAAATTGCTCCTAGCAATGCTATGCTGAACAATGGTATTTTTTCAAAAGTTAAGTTTTCCGTATCAATGCTTAGGATTTGAGCAATTCCCAGAAAGAGCATCAGGGATAAACCAACGCTAAGCAGCCATTCCCAGTTCTTTTCTGTTTGCTCGTGAGTGCGTGTATGCAGATCCCACTTTTGACTTTCATCTTCGTATTGAGCAGATAAGGCTTCCAGTGCTGCATGATTTGCTGCTACCTCTTTTTTTTCTTGTCGTAATTTTTCCAAGGCGATCGCTGCTTTACGCGCTTGAGCAGCAGCTGGGGCAACACTGGCATACCATTGCGCTAGCAATTGGGGTTCCCAGGTGTCTAGGAATTCAGCCAAGGGACGAGTATGAGGATTATCAAACAAACTTTGGACATCTTCATTTCCCCAACGCCACGGCATCTGTGGACTATCAAGGTAGATTAAGCTCTTGAACCAGTTGATTAACCAACTAAAAAATCCCATTGTTGCGCCTCCTTTGTAAATATTGCTTTGCGGTAATAGAGAATAATCTCTTACCTACTCACCACTCTCCGCCTTCATTAGTTGAATCCATTCCTCCTCAGCCGTGCTAGTAAATTGCACATTGTCATGTACAGAAGCAACAGCAGTAGACATTGGCAAGCGATTTTCTGAAGCCAAACCAATGATGGCGATATGCATTTTTGTGGAGTTAGTTTGAGCCAGCTTTTGACAAATCTGACGAATGGCTGCGAGAGTTGAGGGGTTGGAAGTACCTTTGGTGACTATAAATCCGTAGACTGATCGCTGTTTGTTGTGTTCAACTTCATCTTTAAAGCGTTGGATAGCTTGGATTAAAGCTCCGTCAGACGATGGTATGACGTTGACTCGCTGAGATAATGCTTCTAAATCCCGACGCCTCGCTGCATGAGAATACAAGTTTTGCACCTTGTTGCCAACGAAAATATCAACCGCAGTCCATTGGTTCTTTATTCGCCCTCCCAATTGATAAAGAATGTTTTGGCTAAGTTCAGCAGTTTCTTGTGAATTGGCTTCTAAGGCAATGTAAGCCTTGGATTGAGATCTTTCTAGCCGCTGTTGACTGGCAGTGTTTTTTAGATGAATTCTGCCAACAACAACGAGGAGTGCGATCGCCAAAATGATGAATAACTTGTTGTTTTTCATAGAAGATTCCTCCACTAAAGTCGCAAATGTTTTTCAAACAAAAAGCCGGGAGGTTTGAATAACCTCTCCGGCTTGTAAACTTCTCGTTTATCGAAAGCCAAATATTTTCGTTTTGTAGATATTTTGTTGTGTTTCTTTCAAGTAACTGTAGAGTAAAATCTGATGCTTCTTCCCTGTTACCTCCAGATTACTCTTCAGCTGGTAGATTTTTCCAATTATACCAAGTTGAAAAAAGAATGCGCCATTATACCTATGTTGGGGCTTTCGGTGCTGTTCACCCTGACGATTAATTCATATGTTACAAACATTTTTGAAATTGGTATGACTCCGAACCGATGAATACGGATATAAAAACCACTCCTGATCCTAGGAAGCCAATCAACAAGATAAAGGAGATAGATAACCTTAAACTGAAAAGAGAGTAATACGGCTGTAAATAAAGTTTCTCAGCTTTTTTTACGACAGTGCCTCAATGCAATCCAAGTGTCTAGTATTTGATCGTAAATTTGTTGAATTTCTCTCAAATCCTCTTTTGTTAAGCAGTAGCGCTTACTCATGTGTCCTCCCAATTCAACGATAGTTTCGTATTTTCCTTGTTTGCTACGAGCAAAAAACTCTCCATGTTGAGTGACGGACAAAGTTTCAATCAATAAAAAGCTGATGTGAGAAAAAACTGGGTGTAATTCAATGACGCAGGATTGCGACGGAAGAATATCTAGCTTTCCTTTGTCTTTAGGTGTAACTTTCGGCAATGCTTCTAGAGGTGTCTCCCCAATCTTCAAGTGCATGTGTATGGTATCAGAACCGCTGAAAAACTCGGTAAATGGTGAGTAAGTCATATAAATCTCCGTAAAATTGACCGTTAGTCCTAACTGTAGTCACTAAGCCAGGTGATAGAAGGTTATAAGCTACTTACGGCTACAGGAAAAACTACTGGTTACCTCACATATAGATAATATAGCTATAAAAGTAGTATATATACCAAAAATATTTTATTTTTTTTCGGAAAATATATTTTTTATGTGAAAAGTCAAAGTTTTATCTCACCTTGATCTACTAAAAATCAGTATTAATACTTGAGAATAACTAAAATTCACTGGAGAAAAGGCGAGAAATCACCCTTCTCTGTAGGTTTTTTTGATTTTTAGGGACTAAATACCTGTAAATCAAGTTTCTGATTCCGTCAAGACAAGAACTTTTCGTGCAGTAGAATGTCAGTAAGACATGACATTTGCAAAGTCCCAAGTTCCAACGAATATACTTCTTCTCATCCTGATCAGAGAGAAATAAAGTCAAAAACGAAAAGCTCGAGCTAGGAGAAATAGTCTTTTTCAGGCTAGTCAGTGCTATAAAAGATTATCTCACATACTAATATATTGTGTGGAGCAAGGATAAAAAGGAGAGCGTTGCCAATATGTCTCAGCTTCCGGATAGTTTCATTACAGAGGTAGCCACCAGGTATGGTGTGACTAAGACAGAGAGAGATACCCTGCTAATGGCATTAAAGAACTGCTCAGGTGCCGAGATAGCTGCCAAATTAAATATTTCTCAAGCAGCAGTCAGAAAAAGACTAGGAGAAAGCTACCGTAAATTTGGCATAGCGGGTAGTGGTAATAAAAAACTCAATAACCTTAGGCAAACGCTATTATCCCAATATCAAAAAAATTCGGTAATTAGTCCAACACGCTGTGAGGATTGGGGTGAGGCTGGTGATGCTGATGGTTTTTGGGGCAGAGAAGAGGAAATTTCTGACTTAGAGCAGTGGATTGTGAACGATGCTCCTCATCGTTGTAAATTGGTGACGGTGTTGGGCATGGGAGGCATTGGAAAGACAGTGCTAGCATCACAAGTTGCCAAAAAAGTCCGGAAAGACTTTGACTATCTCTTTTGGCGATCGCTTCACACTCTTCCTTCTTTAAGTGAGATTCTCACACAGTTGCTACACTTTCTACTTCAAGATGCTGATCTGGAGTTACCAGATAACGACAACGGCAAAATTCTGCGACTGATTGATGTCTTGAAAACAAAACGTTGTCTGGTGATTTTCGACAAAGTGGAGGCTGTTCTCCGTAGTGGTAACGGTAAAACTTATGAATGGGCAGGAGAGTACAAACCAGGGTATGAGAAATACGGTTACTTATTTAAAAAAGTAGCTGAGGCTGCACATGATAGTTGTCTGCTGCTGACTAGTCGGGAAAAGCCTAAGCAAGTCGCATTACTTGAGGGAAAAAACCTGCCAGTAAAAGTGTTGCACCTTAAGGGGTTGAACAATGAAGAAGCTAGGGCAATGCTTCAAGATAAGGGATTTTCTTGTTCAGATGCTCAGTTAAGCGAATTGGTGGAACGATACTCAGGAAACCCTTTAGCTTTAAAGATGGTTGCCACTACAGTTTATGACTTATTTAGCAATAACACTAGTGAGTTTTTAAACCAAATTCAGCTTGAAACAGCAGTTTACGGAGATTTTCGTACTATTTTAGTCCAGCAATTTGATCGTCTCTCAAATTTAGAAAAAGAATTGATGTATTGGCTGGCGATTCATCGCCAGAACGTTTCTCTCACAGAACTTAAGGATAACCTGATTGCACCACAACCAGTAACCAGAGTTTTGGAAGCAGTCGAGTCTCTGTTGCGGCGAAGTCTCATTGAAAAAGAAGCCGATTCCGGTAGGTTTCGCTCTTTATCTGTCGTCATGGAGTACGTTACAGAGCAGTTGATTGAACAGGCTTATGAAGAAATAAGACTTGGAGAAAAACAGGAATTTATCAATTCCTACGCATTGATGAGGGCGCGATCGCTTTCATATCTCCGCAAAACACAACAGCAATTGATCCTTGAACCAATCGCAAAGAAATTACTTAGTGTTTTCGGCAAAGAACTCGAACCTAAGTTACGTAGAATGTTAGCTAGCTTACGAACTCAGTCTCCACCACAAAAGGGATATACAGCTGGTAATCTGATCAATCTGTCGCGTCAACTTCAATTCACCCTGAGTGGGCGTGATTTTTCTAATTTAACAATCCAGCAGGCAAATCTTGAAGATGTTAATTTGCAAAATACTAGCTTAGAAAACACCGATCTGACTAGCTCGGTATTCACTGAAACAATGTCAAGTCTGATAGCCGTGAGATTTAGTCCGAATGGAAAGTTTTTTGCTACAGGCTTGATTAATGGAGAAATTCGGCTCTGGCGGACTTCAGATATTAGGCAAATTCACATCTACAAAGGACATAATGGTTGGGTTTGGGCATTTGCCTTTAGTCTGAACAGTAAAATTCTCGCAAGCGGGAGTGCAGATAGCACTGTCAAACTCTGGGATGTAGAAACAGGTGAGTGTCTGCGAACGTTGACAGAACATACAAATAAAGTTCACTCCGTTGCCCTCCACCCGCACGGCGAAATCTTAGCAAGTGCTAGTGAAGATCGAACCATCAAACTTTGGGATATTAACACTGGTATTTGTTTAAAAACTTTAAACGATCACACTAATTCGGTTCTGACAGTTACTTTCCGTCCAATCCTTCCAAATCTGCCTGACTATGAAGATAGCATTTTAGCCAGTAGCAGTGTTGATGGTACAATCAAGCTTTGGGATGTAAATACGGGTGAATGCCTGAAAACTTTAACACAACACAACGGCAGTGTTCACTCTGCTCATTTTAGTCCAGATGGACGAACTTTGGCAAGTGGTAGCGAAGACCATACAGTCAAACTTTGGGATATTTCCTCAGGAGAATGCATAAAAACATTTCGCGGACATAGTAAAAAAGTTTACTCTGTACGCTTCAGAGCCGATGGACGTACCCTTGCTAGTAGCGGTGAAGATCGGATAATTAAGTTATGGAATGTTGAAACAGGTGAATGTTTAAGAAATTTACTCGGACATGAGAGTCAGGTGTGGGCGATCGCCTTTAGCCCTGATGGCAGCAAACTCATCAGCGGCAGTGATGATCAAACGGCAAGACTTTGGGATGTGGCAACCGGAAAATGCCTTAATGTTTTGCGAGGCTATACTCGTGATATCTATTCTGTAGCATTTAGTTCAAATAACCAAATTCTTGCTAGTGGAAGTGATGACTCCAAGATTGGGCTTTGGGATTTAAGTACAAGTAAATGTCACTCTTTAGTAGGACATATTGGACGCATTCGCTCTGTTGCCTTTAGCCCTGATGGGAAAATTCTTGCCAGTGGAAGTGCTGACAATACTATCAAGCTTTGGGATATTAGAGATATTGGGAATAGCAAATGCATCCACACCTTAGAAGGACATACAAATTGGGTGTGGACAGTGGTGTTTAGTCCTGATGGCAAAACTTTGGCAAGTTGTAGTGAAGACCGTACTATTAGAATATGGGACATCCAGACGAAAGAATGCTTAAAAATATTAACAGGACATAAACATTGGGTGATGACAGTTGCTTTCTGCTTCAACAATAAGATCTTAGCCAGTGGTAGTGCTGATAGTACAGTTAAGCTTTGGAATCTTGACACAGAGCAGTGTATTACGACTTTAACAGATCACACAAACATAGTTTGGTCAGTAGCATTCAGTTCTGATGGCAAAACTTTAGCAAGTGGTAGCGAAGATCAAACCGCTAGACTTTGGAATATAAACACAGGTGAATGTCTCAAGATTCTTGATGGACACAGTAAACAAGTTTACTCAATAGCATTTAGTCCCGATGGACAGATCCTTGCTACTGGAAGTGGTGATGCAACTATCAAGTTGTGGTCAGTTAATACAGGTAACTTTTTAGACCATCTTACATCCGGACATACAGCAGCAATCCGCTCCGTAGCGTTTAGTTCTGATGGGCAACTACTTGCTAGTGGTAGTGAAGACGAAAGTATTCAGCTTTGGGACATCCAAAAGTGTCGCCGCCTACGGCAGCTAAAATCAGATCGACTTTACGAAGGCATGAAAATTACAGGTATATCCGGTTTGACAGATGCAGAGAAAGCTTCTTTGAAGGCTTTAGGTGCAGTTGAAAAGGGTGATTGCTTGCCTGTTTAACCGATACCACTCCTTTTCAAGGTATGCACCCCGAGCGATGAAGTGCGATACGAATGTGCGCCGTTGCAACGCATCGCACAAAGAGCGGATATTTTGGTAATCTTTAACTTTAATTAGGATAGTACGTAACAATTGCCTAGCTGTAATCGATGAAAAGAATCCGTCAAAGAATCCTTCGTCGAAAAGCCCCACCACCTCTGATCCTAAATCGTGATGGCGGCTTCAACGTAGTGCGTAAAGGTGTCCCTAACTTCTATTGGGACGATTTGTACCATTTGCTGTTGACTCTTTCTTGGGCTAAGTTTCTAGCGTTGGTCGTTACAGGTTATATAGTTATTAACGTCTTATTTGCTTTAGGATACTTAGCAATAGGAGATGGCATTGAACATGCACGACATGGTAACTTCCTAGACACCTTTTTTTTTAGCGTCCAGACTATGGCTACCATCGGCTACGGAGCAATGTATCCTAGAACACTTTCCGCCAATGTCTTAGTGTCGATCGAAGCGCTGTTAGGACTTTTAGGCGTAGCTATGGCGACGGGACTCATGTTTGCTCGGTTTTCTATTGGTAAGGCGCGAGTATTGTTTAGTCGTGTGGCAGTGATTACTCCTTATAATGATATGCCGACTTTGATGTTTCGCGTTGCCAACGAACGGGAAAACTGGATTTTAGAAGCACAAATCCACCTAACTTTGGTACGTAGTGAAATTTCTACAGAAGGTTATGAGATGCGTCGATTTTACGATCTGCCACTGGTTCGCAGTCACTCACCACTTTTCGCCCTAACTTGGACAGTCATGCATGCAATTGACGAGAATAGTCCCCTTTATGGAGTGAGCGCAGCAGAGATAGCTAAAGATAATATGGAATTATTGATGATATTCACTGGGCTAGATGAAACCCTTTCTCAGACTATCCATGCCCGTCATTCGTTTATCTCAGGGGAAATTCTTTGGAATATGCGGTTTGTAGATATTTTGTCTAGAACAAAAGATGGAAGGCGCTGCATTGACTACTCGCACTTTCATGATGTGATCCCACTAGAAAACGGAAATTTACTGCCTAACCAGTGGCGGAAGCTGGAATGATCAAGAGTTAACCCTTTCGCACGGGATTCAAGCAAAGACACACTGTCCGAAGCGCGAAGCGTCTCCGAATGAATTTGTAGGCATGAACCCGCTATATGCTCATACTAAGCAGATAATTGTTGATAATAACATAAATGTCCCAAAATACTCACGTCGATTTGCAAAAAGTGCATAAGTTGAATTAACTACAACTATTAATTTGAAAATCCGTTGAAGGGGAACAGTATGCGCTTATCACTGGTTATTAGCATCTTCTTAACTCTATTGCTCTCTGGGAATGTACCTGTTATGGCTCTGACGCTAACACAAGCACAAGCACAACCTGTACAAACCGTAAATTTTACTAAGGCTAATTCCTTTCAACTAAGTGGTGGCTCTATAGTTGTTAGTTACTCCAACACAAGCATCTCAGGAGTCCCAGTATTAAATTACCGTGACAATAATACCAATCTTAACTTCTCTGGTCAGGAAATTAGTATCCAGGAGACTGAGCTTGGTCAGTTAATTACAGTCACCTTGGAAGCAGTCCCTGATCTACGCACAGTGACCTTTACTATCATCCTTCCATTGGTCAATCTGAGTACTAGATCTGAAACTGTTCGGATCAAAGTCCCTGGGATCACGACCACTACTCGTACCACTATTGCAGGTCCAGGAGCTGGTCCAGAGAAAACTTATTCTACTGTCAACCTGGGAGGAACAGCTAAATTTGTTGTGTTCTAGCCGCAAGGAAGTAGCGATCGCTACTTCCTTGCGGCCTATTGGGGTAGGGACAACCGATTATTCTCTCTCGCCTCGTTGCCTAATATGGTGATGGGGTTTTTAGCAGCAAGTGTGATGCGTTTGAGGTTCAATTCTTGCTATTTTTTGTCTAAGTCCCATTAAGCGGAGATGATATTATTTTACAGTTTAGTTTGCTCTTCTGGCAGCGCACCTTTACACCTGAGTAATTTCTTGTGACCCATGTATCACGGCAAGTACATCAATTTGTTCGGTTTTTTTATATAATAAATAATTCGATATGAACCTTCAATAACCTCCCAAATTTGCTTGGTTTCAAACCAGGGTAAACGCAAGAAAAATGAAACTGTAATATGCTAGTGCAACAAGGCAAAAGTAAAAAGTAAAAAGTAAAAAGTATGATGGAATCTGCTTTTTAGGGATTTTAAATGGTTGCCTTATTTACGCTCTAGAGTACTAGGTTGCTTGAAATATGATGATTCAGGTTTTGCTTGGCATACGCTAGCAATTCTTCCGTCCATTCTGTAAACCAAGCAAACACTAAATTGACTTTTTCAATAGCCTCGGCACGTGTTTGCTCATTGATTTCTATGTTTGCTAACATCGCATGGTCGTTTGTCATAGCATGACCAGATTCTTTACTAAAATGGAATTCCCCACAGTAGCGTAATTCGATACCAGTTTCTTCTTCAATTTGTACTGCTAAATTTCCAATAAGTTCAAACAATACGTTACCTGTTTCTTCAATAGCTTCGATAATAGCTAGACGCACGATACTGGATGAACTATAAATTAAATGAGCCAGTTTATGTGATAACAGACGATTCACTGCCGTGTGATCACTGTAGAAAAACTGCAAATACTCAGTGGTCGAGATTTTTTCGTGCTCAAAAAAGCCCAATTTGATAAAGTCTTCTAGATACCATGGCCAGTGATGATCGTCTTCATAGGAGTGTTCGTTCACCATAGCCTGATACGGATCTGAGGTTGCCTCTTGGCGCATGACATAGCGATTTAGATCGCCAAAGCTCATGATAAAAGGAGCCATGCAGGGATAAAAGTCTAGGCGCTGACGAGCGGATAAGGTCTCATTCCGTAAAAAATCAAAAAATGGCAGGTGGCTGTACTCTTTCTTAAGGTTTAAAATGTGACGTAATGTAGCCTTCATATTTTCTTTCCTTAGACTAAAACTAATGTGAGCTTTTAACGGTTGGCATTTGTTATGCCTTGAGAGAAACAATTTCTTTTCCTAGTACTTCGATGGGGTTTTTCGTGAAGATTTACCTATTGAAAAGCGATCACCTATGAGTCAATTCATAGAAGAGTGATTGCCTACATCAAGATTGGTAAAAAAGTTGCTATTAGAATTAAACGTTTGCTTTTTGCATTTATGCAGCTATAGCAGGTTTCATTTGTATCCAATACAGTAGGGGCTTACTAGAAGCCACGCTAAGTTCATCGTCAACTTTGAGTTTCCGCTCTTATCTTGAGAGATCAATCAACTAATGACTTACATGCAGTAGTTTTTGGGTTTATGCTTCCGTCTGGGGAACTAACCACTCCAGACGCGCTTGTAAGTTGGCTTGAGAAGGCAGCTATGCTGAAGGACCTCTGCCGTCATACAGAGGATTCAAATAAGGACGAGAAAGTTACTCGCGCACTTTCCGCTCGTAACAGATTTTACTTTATATTTCGGATAAATCCGGGGGCTTGGACCCATTATGGGCTCATGCTGGGAAGAAGGTGTTAAATAGTTAGTATAAAAAATAACTCTTTGTTCTGCCCTCTATTGACTGCCGTCACGCCTTGCAAGGGAGGGCTTGTCAATATCTACACATATATGTAAATAAAAGTAAATTTGACTCGGTTATTACTCTGAATGTTTTTATTCCCTCAATTAGACGAAATACTACAAAAAAATTTGTAGTCTAAGAAATAAGGTGTAGAGCGTTTTCAGATAACTAGCAAGCTCGGTATATTAACAAATATGAACAAAATTAAGTTAACTCTATTTGCTTTTTCGACGCTCAGTTTATCGATAATTGGGCTTTCCGCGCTAAAACTTCCCAATACATCACTCAAAGCTGTTTCTCCACCACCAAGTAACAGTAAGCTTCCCGTGTCGCGTCTTAAACCAGAAGAACTTAAAAAACTCCTTGACAATAAAGATATTAACCATGCTATTAAGTATATCGAACGGGAATGGAAGCAGCAGTATGAAGAATATGCCCAAAAAAAACTACCATCCAACCAAGTGTTTGAGCCTAAAGAAATCAGTCAGATTTTGGAGAAAAGCGATCAGCAAACTGGGAAAAGAACTGCTTTATTATACGCTGTTCCTACACCCGAACACCTAGAGTTAATTTTGGTGACACCGAATAAATTGCCTATTCATAAGCGTGTTCCGGCAGCGAAGAAAGAAGCTTTGATAAATATTGTCAGTAAATTTCGTAGATCTATCGTTAATCCAGATTTACCGCGCAGGGAGTACCTGAGTTCGGGTAAACAATTATATGAATTGTTAATTGCTCCTATATTCGAGACGCTAGAAGCACAAGAAATTAATAATTTGATATTTTGTTTGGGTGGTGGGTTGCGAACTGTTCCTTTAGCTGCAATTCATGATGGTAAAAACTTTTTAATCGAGAAATATAGCTTGGGAATTATTCCCGCTTTTAACTTACTAGATTTTCAAAGAGCAAATATTACGCAAACTCAAGTTTTGGCAATGGGGGCATCGCAGTTCCAAAGTCAAAAACCTTTACCTGCTGTTCCCCTAGAACTATCTAGTATAATAAGTAACTCTTGGCAGGGTAAGTCTTTACTAAACCAAGAATTTACCATTGTAAATCTAAAGAAACAGCGAGCTATTTATCCTTTTGGAATTGTGCATTTGGCTACTCATGCAGAAGTTTCTTCGGGTTCTGTGGAGGAATCTTACATCCAGTTTTGGGACAAAAAAGTTCGCTTGGATGAACTCAAAACTTTGGAATTGGATCAACCCCCCGTACAATTATTAGTGCTGAGTGCTTGCCGTACTGCGCTAGGAAATCTGCAAGCCGAGTTAGGTTTTGCTGGGTTAGCTGTGCAGTCAGGGGCAAAAACTGCTATAGCCAGTCTTTGGTCAATTAACGATGCGGGAACATTAGCTTTTATGATTCAATTTTATCAACAACTCAAAACGACTCCCATTAAAGCAGAAGCACTGCGGCAAACTCAAATTGCTATGCTTAAACAACAAGTAAGTTTAAAAAATAATCCAGCAATTCGTGGAAGTAGTTCTTTACCAGCAGATGTGGTTGCCACCTTTGACAGTCAAGAGTTATCGCATCCGTTTTATTGGGCTGGATTTACATTGATTGGAAATCCTTGGTAGTTAGGAGTTAGCGTTTAGTAAGGGCGGGTTTAATCCAAACAACAACAAAGCAAACACAACATCTGACAAAACCCGCCCTTACAGTCGGCGCGTAGGGGCGGGTTTAATCGAAAGAACATTGAAGCAAACACAACATCTGATAAAACCCGCCCTTACAGAAGTTATGAATTAGGAGTTTTGGATGGCTTATGTATCCACGTCAAAATATTACTGAAATTTTTTCTACTTTTTTACAATTTGAAGCTGACAGATTTAGCTGTTGGGCAACTGATGCTAAACTACATCGCAGTATCAAAGCCTGTTTAAATCATTTTCCATCTCAAGTGTCGGAAGATTTCTGGGCTGTTTACTGGCATAAGCAAGCGCAAAAATCAGAGAAACCGGAAGTTGCATTAGGACATATGTCAGCTTACTTGCAAGAATCTTGTTACTGGACTGTATATAGATTGATGCCACGGTTGCAAGAGTCGATCAATAAAATGCCAGACTTTTTTCAAGTTGCAATTCTTGCTGTTCCTAAAATTGTTAAAGCTTGCAATCTCGATGTCAATGGCAGTATCAAAGCTTATGCTAGCACTGCTTTTGGTAATGTCATCCGGGAGTATCTGCGGCAAAATCACGAAGCTGATTTATGTAATAATTGGGGTTTATTACTCAAAGTCAGTCGCAAGCTCTTGACAGAATCGCTACAAAATGCTGGACTTGACGCCTCAACTATCGAACGTTATTTGCTAGCTTGGGCTTGTTTTGAAAGTATTTATCTACCCCGAAAATTTCCCAAATTAAGGCAAAGGGAGGCACCAGAAGCGACAACCTGGCAAGCAGTAGCAGCTTATTACAACCAAATGCGTCATCAGCTTTCTTCACCTACTGCAGAATGTACCAAGGAAACTATGGAACGCTGGTTGACAGAATGCGGAAACCATGTTCGTAAATATTTGTATCCTTCAGTCAGATCCCTCAATTCTCCCAAACTAGGATACGAAGAAGGAGAATTACAGGATGAACTGATAGATACATTTGACTCATCGTTGCTCACAAAATGGATACAACAAGAAGAAGAAGCTCTACGTCTCGACCAAAAAAATAAAATTAATACTCTTTTAAAAGAAGCTATAGCAAAACTCGATTTGAACGCACAACGATTGCTGCAACTGTATTACCAACAGGGTTTAACACAGCAACAAATCGCCAAAGAATTAGCACTTCAGCAGTACACTGTATCCCGCAAATTGTCCAAAACACGCGAATCATTATTACTCACCCTAGCCCGTTGGAGTCAGGAGACGCTGCATATTTCTATAACTTCCGACGTGGTTAAATATATCAGTACAATTTTAGAAGAATGGTTGCAACTATATTATTAAGTAGATCGACGTGAAAATTTATTGTTGAGACAAGGCAGTTATGAGTCACGGAAAGAAAGTTTCTACTAACTTTACTTTTCGTTACATACTTCTGTTTATTTGTGCTTTTCTACTTAGTAGATATATTACATATAACGCAATACAGTTCAGTTAGAGCCAAAAACCTTAAATTGCTTAGGTTGCGGAGCGTAAGCTCCAGGGGGCTCATACCGTTTCACTTTAAAGTTGATACATTTAGGCAAGCAGGGGATGCAGGGGATGCAGTTCTTGAGCAGGGGGGGCGAATTGTATCAAGATTTTCGTGAAATGGTATCACACCTGAACTCACGGTGACTGGCGTTTGAGGAACCTCACCCAACATTCTCTCGGCTTTTTTGGGTTTCGCAAAGCCTCAACCCAACCTACTACTGCGTCCACACTCAAATGTTGGGTTGAGGCTGTAGGGGTGCAGGGTGCAGAGGCGCAGGGGAGAAGGTTTAGAGACTAATCAACCGATTAATTTCTACCCAACAAATTAGACTAGACGCGCTACTACAATTATCCTTAACAGCAATCGTATTGACATATAACGTTCTTACAATCCAAAATCCAAAATTCCATGACTTTCTTATTTGAAAACCCTACTCAATTAGAATTACAAATCTCTCCAGATTTGGCACACCAATCTTGGCAGCAAAGCCAATTGCAACCCACTGCATTAGGGCAATGGAATGCGTATTTAAATCAGATTTGTCTGCAAACGTTTCTTCCTTGGCTGCAAGCAGAATACGAACCACAAGCAAGCGTTTTTTTAAAGGGATCGCTCTCTAGTTTTTGGGCTGTAGTCAATGGCACTGCTTTAACCTACGGGAACAAACGCCTGATTTTGATACCAGAAAAGTCTTTAGACAACAGTGAGTATAGAATACCTCAAGAATGGGTAGATATTCCTAAATTATTAGGAGATTATTATTTAGCAATCCAAATTAATCCAGATGAATTATCGATCCTGGTATGGGGATATACCACGCACAAACAAATCAAAACCACAGGTACTTATAACTCTAGTGACAGGACATATAGCCTTGATGCCCAGGAGATAATTCAAGACTTAAACGTTTTGTGGGTAGTAAGTCAACTTAATCCTGATGAACAAACTCGCATTTCTGTTACTAATTTACCTCCTGTCCCAGCAACCCAAGCAGAAAATTTGTTGTTAAGATTAGCAAATACAGATATAATTCAACCCAGATTAGAATTACCCTTTACTTTGTGGGGAGAATTAGTAAGTAATGACAATTGGCGACAAAGGCTTTATCAACTGCGTCAAGGAAAATCACAAAGTAATGCTCCTAGCAAAGTTGTCGCAAATCTTAGTCAGTGGTTGCAAAATACTTTTGAAGATAGTTGGCAATCTTTAGATAATTTATTTGGTAACCATTCAAGTTTAGGCTTTAGCTTTAGAAACACAATAGAGGGAAGCGCTCCAACTATCAAAAGGGGAAAATTTTTGAATTTACCCAATAATGGTGAAGCGTTTGTATTATTGGAATTGGACGTAGAAACAGATGGTAGAATTGGCATTCGTATCCAATTGCGCTCTAGAAACAAAGAAAAATATTTACTGCCACAAACTAATTTGAAATTGCTGTCATCTTCAGGAGAAATTATCCAATCAATTCAATCACGTACTCAAGATAATATTATTCAATTAAAACGCTTTAAAAGCCCTACTGGTACTCAATTTAGTATTCAGATTGAAGTTGATGATTTTGTAGCGATAGAAAATTTTGTAGTTTGATTGAAATTAATACCAATTAATAAGATGCATCGACTGATCATTTTAAACTTAGGAAAAGGAGAATTGCAGCATGGCTTTCCTACGGTGACAGCACAATTTTGGGAAGCTGAGGAAATGACTCCCATGCAATTTGCAGGCAGTTTACCTGCAATGCCAAGTCTTGATATTCTTTATCAACGTTGGCAGTTATTATATGAATCTTTTTATACTAATTTTGCTTGGTGCCGTCAAACGAGCTATAGAGATTTTGAGATTGAAGAAGAAGAAAGCAATCCGAATATTTCCTATGTTGAGTTTCCAGAAATTTGTCGAGAATTGCAAACTCAATTTAATTCCTGGTTAAGTGCAAATTGTTTTCTAAGTATTGAACGTAAATTGCGAACAAATTTAGTGCCAAAAGATGAAATTATTTTAGTAATTATGGCACCGTTCGATATTTTAAAATTCCCTTGGAGTTTGTGGGATTTTTTATCTGATTATCCGCAAGCAGAAATTGTCTTGAGTCCTCCTGAATACGCGCGTTCTATAAAGGCAGATATTAAAAATAATAAAAAGAAAGTCAAAATTTTAAGTATTTTAGGTAATAGTAAGGGTATAAATATTACTCAAGACAGAGAAATATTAGAAAAACTTCCAAATACAGAAATCACATTTTTAATCGAACCAACATCACAACAGCTAAACGAACAGTTTTGGAAGTCTGAATCGGATATCTTATTTTTTGCAGGACATAGTTCGAGTCAAGGCACGGGATGCATCCAAATAAATTCTACAGAAACTCTTACAATTGACCAATTAAAATATGGTTTGAGAAAGGCAATATCCAACGGTTTAAAATTAGCAATTTTTAACTCCTGCGATGGTTTGGGTTTAGCGCAGGATTTAGCTTCTTTGCATTTACCCCAAGTAATTGTAATGCGCTTTCCCCTCCCCGACAAAGTTGCACAGGAATTCCTCAAATATTTTCTTGCTGCTTTTCAAGAAGGAAAATCTCTTTATATAGCAGTACGAGAAGCGCGAGAAAAATTGCAGGGATTGGAGGCACAATTTCCATGTGCAACTTGGCTACCTGTGATTTGTCAAAATCCAGCTGAAAAACCCTATACCTGGTTAGAATTGTGTGGCAAGAAAAATTCAATTCAATTATTACCTAGTCGTCGCTCATTACGAACAATTCTTTCATGCAGTTTAGTAAGTACCCTGTTAGTTGTAGGAATTAGATTTTTAGGGTTGCTGTCTCCCGTGGATTTGTGGGCATTCGATATGTTGATGCGATCGCGAATTCAAGAAGAGCCAGACGACAGACTTTTGATCGTGACTGTAACCCCCGAAGATATCCAAGCGCAAGGTTTAGAACCCCGCTTTGGTTCCTTATCTGATACTACCCTTAATCGGCTACTGCTTTATTTAGAAAAGTATCAGCCTACAGCGATTGGTTTGGATATTTACCGCGATTATCCCATTCTAAAACCCGAATTAGCAGTCGCATTGCAGCACGAGAGCTTAATTGGTATCTGTAAGCGTCCCGATACCAAAGATGATCCTACAGGTACTTTACCATCACCGGACATTCCCTCTTCACAGCTAGGATTTAGCGATTTTGTTCAAGATTACGATGGTGCTATCCGGCGTCACTTGTTATTTGTGACACCGAATACGACTTCTCGTTGTACGGCAGCTTATGCATTCAGTACGCGGCTTGCACTTCAATACTTGTACACAAAGAATATCAAGCCTGAATTTAACAGTAATGGAGATTTGCAACTAGGTAAAAAAATATTTACATCGATAAGCGATCGCACGGCTGGATATCAGAGCGTTGATGCTCGTGGCAGTCAAGTATTATTAAATTATCGGGCAATGGCTGACCCCATGATGATATCGCAAATAGTCTCTATTAAGGATATTTTTAGCGACAAGGTAAATCCTAAAGCTATCCAAAATCGTATCATCTTAATTGGTGTAGTAGACAAGAGCGTTGGAGATTATTGGTCAACCCCCTATGGTTCCGGTTCCGCCAACAAAATTCCTGGGGTACTGGTTCACGCACATATGATTAGTCAAATTCTTAGCACTGTTTTAGATGAAAGACCTTTGTTCTGGGTTTGGCATCTTTGGCAAGAATTTAGCTGGATTGCTTGCTGGTCTTTGATTGGGGGGTTTGTTGCTTGGCGCTGTGGCAAGTTAATAATTATGAGTACAGTTGTATCCGTGTTAATAATAATACTGTTTGGAACGTGTTGGGTTTTGCTTAATTATGGCGGCTGGGTGCCTTTGATTGCACCAATGCTTGCTTTGCTGCTTACTGATGGTACTGTTGTTTTATTGTTGTTAAGTAATAAAGACAAGACTGACGCATAAACTGAGGAGCAATCAACCACAAAAAGAGAAATAAGGGTTTAGGAGAGTTTTTACGTAAAATTTTTCATAATTTAACTTGCATAATTTTGTCAAATCAAACCTTTAATAATAAACGAGAGCAAAAATTCTTTCCTATTTTATTTCAATATGACTCAAATAATTAAGACTCTTATCATTATAGCACTCTGTACGAGTTGTGCCCGCCTTTATGCAGAACAAATTAATACTCAAAATCCTAATTCAAAACTAATATCAATCAACTTTGAGCCACCACCACCACCAACGCGTGGAGAACCAACAGGAAGAGCACAAGGAGGGGCTGGAAGAGGTTGCGAACCAACAGCATTGGTCCCTTTAACTAAATCAACCAATGGTGATTTTTTGTGGGGATTAACAGTTGCTGAACGTCCTCACTTTTGGTTTAGTTTGCCCAGAAATCTGACAACAAAAGATGCTATTGAGTTTGTGTTAAAAGACGACGTCGGCAAAGAAATTTATAAAATGATGTTAAAAAACGCTGAAGTTCCACGTGGTATAATCAGTTTCACACTCTCTGAAAAAACACCACCTTTACAAATTGGTAAACTCTATAATTGGTCTTTTTCTATTTACTGTGATTTTCAGACTGTGGAAGATAAACCAGGAAATGTTAGGGGTAGTATCCAAAGAGTCTCCGTATCTACAACGTTGAAAAATCAATTAGCAGGTGCTAAAACACCTGTTGATCAAGCAACTATTTACGCCAAAAATGGCATTTGGTTTGATACTGCAACAACTTTGGCAGTAAATATGCGCGGCAAAAAACAAAACGATATATCCTCCGCTTGGGCTAACTTGTTACAACAAGTAAAGTTCGAAAAAATTGTCTCACTTCCTGTTACTAATTGTTGTCATAAGTAGGTGGGTATTGAAAACACAGATCCCCGACTTCTTCAAGAAGTCGGGGATCTAGATGTCAAACCGCTGTCACATCGCTCTGTACATAAGGGTGAATCGTTTTTCTAAGCTTCATCATTTATACTAGTTAGCATTGCCACCAAAATTCCTAAAATTTTATCTACAGGTGGAAACAAATATATGGTAGGGTCAATGGTTACTGCATTATTTCTTAGACTCAAAAAAGTCCACTGTGTTGCTGTAGTAACTACACCAAAAACTTGTTGCATATCTTTATTAAACTTATTGGCAGCCACCATTTCAGCAATACATTGAGGTAAGCCTAAAGCTAGATCTGACTTTTTGGCTTCAACTACGGTTATTACGGGTTTAACGATTGTAATACTTATCGGACTTTTTGATATTAAGAAGTCACACACACCGTTTAAACCATTTGATTTGTCTACATTAAACGTTTCTCCTGAAAACACGTTAATAGGGGTACTGGAAATTTCTTGCAGTTCTGTTAATATGGGACTGATAATTCGTTCGCTTTTTTCTTTTTCACTTCTCAATTCTAGAATAACTCTTGTCGCGTTTCTTATGAGAATTTCATTAAGTAAATTGCTGGGTTGTATTCGTGGAGCATCCGAAAATAACTGTGGTGTTTCTTGAATTAACTCTAGTTGAAATTGATTTATTACACTGGGTAAATCGTTGAAGTCTGAGTAAGCCATAATTTTTGTTTTATTCTGAAGAGTAATACATAACCCATTTCCGTCCACAAGTGCGGGATTCAGTAAATGGCGATCGCGCTCTGGTGGTGAGAATGTGGAGGACGCGATCGCCTTTTTTGTAAGATGCGATCATGTCCTGTACATTTAAGTTATTATTTTTGAGATAGATCACTATTTGGTTTCAATCTTTCTAGAAATGATTTTGAAAACACAATTTTCGCTCATGCGATACGGATGTGTGCCGGAGCCTGCGGGCATCGCTGAATATTTAGACCGATCACTAGTACAAGGGGCAAAGGAAGTAGAGTTACCATCCCAAACAGCCCTCAACCTTGTATTTCAAGCTTTTTCATTTTTAATTCCAAGGTAGCGATCGCTAATCCTTGTCGTGGTGAACAGATCCATCAATCCAATCCAAAATAATTTTGTTCACCTGTTCTGGGCTTTCATCATGAGGACAATGCCCCACATTTTCCAGAGTCAGCAGTTGTAGATTCTGATTATATTGAGCAAATTGTTGAGCAAGTGCTGGAGGAACCCATCGATCTTTTTGTCCCCAAATCAAAAGCATGGGAATTTGTAAAGTTGGCAATAATCTCTTCACACTGGGACTGTAGGTGGCACGAGTTGCTGCTTTAAAAATAGCGATGAAAGCACGGACGGCATTTTCGTCTTGAGTGGGAGTGACAAAAATATCCAACAATTCATCTGTGATCGCATCCCGACTGGCATAAGCAGAAGCAGCCCAGCTACTCAATATTTTTGGTCGGCACACCAAGCCGAACACAGCTTTCAGTATAAATCCGGAAGCAACAACAGATTTGATCCCTGCGACAGCAGGTTGCAACCAAACAGGGATAGCCTCTTGTTCTAATGTTGGATCAGGCAAACTCATCATCACTATACTTTGCACCATATCGGGATGGGTAGCAGCAGCTGCTAGACAAACGAGTGAACCAAGGGAATTTCCCACCAATACCACTGGTTGACAAATAAATGCTTTCCAAAAATCGTAAACTTGCTCTACCCAAAACTGTATGCTATAATTAGCTGATGCTTTCTCAGAAGCGCCCCAACCCAACAGATCAAGAGCATAAACAGTATGGTATTCGCCCAGTACCTCTAAATTCTGTCGCCAATGACCAATAGAAGCACCAAATCCGTGTAGCAAAATGACAGGTGTTGTCTTTTGGTTATTTTTAGCAGGACGGATATATGTGTAGCGAGTTTGCCAGCCCCGCCAAACCCAGTCTCTTTGATTACCAACCCGCTGGTCCCAATGTATCGTAGTGGTCACATTTGCCTCCCAATTTCATTTATAAATCGATAGCAACTCCTAACAACAGAAGTCCATGCAAATTACTTCGAGATGTCCGTCTATATATTCAAGCTAAACAGCCGTAAATTGAGCTAAAAATTCCTCTTTTTCAACATGACAACTTAGTAAAACTTAAAAAAAATTAACTAATACACTGCCATAGAAATAACCGAACAGTTAGAAATATTTTAATGACTGGACTTTTGATATACTTTTCTCTCCTGACTTGCGCTGCTAGCAATACATATATACTAACAAAGGCGTTGTCTACGTGATCTTTGCATTCTGAGAATATACTGATGTGTTAAAATCTCAACTGGTTTACTAGAACTGTTACAATAGTTAAAAAATGCTACTATTGTCTAAATTAGATTAACTATTAAACAGAAACTCTTTGAGAGTTAGTAAAATGGCAGATACAACGAAGACGACATCGTCTTCTAAATTAGCTAACCTATAACTATAGACTCCTTTTAAAGTCCTCAGTTACTCATACATTTGGTTTCTGAGGCACATCACTCAGATAAACTCACCTACCTAACAAAGAGCTCCTACAAATCATAATGTCTGTCATTGAGAAAAAAAGAACCCGCGATCTGCCTCAAATCAACGAACGCATTCGCTTCCCGAAAATTCGGGTCATTGACACCGATGGTAGCCAGCTGGGAATTATCACCCCGCAGGAAGCACTGCAATTAGCGGAAGAAAAAGAGCTGGATCTTGTGCTGTTAAGTGATAAGGCTGACCCTCCCGTTTGTCGAATTATGGATTACGGGAAATACAAGTTCGAGCAAGAGAAGAAGGCACGTGAAGCCCGGAAAAAGCAGCATACCGCCGATGTCAAAGAAGTGAAAATGCGCTACAAAATAGAAGAGCATGACTATAACGTGCGTGTTAAGCAAGCAGAGCGTTTTCTCAAAGATGGCGATAAAGTCAAAGCTACCGTGATGTTTCGGGGTCGAGAAATTCAACACAGTGACTTAGCAGAAGAGTTACTCAAGCGGATGGCAACAGACTTGGACCCTGTTGGCGAGGTGCAGCAAATGCCTAAGAAAGAAGGGAGAAACATGATGATGCTCATCTCCCCTAAAAAGTAAACGAACTAATAGCTTGTAACCTCTAAATCCAAAATCAATTGATAGTCCTGAGTGCTGAGTGGGAAAAATAATACTCAGTTGCTCGGGACTTTTGCCATTTTCAGAGGACTAAGGTAGAGAATGCTTTCTTCTATCTTAAAAACTGTGCTGGTTGTGGATATCTGGGCAACAGCAAATGTACTCACCAAGTAATGAGTACTCCAGAAAGTCACAAACTACATGGAATTGAAAAAACACAGGTTTGCTCGAACAGGGATGCCACGACTATTACAATGGGTGAATCTCCGACCGGAGGAGAGCGATCGCACATGGTTAATGCTCATTTTTTATACAATCACCTGTGTAGGATTACGGTGGTCTGAAGACAGTGCGGTCGCACTATTTTTAGACAAATATGGTGCACAATCACTGCCTTGGATTTATATTGCCAGTGCAGCGATCAGTACTCTCTTAGTGTCTTTATACTCGTGGCTGCAAAAAACTTTCCCGTTACGTTGGGTTATAGTGGCGATCGCACCAGGGATGTTCTTACCGCTAATATTATTGCAATGGGGAATACAAGTTCCTCACTTGGCAGTGATTACTGTATTTTTGCTCCGCCTGTGGGTAGATGCATTTTACGTTGTCAATGACCTCAACACCTCAATTACAGCCAATCAACTCTTTAATATTAGAGAAATTAAACGCACTTATCCATTAATTAGCAGTGGCATTTTGGTAGCTGATATCGTTAGCGGCTTCAGTTTGCCTTTACTACTACTATTTGTAGGACTGAATAATGTCATTATGCCATTTGCAGGTGTGTTTATAGCATTAGGGGCATTTATTCTCTGGCATCTCACTCACAAATACCAGCAAGTTTTTCCCAACGTTACACAACAAAAAATTACCGAGCCAAGAAATCAAAGAAGTCACCTTTCAGGTTCATTAAAACGCTATACGTTGCTCTTATTTGCATTTTTTGCTCTGCTGCAAGTGCTATGGGTATTAATAGATTTTCAATATCTTACTCAGTTAAAGATAAATTACAACGACAAACAAATCGCCAGTTTCTTAGGTTTATTTGGTGGGATTACAGGAGTTTGTGAGCTAGGGATGCAGTTATTCATCTCCAGCAGAACACTCGAACGCTTTGGGGTGTTTATCACCGTTGCGTCTTTACCAGTATGCATACTCATCTTAATACCACTGACAATTCCTCTGTTAGAAGCGCACGAATTTTTCTGGGCTTTAGTCATTCTCAAGTTTCTTTCCGAACTCTTGCACTATACGTTTGTTGCCAGTAGCGGACCACTGCTTTTCCAACCGATTCCAGATAAAATTCGCAACTACATACAAACATTATCGGAAGGGATTGCTGAAGCCTTTGGGGGAGGAACAGCAGGTGTCATAATTTTGTCCACAATCTGGCTGACTACATCAATGGCGTCTTTACTCTTACAAAAGTTTGTCATTGTAGTAGAAACTGCAGGCTTAGCTTTGATTTGTGTTGGAATCGTTTGGTTGCTGGGATCGCATTATGTCAATTTATTAGTTTTAAGTGCAGGACAGGGGCAGTTAAATCCTACAGATCTAGATTTACGTGCATTTAAGCAAGCCGTTGTGAAAGCTTTAGGAGAAAAAAGCACTCCTGCAGACAAACGTTCTTGCATTGAACTTTTATTCCAAATCGATCCTAAAGGAGCAGCAGCAGTTTTAGCACCCTTGCTCGTTAAGCTACCCCCTTCTTTACAAAAAACCAGTTTGGAAGTGATGCTTGCATGTGGTGCAAATCCTGCTTATTTACCCGAAGTCCACACTGTGTTTGAATCCCAACTTAGCAATGCACCACAGTCTCCCGAAGTTTTTGCTCTTGCCCTACGCTACATTTGGCTTTCTGAAGCAAATCCAGATTTAAGCCAGCTAGAAGAGTATTTGTCACGACAAAACTCTCTAATTCGAGCGACAGCTGCCACTCTACTTCTGAGAAAAGGAACACCATTGCAAAAAGGAGCAGCTACCAAAACTTTAAGGCGGATGCTCACTCACAAACAAGAACAGGAAAGGATCAATGCCGTTAAAGCTCTATCAGAAGCAGTTTATTTGCAAGCACTAAGGATTCACATACCAAATTTATTACAGGATGAATCTTTGCGGGTACGCTGTGCGGTATTGGAAATGATTGCCGCCACCCATTTAGAAGAGTACTATCCAGCGCTTGTGGGAGGACTTGACTACAAGTCAACCCGAATGACAGCAATGCGTGCCTTAGCGAGATTGGAGAATGACGCTCTACCAATGCTTACAAAGCTAGTTAGCAATATTTACAAACCGGAAGTTGTACGGATTTACGCTCTGGCTACGATTGGTCAAATCCCTACCCTAGAAGCGGTGGATACTTTATGGCTTCACTTAAAAACATGTAGAGGTACGATCAGGGATCGTATCCTTCGCACCTTACTCAAAAAACATGAACGAGAAGGAATTGCAGGTTTAGTCGTAGGGTTGCATAGTAGGGTTGAAATATTAATTGGACAGGAATTACGCTTCTTAGGGGAGATTTATGCTGCCTATATAGACTTCAAAACAGGAAATGAGAAGGAACCTCAATCTAATGAAAGATTTCATACTATCTGTGAATTGTTACAACGCGCACTCTTAGAATTGGAAATTGATATCAAAGAGAGATTGTTGCTGCTCCTGAAGCTACTTTACCCTACAGATAAGATTCAAGTCGCAGCGTTTAATCTTCGATCTCAGTCAGAGATCAACTTAGCACGGGGGTTAGAAATTTTAGAGCATACCGTAAATTTGCAGAGCAAATCTATGTTGCTAAATATTTTAGATAGGCGATCGCCCCAAGAAAAACTGCAAAAACTTGTAGAAAAAAACATGGTTGAATACGAACAGATGGCAGTAGGTGATCGCACCCGCAAGTTGCTGGCACAAGGTGATTTACTTTCCGACTGGAGCTTTGCTTGCTGTTTTCATTTTGCACAAGTTGCCCATATCCGACTGACAAGCGAACAAATTTTAACAAGTCTGCGTCATTCCACAGGCTTCGTCAGAGAAGCTGCGATCGCATACTTAAGTGTTGCTTCACATCGCATCTTCTTAGAACTTCTCCCCCAACTGCAAAACGATCCACACCCTCTAGTTGCAGATCAAGTTAAAGAGTTGCAAAAAATGAAGAAAACTACTAACCACTAACCATTATGCTAAATAGCGTTGACCGTTTATTATTTGTCCGACAAATCACCATTTTTAAGGAATTACGGGATGATTTTATCGTCCGACTGGCTTCAGTCATGGATGAAGTCTTGTTTCCTACTAATGACATCATATTTAGACAAGGAGAGGAAGGGCGATCGCTCTACATTGTTGTCTCAGGTCGAGTCAAAGTTTATATTAGCAATCAACAATTAGCAGTTTTCTCTCAAGGAGAATCTTTTGGTGAAATGTCAGTATTTGATGCCCAACCTCGTTCTGCTTCGGCAACAGCTTTAGAACCTTGTAAATGTTTGGAACTGACGCAAGAACAACTCTACAATGCAATTGAAGAAACTCCGGAGATCGCCATAAATATTATTAGAGTGCTATCTCGTCGTATTCGGGAACTGAATGACAAGATTAATGCAATAAGCATAAAAAACTAGACAGAGTCAGTCGCTTCTCAAAAGTCAAAAGTCAAAAGTCAAAAGTCAAACAATCTAACACCCAGGTATCTCGTTTGACAACCCTCTGGGTAGATGGCAGCTTTGACGGTGAGGCGTTCATGCAGTGGGTAATGGACTTTTGCCATTGGATTGTCCAGGTGGTTCTTTATACCCACAACTAAAGTTTTTTTATTTCCCCCTGCTCTCTGCTCCCTCTTTCTTGGTAAAATTTAACCCCTCAAAACTTTTCAAACATCCTCTAAGAGTGTTCGCTCCTTGGGAAAAATTTTGGTTTACTTGAGAGCTTTTTTCCTGGCGCTCAAGATGTTCACAGTAGGCAATAAATTCCTTAACAGAAGTTTCTGCTTCACTGTTTGTTTCACCCTGAATATGAAGTTTTTGTAAGGAACTTGTTGCCATGAAGTAACGAACAACCTCTTTGGGAAAAATAAGTGAGTAGAAAGTAAATCACTCTATCAATAGTGAATTGAAACTAAACAGCTTCTCCATTTGTGATGATAATTGGAACTCATGATTTACGCTTAGTCGCACTTTCTCTATTAATTGCCGTGCTGGCCTCCTATACAGCACTGGAACTAGCCGCCAGAGTGACACTCACACAAGGGTTGGCTCGTATCATCTGGCTGACTGGTGGTGCAACAATAATGGGAGTTGGCATCTGGTCAATGCACTTTGTGGGAATGCTGGCATTTAGTTTACCTGTACCCATCGACTATGATATCCCGACGGTGCTGCTCTCGATGCTGGCAGCAGTCATTGCGTCCTTTGCAGCACTCCTGTTGGCGAGTCGCTCTTTCCTTAGCCAACTCCAGCTGGTGGGTGGTAGTGTTTTCATGGGAGGAGCGATCGCTTTGATGCACTACATTGGGATGGTAGCGATGCACACCCAGGCTCTTTTGCATTACAACTACCTGTTGGTAGCACTGTCAGTGGGCATTGCGATTAGTGCATCTTATGTAGCGTTATGGTTAGCGTTTCAACTGCGGGATCAGACGAGTTGGAACTGGCACAAACTTATGAGCTCAGTTGTCATGGGAGGGGCAATTGGCGGGATGCATTACACTGCAATGGCAGCTGCACACTTCACACTGGATTTGAGTTTTCAACCTCTCGACTACACTTTGAAGACGAGTACACTAGCCCTAGTGATTGGCATCACTACCCTGGTCATTTTGGGTTCAACACTGCTAATTTCCTTGGTAAATCAACGCCGCTCTGTTCAACTTAAGGCTCAGGAACTGCTACAGAACCTTATTCTCAAGATGCATGTTGGTGTGCTGTTACTGGGACCGCAGTGGGAAATCCACTTAAGTAACCCAGCTGCTTGTATTTTACTGGGTCGAACAGAAAGTCAATTGCTTAACACAACTGCTTTTAGTACCGATTGGGATGTGATTCGCTCTGATGACACCCCTTTCCTCAATGAAACCTTCTCTATGCCACAGTTAGTTTGCACTAACTGTGGCATAGAGAAGGTTGTCGTGGGTATATACCGTCCTAATACCCACGACCGGGTATGGTTGCTAGTAAATGCGGAGCCGCAACTTGCGGCCGATGGCAGTGTGGAGCAAGTAATCTGCACTTTGAGTGACGTGACCGAGCGGAAGCAGGCAGAAGAGTTACTGCGTCGCACTAATTCAGTTTTGAAGGCTCAACAAGAGGCAGCAATAGATGGGATTTTTTTGGTTGACGAGAACAGACAGATTATGTCCTACAATCAACGCTATGAGCAGATGTGGCAGATTCCTGATCATGTCATGAAGTCTGGTGATGCCAGAGAAGTGCTTTCCTTTATGCTGTTAAGTCTGAAACAGCCACAAGAGTATCTTGATCAGGTGGAATTTTTGTATACACATCCTCACGAACAAAGCCGCGATGAAATTTACTTGAATGATGGGCGCATTTTTGACCGTTACTCAGCCCCTGTGCTTTCTCCAGAAGGCAGCTTAACATTTGGTAGAATCTGGTATTATCGAGACATAACTGAGCGCAAGCAAGCCGAGTCAGAGAGATTACAATTAGCTAATCACATCAAATTGCTGCTCGAATCAACAGATGAAGGCATTTATGGCATCAATTTACAAGGATGCTGTACGTTTATTAACACTGCCGGAGCTAAAATGCTCGGTTATAAGCCCGATGAGGTTATAGGTCGGGATATGCACAAGTTAATTCATCATAGTTACAGCAATGGCTACCCTTACCCTAATGGTCTATGTCCGATCTTTCAGGCTTTCCGCATAGGACAAAGTTGCCATGTGGACAGCGAAGTTTTATGGCATTCGGATGGGACTGCTTTCGCTGCTGAGTATTCTTCTTATCCAATAATCGAGAGCCTTGAGATCAAAGGTGCTGTTGTGACCTTCCGCGATATTACACAGCGTAGACAGGCAGAGGAAGCATTGCGACAGTCGGAAAGACAACTGAGAGAACAAGCGACCAAGTTGGAACACACATTGCACGAACTACGACAAACCCAAGCCCAGTTGATTCAGACTGAAAAAATGTCCAGCCTTGGTCAAATGGTAGCAGGCATGGCTCATGAAATTAACAACCCGATCAGCTTTGTCTACGGCAACATCCAGTACACTAAAGACTATATTCAAGACTTGCTGAAACTGCTACAGCTCTACGAAGAACAATACCCCCGACCAACACCTGCCATTCAAGCACACCTTCAAGACATTGACTTGGAATTTATTAAAGATGACTTACCTAAAATGCTGCATTCCATGGAAATGGGTGCAGAACGCATTTGTTCTTTGGTCTTATCGCTACGCAACTTCTCTCGCCTTGATGAAGCACAGGTAAAACAAGTTGACTTACACGAAGGCATTGACAACACACTGTTAATTCTCAATCACTATCTCAAAACTGGGATTACCATCAGCAAGCAGTATGATGACTTGCCCTTAGTAGAATGCTACCCTGATCAGATGAATCAGGTTTTTATGAATCTCCTCAGTAATGCGATTGATGCTTTGGAAGAGTCATTACTCATCAGGAGCTACCCTGTGCAAGAGAAAAGTCTAAGCGAGGGTTCTATTCCCGAGGTGAGTTCTTATGAGTGTTTCCCCGCGAAAGAAACTGGTCGTCGCGTTGAAGCAAGTGGCGCTGATTTATCATTGGTAAGGAATAAAGGAGAAAAAAGAACCCCTAATATTCTTATTCGTACAGAAGTCATTGAGCCAAATCTAGTGAGAATTCACATTGCTGATAATGGTCAGGGAATTCCATTAGAAATTCTAAATAAGATATTTGACCCCTTTTTCACAACGAAACCCGTCGGTAAGGGCACGGGTTTAGGGCTTTCAATTTGCTACCAGATTATTGAAAAGCATCAAGGTCAACTCTCGGTCAATTCCCAAATTGGTCAGGGAACGGAGTTTGTGATTACTCTGCCAATTAAGCGTGAGCAAGAGTATACGGAATCTTTAGACTTAAAATTGACTAACACCCAATTAGGCAGTAGTAGCATGTTTATTTAAAAGCATCTCCTACTAGTAGAGCACGGCGTAAATAAAGCAACCATTTAAAATCCCTAAAAAGCAGATTCCATCATACTTTTGACTTTTGACTTTTGACTTTTGACTTTCGCCTTGCGGTACTAGTGCGGTAAAACATAGCTTCCCTTTCTTATACTTACAGATAATACCTAAATTAAATGTTACAAAATCATCTTTACTTCTGCTCTGAATGACATCTTAAACTAAGTTGCTCAAAATAGTTAACAAGCTACTGATAATCTGTTTGATTATAACTTCTGTTTAAACATCAGACATTGTTCTAGAAATTTCTGCGGAATTTCTGGACAATCTCCCCAGTGCATGTGAATATAGGAAGCGTGTAGAGAAGGAGGCAAATTCCATCCCTCACACCCTGTGGATTCTTCGGTGTCACAGCGATAAGTTTGAAACATAGGAGAATCGGGAATTGATGTTAACTGCGAACGATGAAACTCATGACCGTATACGGTTTTACCTGCTTGTACTAACAAACTGTCATGGAGAGCAATGGCGCGACGATAACCTAAATTAAGACGTCCACCCATGATGGCGGTTGTCGGTAATACTCCCACCATCGACCAAGACTTGCCTTCAAAATCGACAATCTGGTTACATAAATACATCAATCCTCCACACTCAGCTATTGTGGGCATTCCTGCCAGGATTAAAGTTTTCACAGTATGACAAGCATTGGTATTTGCTGCAAGTTGTTGGGCAAAGACTTCTGGAAAACCACCGCCAAAATACATTCCTTGCACGGAGTCTGGTACAGCATCTTCTAATGGACTCCAGAAAACCAGTTCTGCACCAAGCTGTTGCAGCAAGTCGAGATTATCTTGGTAGTAGAAATTGAAAGCGCGATCGCAGGCAACGGCTATTCTTATTGAGAGAGGGCCAGAGGGAGAGAAATTGCTTCCTTGTCCTCCTTGTCCCTGCGTCTTCAACTGTGGTAATAAGCGTTCCCAGTCGAAGCAAGTATCGCCTAAATCAGCAAGTCGGTCAATCAATGCCTTCATTTGAGGGAGCTCTGCTGTGGGTACTAAACCCAAATGGCGATCAGGAATTGCGATGTTATCTTCACGACGCAGGACGCCGAGAATTGGTAATTGTAAGGGTTCTAGGGCGTTTTTTAGTAAAGATAAATGGCGATCACTACCAACCCGATTGAGGACTACCCCAGTAATTTTAATTGTGGGATCGAAGGTGCAATAACCATGTGCGATCGCAGCTACAGAACCAGACAACCGACTGCAATCTATGACTAATACTACAGGCAAATCCAGCAGTCGCGCGATATGAGCCGTACTGGCAAAATTAGTTACTTGTCCTTTGTCATTCTCTTTTACAAATGACGAATGACCAATGACAGATGACGAAACGCCATCAAAAAGCCCCATCACCCCTTCTACGACAGAATATTCACATTGAGTATGATGTGTAAAACACTGCTTGATGTAAGTAACAGATGTCAGCAATGGATCTAAATTACGACAAGCTCGATGAGTCACGTACTGATGAAACATCGGATCGATATAATCTGGACCAACTTTGAAAGATTGTACTTGCACACCCCGTCGGCGTAAAGATGCCAAAAGGGTGAGTGTGACAGTTGTCTTACCCACCCCACTGCGTTCTCCTGCAATAACTAAAGTCATAAAAAAGTTAGTGGTTAGTAGGGGCGGGTTTAATCTGGTCAGTTGTGAGTAAAAACCAACAATCCTGGCAAACCCGCCCGTACAATCAAAAGTTAGTGGTTAGTAGGGGCGGGTTTAATCTGGTCAGTTGTGAGTAAAAACCAACAATCCTGGCAAACCCGCCCCTACAATCAAAAGTTAGTAGGGGCGGGTTTAATCTAGTAAGTTGTGAGTAAAAACCAACAATCCTGGCAAACCCGCCCGTACAATTAATTTTAGTTGTTCTTTCTGACAACTAACTAACAACAACTAACTATTAGCAAGATTCAGCAACTTAGCTGTCACCGCAAGACTTTCTTCAAACAGAGCTTCTCGTCCCCAACGTTGTACCTGCTGACTCAGCAAAACTTCTGCCTTTTGTTCTGAAAGTGAAGTTACCTGTTGAAACACACCACTAGACTGGGCACCACCTTGTGTTTCCATCCGCATACAACCCCCTGTTTCAGAACAGATCAGTGTACCAGCGTTTGCCTGGGGATTGGTCGAGTTCAAACGCAAGGCAATCAAGTCACCAGCAACTTCACCTATATCAGCGACTGGCACTCCTGCTAACTCGACTTCTACTTGCCGTTGTTCTTTGCCAACAAACTGAATTTTCGTAATGTCGTAATCGCCGTTTTCTTCTTGAAAGGAAACCGGAAGCCAATCTAACCGACTTGCCAGCCAACTCACAAACATCAACGCTTGTACGGGATTACCTTTTTCGTAATCAATGTTTACTCTATCGACTTCTGCCAGAACAGAACGACGCTGTGGTGGATCATAGGCTTCAGCAGTCAACTCTTGCCATCCTAAGAGACGACGCCAGTTAAGATCCGCTAAGGGCACCCCACTTTCTACCAACTCTTGAAGTCTAAGCAGATCGACTTCTGGCTTGTTAAAATTACAGGAGTCTACAATAACGTTGTTACATACTCCTGCCAGTCGCTTGAATAGTGGGTTGCTGGGGTCTGGCGTTGCTTTCCACCAGATAAACTTGGGCAAGCCGCCAATCAACAATGACGGAATCATCCCACCTACCCTTTCCAAGGCAGCAGTCGTTCCACTGAGTGTAATGTATTCGCAGCAGACGAGTGTACTTGAGGATTGCTTTTGGATGGGGCAATAAGCCGAGACTTGCGCCTTCACCCCTTCGTCTTCTCCAGCTGTAGGAGACAGGGTAATAATGCGGCAAGGGTTGCGGAGGGCAATTTCATCAGCGATCGTTGGACTGCTTGCATTTAAGCCAGAAGTTCCAACACCAGAACCATTATCTGCTGTCAACCCACCGCCCTGACGTTTGGCGATTTCTTCCCGCAATACAGCTAGAGTTTCAGGTGTCGCTTTTCCAGTATCTGATAGTTGATGTTTCTTTTGCAATTCCCGCAGTGCCGTTTGTGTTTGCGGTCCAATAATGCCATCAATTGGACCGTTATAAAATCCCAAAGCAGCTAACAGAAACTGAGTTTCTTCTGGTTCGTAAACCACCAAACTAAATGTTGTTGCCCTCGTAGCTGCAGGCAGTGCACCGTCCTCACCAGCAATGCCGTAACTTTGCCAAATTTGACTCAGTTCCGCTTCAATGTCTGAGAGCGAGATATCCTTCGGTGCTTGAAGTGAAAAAATTGTCGGAGATTGGGAAGTCATAGGAGTTTTGAGTTGTGAGTTTCGTTTTTCTATAAGTGAGGAGTTAGGAGTTAGAAGTTAAGAAGAAAAATTTGTAACTCATAACTCCTCACTCATAACTCCTCAATCTTTACAGTCTGCGCCAGCGACGACCATCTTGGTTAATCAACAATTCTGCTTCGGCTGGTTCCCAGGTGCCAGCTTCATATTGAGGAACAGACGCTGGACCTGTAGGTGTATCCCAGACAGAAAGGGCTGGTGTGACAACCTGCCAAGCCGCTTCCACTTCGTCTGCTCTTGTAAACAATGTCTGATCGCCCATCATACAATCTAGTAGCAGGCGGTCATAGGCATCAGAAGTTGCTTGGATGCCGAAGGAGCCATAACTAAAATCCATATCAACAGAACGAGTGCGAAATTCTGCCCCAGGCATCTTGACATCGAAACGCAGGGAAATACCTTCATTGGGCTGGATTCGTAGTGCCAAAATATTGCCACTCATATTATGTGCCGCAGATTTAAACATGCTCGAAGGGACTTCGCGGAAGTGGATCGAAATCTCACTCACTTTCTTTGGCATCCGTTTCCCTGTCCGTAGGTAAAAAGGAACACCATGCCAGCGCCAGTTGTCAACTAAAAACTTCATGGCGACATATGCTGGTGTTGTGGAGTCAGGTTTAACTCCAGGTTCTTCACGATACCCTGGTACGGGTTTTCCCTTCATCCACCCAGCACTATATTGACCCCGCACTGCTGAACGATGTAGATTGTGTACATCAGCCAAACGAGTTGCTTGGAGTGCCTTCACTTTTTCTGTACGTATGCTGTCGGCATCCAGGGAGTTGGGTGGCTCGATCACAGTTAGGCAGAAAAGTTGCATGAGGTGGTTTTGCAACATATCCCGCAATGCGCCAGAGTTTTCATAATACCCAGCCCGGTCTTCCACTCCCACAGTTTCTGCTACCGTAATCTGAACGTGGTCAACAAATTGACGATTCCACAGTGGTTCAAAAATCGCATTGGCAAAGCGAAACACCAGCAAATTCTGAACTGTTTCTTTACCTAAGTAGTGGTCAATGCGATAAACTTGGTGTTCTTGGCAATACTTCTGTACCACTCGGTTCAGACTTTTGGCAGAAGCTAAGTCTCTACCAAATGGTTTTTCGATCACCAGACGATGTTTGTAAGGATCGTCTAACATTCCAGCTGTTCCCAGCTGCTTGATTCCCTCAGCAAAGAAATTCGGAGCGACCGAGAGGTAGAATATTCTATTACCCCGCGTTCCTCGTTTCTCGTCTAGTTCGTTTAACAACTTGTTGAGTTTCTGGTAACTCTCCGGGTTGTCCATGTCCCCAGAACAGTAGAACAAACCTTGGGAGAAGTCTTGCCAGAGTTCCTCAGGACCGATCCCGTCAGAAAACTCCTCAATACCTTGCCGCATCTGTTCGCGGAAGTAGTCATCAGTCCAGTCTCGACGTGCTACCCCAACAATGGTAGTTTCTGGTGGAATGCGCCGTTCCCGACGCAATTTGTAAAGCGCCGGTACGAGTTTGCGTTGGGTGAGATCCCCAGAAGCACCATAGATGACTATGATCTGAGGTTCGGGCATTCGTTGCTGTTGCAGACCAACGCGCAACGGATTTTCCAATAGGCTGACCATAATGATTTTGTTGGTTGTTAGTTGTTGGTTGTTGGTTGTTAGTTGTTGGTTGTTGGTTGTTGGTTGTGAGTCGTGAGTTGTTACTACTAACGACTCACAACTCATCATTAACCATTAACCATTAACTACACTGGAGACAACTGCTTGACTTTATTTTCCAAGGAAGCCATCAGTGACTCGAAGGGTTTGACAAACTTGTCAATGCCTTCAACCAGTAACTCGTCCATCACTTTATTGATGTCGATGTTGACATCTGGGTCTTTGAGGCTTTCAATCAGATTGTAGGCTTCGTCTACGCTTGTTTCGATGCGACTGTCTACGTTACAGTGGTCCGCGCAAGCTTCAATCGTTACAGGTGGCAGAGTGTTCACGGTTTCGGGCCCCACTAACTCATCGACATACATAACGTCGCTGTAGAGAGGATCTTTGGTGCTGGTACTTGCCCAAAGTAACCGCTGCACTTTTGCACCTTTCGCCGCCAAAGCTTTCCAACGATCGCTGTCAATAATCTTTTTGTACTCCTGGTACGCAATCTTGGCGTTAGCGATCGCAACTTTTCCTTTAATTGCGGTCAGCTTTGCTTCTACATTCAAGTTATCAACACCTTTTTTCATTTTGGCGTCAATTTTACCGTCAACATTGCTATCAATCCGGCTGAGGAAGAAGCTGGCTACAGAGGCAATTTTGCTAATATCCTTACCTTCGCTTGCTCGTTTTTCCAATCCGCGAATGTAAGCCCAAGCTGAGTTTGTGTAACTTTCTATCGAGAACAGCAGTGTCACGTTGACATTGATCCCATCAGCTATAACCTCTTCCACTGCTGGTAACCCCGCCTCTGTACCGGGGATTTTGATCATGACATTTTCCCGACCAAGTTCTTGGTAATATCGGCGGGCTTCTTTGATTGTTGCCTCTGTATCATGAGCAATTGTTGGTGGAACTTCTATGCTTACATAACCATCCAACCCCTGAGATGATTCATAGACAGGACGCAGAATATCACACGCATTCTTGATATCTGTAAAAGCCAGTGATTCGTAAATTTTATGGGTTGGTAATTTCGCCCGAATTCCGGCTTCAATGTCAGCATCGTAAATGGCATTACCTGCGATCGCTTTTTCAAAGATAGCTGGATTGGAGGTAATTCCACAAATCCCTTTATTTTCGACTAGGTCTTTCAGTTCCCCGGATTGGACAATGTCTCGGCTCAAATTATCCATCCAGATACTTTGACCGTAATTTTTAATTTCCAGTAGATGATTGGTTGTCAAGCTCATGAGTTTGTTTGACTCCTTAATGTTGTTAGTTGTTGGTTATTAGTTATTAGTTGTTAGTTGTAAAAAAAGACGATTAACTCCTAACGCCTAACGCCTAATGCCTAACTCCTTCTTTAATGCCCGTTTTGAATGAACGATTCTACCTTTGCTACATCCTTCGGGCTACCAATAATTAAAGGAGTGCGCTGATGTAGTTTTTTTGGCACTACATCTAAGATATCTACCATTCCTGTTGTCGCACGACCACCTGCTTGCTCAAGCACGAAGGCTAGGGGAGCAGATTCATAAAGCAAGCGCAATTTACCTTCTGGCTGTGGAAGCGTGCCTGGGTAGAGAAACACACCGCCTTGAAGCAGTATTCTATGGATATCGCTAACCATTGCCCCACTATAACGAGCGGTATAGCCTTCCGTTCTATGGACATAGCGAATATATTCCCGAATCGACTCATCCCACTGCCAAAAATTCCCTTCGTTGACGCTGTAAATAGACCCGTGAGCGGGAATCTGGATATTTTCTTCTGTAAGGATAAACTCTCCCAGGCTAGGGTCAAGGGTAAATGAATGAACGCCCTTACCTATAGTATAGATCAGCATCGTGCTGGGACCATACAGTATATATCCGGCAGCGATTTGTTTGCGTCCATTGGAGGAAAGCAAGTCGGTGGCCTCACCGTGATCTATTCCTTCCTGTTGCCGAATTGCGAAGATAGATCCCAAACTGAGATTGTTATCAGTGTTAGATGAACCGTCAATCGGGTCATACAGCAAACTATAGCGACCAATAGGACAATTCTCGGGAATATAATACGGTTTTTCCATTTCCTCGGAAGCAAGGCGGCAGACTAAGCCGCTTTGCTTAAAAACAGCGATAAATACATCATTGGCAAAGACATCCATCTTTTTAACGGATTCTCCTTGCACGTTCACTTCCCCAGTAAATCCGAGAACCCCTTCCATTAAGCCAGAATGACTAAGGCGACGAGCAATCAGTTTACCTGCAAGGGCAATACGATTCATCAGCGCACTCAAATCCTGTGCATCAGGTGAAAAGCTCTGAAGTTGCTGTAGGACGTGACGGGATAATGTTGTACAATCACGATCTAAGCCTTTATCTGTGATGTTGTTGAGAGGCAACTCTAAAGACTCTGGCGCTTGAGCCATTTTTTTATCCTCCCTTGAGATTGGGTATTAGTTTGGTTCATCCCGTGGGTCGCAATTTGTGTTGCTGCTTCTATCTTAGAAACGTAAGTGACCAATTGAGGTGTGATTTTATATAAACTAAAGAAATGAACCGCTTTTTCGTCTTTTGCCAAGCACAATCACCATTTTCCAAATGCTGTTCTTGAAAAAATGTACTTACCTTTATGTACTTATAAATACATTTTTTATGAAAAGACTTCTATGAAAGTAACCTGTAGAAGGTGTATTGATAGAAAAATAACTCAGCAAGCCAAAACTTAGTAGTCAGAATAACCATTGGATGCAAGCCCCGTTCCTACATTTAGGGGTCCATAAGGCATAGAATCTGTATTCTGCATGTCTGTTAAAGACACTTATTGACTAAATACGACATTAAACTTGACATGGTAAAACCGACAAGTTATCATTATTTACTTACCATGATAACTTGTCGATAGAGATTTCATTCATTTGCTTGAGAGATTCTCATTTGTTTATCGTCAATTTCTACTTATGCCTTGCACAACTAGAAAAGATTTTGCTAAGATAGTCGTCTATTAGATTTCAAGAGTATTGTTTTTTCTTCCAATTACCTTCTCGGTTGTCTTCTCGCGGTTTAGCCTTATTAACTCTGAGTTGACGTTCCATCCATTCAGCACCATCAAGTTCTGTGATAGCTGTGTCTTCTTGAGAATCTTCACTCATCTCAACAAAAGCAAAGCCGCGCATTCGACCAGTTTCGCGATCAGTAGGTAAAACAACTCGTTTTACCTCGCCATATTCAGAAAATACTTCTTTTAAATCGGCTTCAGTAGCACGGTAAGAGAGATTTCCAACGTAAATAGTCATTTGGCTCACATTAGTCGCAACGGAAAGCGATGAGTACCGCCTAATATGAAAACAGGTAAAACAACATATAGCAAATCTTGCTTGTGTCTTCTCTGATTCATGGATGGCAAATTTTACCGCAGGTTAGCAACCGATTCGGTCACACTATCTGCGACTTACCAAATATCGGGCGTAACTTCGCCTACGCTAACATAGTAGCTGATTATGACATTTTTTTAAGTATTACATATTACAAATCATTCTCACTTAAGATGATAATCACTTATGACTCTGGAAATTATTATAAATTTTATCTATAATATCTTTTATGCTAATAGGACTTATGTATTGACATAGAGAAATTTTCATGCTATTAGAAATGAAAAAAGCCTGAGTTGCAGGCAATAAGCAATTCTGTAGACGCGTAGCGGTGAGCAGCGCTACAGGGGGCTCACGCCCGCTAGAGACGGCGAGTGCGATCTACTCACTCTTTCTAGACGCTGCCTAGAACGACGTACACCTCCGCTCTCAGCAAGCGTGACAAGTAGCGGACGCTCCAGTTAGAGCGTCACCCGATCTAAAGCAGCGATCGGGAATTGTCTTCTCACTCTTTCTAGACGCAATGATGCGAACGAGCGTCAGGGCTTCGGTGCAGGGTATGGTGGCTTTATTTACCTTTTTCACATCATTATACCTACTAAGTAGGCTATGGGAAAAACCTAAATAATGTTGAGATGCTGCGAAACCTACTAACAACTAACTCTCTTTCCATGTGTACAGAGAGGCACTCTTCTTTCCGAATCGGATGTCCGGAAGACGAGGCCCCCATATCTACACATGCCGTATTCAGTAGTCAGGAGTCTCAATATGTTAATATCCTGACTCCTGACGGTACGACTGCTGAGTGGTAATCAATCAATTGCAATCGATTGCGGACTACTTGTGCTGTTACGTGTGCCAGTGGTGGCGGTAGTGTAGCTGTATGAACCAAGCTGCTGAGAAAGCCAGCTTTTGACGGGATCGTCATTTAGGTGAAGCCGAAGTACACCTGAGAGAAAACCACCCATAAAAGAGACTGGGTGCTGGGTGAGTTGTTTAAATATTGGTGTCAGTTCATCAACAAACATAAAGGATCTCCTGAAAATGCGGTCTTGTAGTTGTGCTTGATTGTAAGCATTTAGCCATTAGCAATGAGCCATGAAGGCATGAATTGTAAACATATCTCTTACAAATCATGCATATTAATAGCTGGACACTACAGGCTAAATGCTTACAGTTTATTTACAGATCGTAACGTACTGAACTACCTTGTATGTAGGTATAAGCCATCAGCTTTTGGCTAACTGCTATTCAGGGAACAGGCATTTATCAGAATCACAGCCTGAAGGACCTGCTTCTGTTAAGATCCCAGAGTCATACGAAGTCAACGCTGCCTCAAAATCATCTGTCTGACGACGCTGTAAAACTTCTTTCACAAGTTGGTCATAATTCTCCTTGCTCACAGGTTCAAAAGGCAAGCGTGGGAAAGACTGATGGTCATCAAATCTTGCCAAAAGTGCAGCTGAGATGTATCCTTCATCATCTTTGATCGTTTGATAAATGCGCTTTCCTAGTGGTTCGACGTCCGCTTCTCGCATTTCTATTGTTGCTGAAACGTTATGAGTCGCATAGTGTTTAAACACCTGGTGGTAAAAGTCGAATTGGGTGCAAGCGTCAAATTTGGAAATATCAATCTCCGACGCGCCAGGTAAATTTGCCCAAGACACTTCTACCGGGATTTCGATCAACCATTCCGAACACAACTCAGAATAGGGGTTATCTAAAAGATTACCGTTTTCATCTTTATCAGATTGCGAAGGAATTACATTGTAGCCGTATTCAATACAGGCTAAAGCCACGGGGTCATTTTTACCGAAGGTAATCCGACGAATAAACCTTTGTGCTTTGGGAGGATGCCATCCAGGACTAGCACCAGTTAATAAGGACTTAGTGCCACTAGGTTGGACTGTGGTGCAGCGATTTGGATGCTTGAGATTATGGCGATCGCAGTAATCCCAGACAACGCGATGCACCACTTTTTTCCAAAAACTCAGATATTCTTCTTCCTGACGCTTAAAACTCAATCCTTGGGCAGTTTCAGGTCTTCCTTCTGCCCACCATTGTAACCAATCTACCCCAAAAGCGTGGACAAAGAAATCGAATAAACCAGTGAAGGAAACGCCCACAATCGGATCTAATTCCCGACTGTACTGATAACGGGGTTCAATAAATTTGTGATGTAAAAGTGCCGCTACCGATAACGCACCAGCCGTAAACGCTTCTTCCTGTTCTTTATAGTTATGCGGATCGATGAGATTAAGGTGGACTTCTGCTAAATTACAGTGAAAGTTAGAGCCTATGATTTCCATTTTTGTTACCCTAGAGGCTTTTTATCCTCTAGTTCTACGAGTTCTTCTTTCCCCGTAGATCCGACTATATTTTCTACTAACAATTGAAAATATCATTAGTAGCTGGAGACTCGTGGAGCCGTTTTTAGTAACGGGGGTAAAACCCAGATTGTATTCTTTTTAAACAGATCAACTGATAGTTCAAAAAGGTTCACTCTCTAGTCTGTACGGTGTCAAAGGTGCTTTATTTCCTTTGATTACCTCGGTATTCCCAGATTTCCTAATAGTGTTGTTTTTATGAAACCTTTCACGCTTTTTAGTAAATCTCTTCTCAGGGTTCACCGAATTTCTCCAGTTTTTAACGTGAGGCAAAATTATCTACCACACGGGTTTAAACCAAAACGAGCCAAACGATGCTCTAGCTCACTGTCCGGCATTTGTGGATAATGTTCAGTGAACCAATCTTTACCTTTACCCTGATTATAGGCGTTGAGAAAATCAACTTTGAGTTGATAATTGTGTAAAAGGTCACAATTGGCTCTAGCTAAAGCTTCACCAGCCCATTGAATGGCACCTTCACCACTGTAATATTGTTTGCGTACAGCATTAACACATTCTTCTAAACTTGGTTTCTGGTGGAATACTCTGCTATGATTTGCCATTCTTAGTGAATCACGCTCTGGATCAATTCGCCAGTTTCCTTGAGCATCTTGTTGCCATAAATTATCTTTGGCAATAGCTCCTAATTCATCATCTGAGTCGAATTGACGAATCCCCGCGCTTCTTCTAATATTGCCGGCAACAATCGTCACAGCAGCTTCATCAATCAATAAACAGCATTCTACTGAATTTAATTGTCGTCCAAAGGCTTTATTAAGGATAGATACACAACGTTGGTAAAGTCCAGGCAATTTTACCGGATTAGCAACCCCACCAAAGCCTTTGAGAATTTCTCCCGCTTTACGTACATTGCTGAGATCAACAAAGACTTGAACAACTCCCGAAAATCTTTCATCCGTTGAGAGTTCTAACAGGCTTTGATATGATTGCACCCAACCTTGACGGCTATCGCCAACTTCAATAGTCACGCGATTCCCGAAGATATTGACTTGTGTCTCCTCAAGACGCTTTTGGTTGGGAATTGTGCCAATCTCACCCTGCATTTGTACATAAAGGCGATTGCGGATTGGTGGCAGTTGGTTGATATATTTTGGCTCTATCACTGATCCCGTACCACAGCCCATCATTGCCAAATCCATCATCAATCCAAATGCACTCCAGTCTTGGAGGTTGGTAGAGGTGCAATTATAAGCCCCAGAAAAGTTCTTTGGTTTCGCGATCCAATCTGTACCACCTACCCACAACCAACGACCACTAGGCAACGCTTTCAAGTTTCGCTGCATCCGTTCTACAATCTCAGCTTCATGTGGAAGTAGCTTTCCTAAGTCTATCAAACCAGACAGAGTGCGATCGCAAACCTGCTCCCATGTCTCCCGACAATCTGTCTTTGTAAGACGGCTGTATGTTCTGAAAAACACGGGATTGGCAGCGGGGGCTGTTTCTGGAAATGCACCTTTTAGGAGTTTTCGTTCAAGTTCTCGAACCATAAATGACATCAAGCGTTGTTGCACACAGACAGATTATGACTATACGCCAAGTAGCTGTGAGGGTCAAAGATTGAAAAATTGTCATATTTGCGCTAGCTCTTGGGAGTCACCAGCGACTATTGGGTTTTTATGGCGATTCTCGTTCCCACCAAATTGATGGAAAAGTATATAATTACAAATGTCTTGTTTTATATACTGAATCAGTTATGTCTGAATCTGGGTTAGGGACTAACGTTGCGCCTTGGCGATCGCCCCTCGCCCGTGCGCTTGATGACAACCGCAGTCAACCTGATTCCCGCTATTTTCAACTCGCCACTGTTCAAGCTGATGGACGTCCGGCAAATCGTACTGTCGTCTTTCGCGGTTTTCTCGGTGATACCAACCACCTGAAAATCACCATCGATACACGTAGTGATAAATTTCAGCAGATACAGCATCTACCTTGGGGAGAAGTTTGCTGGTATTTTACTACCACCCGTGAACAATTTCGGTTGGCGGGAAAGTTGAATGCAATCAACGCCGATTGTCCTGACTCAGAATTCCAAAACGCCCGTCAGTCCACCTGGAAAGACATTTCAGATAATGCCCGGTTACAATTTGCTTGGCCTCATCCTGGTGAAACCAGAGCCAATTCAGAAGGTTTCTCCCCGTCGCCTCCCGATCCTGCAAGTCCATTACCAAACTTTAGTCTATTGTTACTTGACCCTGTAAAAGTCGATCATCTGGAATTACGCGGCGATCCCCAAAATCGCTGCCTATATTTGTACGAATGTCAAGCTTGGTCTACTGTAGCGATTAATCCGTGAAGTACCTTGCATTTCGGCTTTAAGTTCGGATAGCCGTGGACTGTAGTCTAACAATTTCATAACTAGAAACTGAAAATATACCCTACACCCAAACAGTTGGTAGCCTTTTGGTGGGCTTCGTTTACAGGTTGTGGCAGTGGACTAGTACAACAAGGCAAAAGTAAAAAGTAAAAAGTAAAAAGAAAGAACCTTATTTTGTAAGGGTTTTAACTATTTCAGATGGGTGGTTTATTTCCGCCGATCTGTACTAGAGATTACCTGTGCGTGCTTAACCAAGGGGCTTGAGGGATGACGGAACACTACTAACAGCAACCGTATTGGGCTATAGTCGTGGTGCTGTTGGTAACGCATTTTACAGTAAAATGACTAGATTCCCATACGATCAGTTCGCCAAGGAGTATCTCCAAGAATTATTATCACCTATAGGTTCAGTAGAAACAAGTAAAGATGTGGCAGGAGAAGTACGAGAAATCGATGTTTACTTTATACCATCGACCCAATCCCAAATCGATAAAGAAATCTTGGGGTTACTAGGAAGATTTGCTGATAAACCAGCACTTTTTGAACCATTTCGTAATGCGGCAACGATATCGGAAGTTCGCACTTGTACGATTAAGTTGTTTAACACTTGTGCCCGTTTTGAACGTGAAGCAAAACGTAATAATACAAGATTATCAGAAGATTCTTTACCAATGTTATGGATTCTCTCACCAACAGCGTCTCAAGAATTTTTAGAAGGATTTGGAGCTAAATTAGATGAAGAGCAGTGGGGAAGGGGCGTTCATCTTTTTGACAAATCTTGGCGAGGTGCAGTGGTAGCAATTCACCAATTACCGATAACTCCAGAAACACTTTGGTTGAGACTTTTGGGAAAGGGAAGAGTTCAGCAACGGGCAATTGAGGAAGTGCAGGCGTTGGATATTAACAATCCTTTACGTACCAAAGCGATAGATTTATTGGCAAACTTAAAAACTACTTTAGAATTAAATCAGAATTTAGACACCGAGGAGAGGGATTTAGTTATGCAGTTATCACCGATTTATGAACAACGTTTGGCAGAGGCTATACAGCTTGGTAGAGAGGAAGGAATACAATCTGAACGTCGCACGATTATTGAAAACTTACTTCGAGTTCGGTTTGGCACCTTAGATAACTCCCTACAAGGAATTATTGAACCTTTATTAGCATTATCAGCAGAAGAATTTAGTTCTTTTTTACTACAAATATCAATTTTATCCCGTGAGGATTTATTAAGAAGATTTCATCAACAGTAGACCTTAAACAATTAATTGTATAAAAAATCAATAACTGTCACTACTACCACAAGGCAAATGTAAAAAGAAAAAACACCTACTTTGTAAGCTTTTTACCTATTTCAGATGGGTGGTTAATTTGCGTCGTTCTGTACTATAGGACTCCTATTTGATTTTTGAAAAAGATTAAGAGAGAATACGGAGGAGTATATCGGTCTACCAGTGAACAATGATAAATCAGCATCTAGAAACCGCAACAGTCCCGACAAAAGTGGCAACCGCAATTCTCCAAGAGGCAGATGTCTTTGATGCGATCACAGAACTACAAGAATTCATAGATCTGCGTCCAAATGCACGTGAGGTAAGGAAAGCCCTAGCGGTAAAGCTGGTTTATCAGGGTTACATATACGAGGAAATTCAGACATCGACGTTTTTGTGCCTTGATTCCTTCTTTCTCTCATTTGAAGTGGATGTTTGAATGGTTGATTCGACACACTACCTTTGATTTCGTCACTGTTGGGAAGTAGGTCGTTTTTTCAAAAATCAAATAGGATTCCTATAGATATACATAAGTTTTTAGAAGCGGTTATATAGTTAGGGCTGGCAATAGGTAATCGAAAGATGATGATCTATTTCTCAATTACCTACTACCAATTCCTCTATTATCAATCCCCCAGTTGAATATTAGAGAAGATCAATTCCTGAATTGACTGTTTTCCTTCTATTTCAGTACGAATTAACCGACGATTGAGAATGAAATAGTCACCAACCTTTTCATACTCATCTTCAAATTCACTTCTTCCACCCTTTTGTTCACCCGTTTTTGGGTCGTGGTAGACTGAGTCGTAGCGGTGGGACAGATATCCTTCTCCTGTGTCGTGACTGCTGCTCGTGTTAACAGTGACAACAACGCCGTGGATATGGCGGTGAACTAGGCACACCTCATTATTACGGAGTTTGTAGCCATCGCCTTCAGACTTACCGCCTATAAAAATCTCAACTGCACCAGTTTCATCAGTAGCACCATATTTAAAAGTGTTTGCACCATGAGTATCTTCAAAATTGCGACGGATACGGTGAACTGCTATTTCCCATAACTGATTGTTAATTACCTGCTTCGCTTCCTCGTCATCTACTTCAAATACTTCCGCCTTGAGTTCAGAGTTAACCTGAACTTTACCTGTAAACACTTGACCATCCTGTTTGTAGGTGATATCAGCAGTGTAACCGGGAAAGTTCTTGTCCCAAGTATAACGGTTCTCATAAGCTGCCCGAAACAGGTCTTGGGCAGAGATTTGTGTAAATGTCATGCAAAGTCTCCTAGAATCTTTACTTATATTAGCTTTTCTCTTCCTTACTGACTTATAAAGTGATTTGACACGAGGGACTACGAGTGTTGAATGTGATGCCTCAAGCTGTTAGCAGTATGCTTCGTTTGTTGAAGAAATGCTTCAATCAATTGTTCACCTAAATTCTTCACTACCTCAATTAAAGCTTCTCCTCAATAATCAGTACAAAACCGGCTTGAAGGGTATTGTATTATACTTTTTAAAAGGTTATTCATTTTTGCTGTTGCCTCTCCACAGAATTGAGCAGCAAGCAATAGCCCGAAATCAATCCCAGAATTTCAAAAAAATAATTTAAATCGCATTAGTTGATTTTCAAGGACTTGGAGTAATATTTTACTGAGTTCCGTACTGTCATGAAACTGTATAATTTGTGTTGGTGGTAAGTCAAAAGGAAACTGCCCAGATAAATCCTTTCGCTGCATTTGCGCTAGTAAAATTTGCTCGGGGCGTTTGCTTTGGATGGCATAGCCAATTTCAACACAAACATGAGGACTAGGGAGAAGTTGGGAAGTTTCTTTCCCGTCAAGAACAGCGATCGGTGTGGCGTCAGCGATAAATAATAAACTCCTGCGAATTTTTCGCATTATGGAACTTCCCAATCGCAGAGGAGCATCCTTGGGACGGTAGGATTCTATTAATTTTAAAGGTAAACGCGATCGCAAGTTCAAAATTTCTAGACTTTGAACTAATTCCTCTCGCAAAGCATCGCTGGCTGTGATAAACTCAGTTTGATGGCAGAAAAAAATTGTTGGTTCTAATTGCGCTAATAATGCTAGCTTAGTGAAATAAATTTCATGACTGATTAAGTCAATGTTAGCTACGCAATAGCCACCACTGCCCTCAATATAAAATTCAACATTTTCTCCTTCTAGGTAGTGCCTAAACCAAGTTGAATTTTTTACCTCTTCACTTTCTTCCAAAAAGTCCGCTCTTAGTGCCGATTTCAGTAAGCTTTTTTTACTAAGGCGAATATCTGGCGCACGTTTTTCCAGTTCTTGCATTGGCTCATACTTTTCAAGATACCATGCTCTGAGAGCAATAATCGACATAAGACACTATTTCAACTATCTTAAGCTATTTAACTTCGTACCAGCTTACACCACCTGAGTGCGCTTCTACAGACAACAGGCAAACCCTTCAAGCAACACCTGACTCCCCACTTCCGGCGATTAAATGAAACGATGAGAAATCGAATTCGCGTAAATTGCCAGCTGCGATCGGTTCTTCAAGTTTAAACGGTTCAGTAGGTGGGTAACGTGGGTTTTGACTGTTGTCTCCGATATATATAGTTGCTCTCCAATTTGGCGATTGGTAGCACCGATTCCGATCCAGCGTAACACATCTCTTTCCCGAGGAGTCAAAGCGCTTAATTTCTCTAACAATATGGAGCTATCCGAATCTGTTGCTGGTAGTATCCCTCTTCTGTCACTCTCCGAAAACATTTGCTATTTCTGAGTTCTAGAGCTTTTGCATAGCAAGTGATCGCGCTTTTCTTTTCTAAGAACAAATACAAGACTCATTTTTTTCTAATAGTATAGCTTGTATTGGTTGCCTCATGAGGCTTATAGAGATTGCCTTCCCGGAGAGTGACCGAAGAGGGGTATAACGTTTCTCATTCGAGTCACATACATATATTAAATTTAGTATAGTGAGATATACTCAAGGTGAATATGAGCAAAGAGAACGGTATTGCGCTGTAATAATGGCCGCTTATTTTTTTGAATTACATTGCTATACACAACGCTATGTTTCAGTGATTGCTGATACGGCATCATCTCAATTTTGTGTACGAATCCTATCAGAACTAGATGAACTGCTTGTGGCATATGCAAAGCAGAATGGCACGACTAAAACCAAGGTGATGGTTGATGCTTTGGCATATTATCTAGATTTAGTGATCATGTGCCGTTAATACGCAGGGTGGTTGAACTTGAGGAAAGAATGGTAACATTGAAGGCACAGACGAGGTAAGTAAAAAATCAGTATTTCTTGTTTTCTTTCATATAAGTAAATAATCAAGCTTTTATTGATAAATATAATGCCGTCGCAACAGCAGCTAAGAAAATTAAAAGATGCTTTAATCGATGCTTTTCTTGATAAGTCATCGCTGGAACAATTGCTGTATTACGGCTTAAGTAAAAACTTAAATGAAATTTCCAGGGATAGCACGTTAGGAGTAATTGTCTTTGAGTTAATAAAAAGAGCAGAATCAGAGGGATGGTTATTTAATCTAGTTCATGCAGCACAGGCTGAAAGACCAGGGAACTTAAGCCTACAAAATATTGCTCAAGAAATATTGTCAAATGAGGATAATATAACCTCAGTACAGCCGCCAAAAATTCCTAACGACAAGGGTTCTTCTTTAAGTAATAGGCGATTTCCACTACCCGCTCTGCTAAAAACATGACATATGGCTCTGCTCCTAAAGGAGAGTACCGTAAGCAAACAATACCAGTAGGTAGCTTGAACGTAGCAAATGCCTTCGGTTTGTATGATATGCAGGGGAATGTCTGGGAATGGTGCGCTGACCAATGGCACGGTAATTACGAAGGCGCTCCTACAGATGGTAGTGCTTGGATAGATGAAGTTAGTGAGCGGAATGAGAACAAGAATGATAATCAAACACGGATGCTGCGCGGGGGTTCCTGGCTCGACAATCCGAGGGATTGCCGTTCTGCGTGTCGCCTCATCAACGCCAATCCGGACGGCAGGAGCTACTACGTCGGGTTTCGGGTTGTGGTTTCCGCCGCTAGGACTTAATTCTTTACACTTTTGCCCTTTAGCCCTCTACGCTTTTTCTTTTTCCCTTACCCCCGCCGAAGGCGATCAATATTTTTTTGATATTTGGCACGACTATCAATAGTATCCAAGAAGTGGTAGATTTTGTCAAGTGGATTGTTATGCAGACTAAAATTTTTTTTGCCCAAATGCAAGATTTACCGATGATTCAAAAAACGCGGACTAATTGAAAATTTCTCAACCGACAAAAGAGACGTACCTGCTCTGTGTTTCCAGCATCGACTGTTTTGTTTCCCTTCATTCAAGATAGTCGAATCTCCCTTTCTATCAATAAGATGAGCTTGCTATAACTTTGGAAGGGTTAATAAATAAAATTACTTAATACTTTCGTTGTAATTCAGATTCTCGACTTCTTTAAGTCGGGAATCTGAAAAGTTCAAAACAAGTGAGTCGGTTTCTCGTGGATATGAGCGGCGATCGCTCTCACCTTCTCTACGACAGCAATCATGTAACGGTAATCTGGTAGTTGTCCATTGGGTACATATCCCACTTCACTAGCCAAAATGGAAGGAAACTCACTCAAGACTTTGCGGATGTACTCTTGACGGTTACGTTCTACACTTGGTCCAATCAAAACTACACCAGGTGGAACATAGTGAGGATCTGTGAACAATACGCGGAATTGGGTTTGGCTCAACTGTGAACTGTAGAGATTAAAATCTGCCATTGAGACAGCACCAGCAATTGCTTTTCCTTGCGCCACCCATTCTAGAGCTGTTTTAGGTGTTGGAGCAAATAGAATCTCAGCCAGTGTAAGACCGTACAGATTGTAAAGGGGAAAATAATATCCTGTTGCTGAACCTAGTTCGCCTAGAGCAATTGTTCGATTTTGTAGCTGTTTCAAATCATGAAGCGGACTATCTTGGCGAACAACTAAGATTGAGCGCAGATTGCTGAGATCTAGTAAAGGAAAAAGCGGAACGTATTGATAGCTTGCGATCGCAATTGCTGCTAAACCTGGTGGGGCAAAGACTAATGACCAAGCGCCAGCCTGAATGCGCTCAATTGCTTTATTCTCATTAAAAGTAGGCTCTAGCTGAATATGTGCTTTTGTTCTTTCCCCCAAGTAGCTTTTGAAGCGAGCAAACTGATTAATTATCTGTTCGCCACCACCATAGTTAATAACGCCAATGGTTAACTCCCCTTCATAGCTTGATGTTGATTGACATCCACTCACTGCTAACAATAATAGATGTAAAATAAATAAACGACGTGAGAATTGCCAATCCATTTCAACTTCTGCTTTTTGAGACAATTTTATCCTAGTTTTGCTCGGTTAATTTTTATTTACGGAGAAGTCCAGTTATTTTTTTATGGTTAGCAATCGTGCAGCCATCTCCTATTAAAATTTATCATGTATTGATGATAAATTAATTGGTACGTTATGTGTTAAAAATCGTTTTATAATTTGTATAATATTACAATCAAAGTATTCTTAAGCTATCATACTATAAAATTTACTTATAATTTTTATGTTAAAAAACTTAAAAATTGGTATTAAGTTCAACTTGCTTTTAGTACTAGTACAGCGGGCGCGTAAATAAAGCAACCATTTCAAACAGCCAGAAGCCTTGATTTATAACACTTTTGACTTTTGACTTTTGACTTTTGACTTTTGACTTTCAAGGGAGCGGTACTAGTTTTTTAAATTAGCATTTCAGTGAGCGGTGTTGCCTTATCAAGCGTACTTCAGCAGAAAGCGCAAGATGAAGTTACCTCGCAAGCGCTGATTTTTATTCAGACAATGATCGTACTGTTCTAACGAAAGGATTGAGTAGGTAAGACATTCGACCTCAGTCTTTTCGCCAAAGCGATCCGCACTCCTTTGTTTTTGGGAACCGTATGCAGCAAAGTAACCGTCATAAGCAATGAGGAATAAAGACAAGGAAGCAGAACAGAGAAGGAATAGCGAGGACGAGCGAGAAATTTCTTCTCCCAATCCCCTCTCCCTCCATCTCCCCTTTCCCCTTCCCATTCAGGGGTTACGTCGATGACAATGGGTTGGATGTGTTTCAAATGATTCAATGTTATGCCTAAAACTCCTAATGAATACGCAGTGCATCTCATGCTGGAAGGTGGACATCGGGAAGAAGTACGTTTTCCGACTATTCAAGATTTCCAGAAATGGTATAGCGGAGAACTTGTACCAAAGTCTGCTTCCGATGACTTTATCAGCGTGCCAATCAAGAATATTCAGGGTGAATATATGGTAGTGCGTCCATGTCGGGTTTTGGCAATCCGAGTGGAACCAATCTTTAGCTCTAGTGTGGAAAGATGAACGCTAAATCATGAGAAAAACGCTTGCTTTGGTTTTTTTGAGTCTGGCAATTGCCGTAATTAACCCGATCTTGTCCGCATCAGGTCAAGTTCCTGGCTTATCACCATTGCCGTTACCCAGCCAAACTGAGGTAGTGCCACTGCCAGTACCGATACCCATTCAACCTCAAATACCGCGACAGCCAATACCAATTCCAATTCCAGTTGAGGTAGAGTATCCATTTACACAATTAGATCTGATGAGAACGGACTGCACTTTCCCAAATAAATGCTTGGGTTGGGACGAGCAAATTTGGGGTGAAAACGGTAAACCGGGCGATCGCATGGCGTTATTGACATCAATTGACAATAGCCTTCATTACACGAACACAAAAGAGGCTATTGCCGCGTATCACAATTATCCTGTACCACACATAACCCTCAATCGCGTCCGTCAAAGTTTGCAACGTTTTCGCGAGTTAGTTGTTAGTTCTGACTCCCCAGAGCAACTACAAGCTGCTGTCCGGCAGGAGTTTATCTTTTATAAGTCCGTTGGCAATGATGGTAGGGGTACTGTTAAATTTACTGCCTATTACAATCCTGTTTATACAGCCAGTCGTATTCAGACTCCAGAATACAGGTATCCAATTTACCGAAAACCGTCAAATTTTGACAAATGGAGTAAACCGCATCCTACACGAGCAGAATTAGAAGGAAAAGATGCTTTGCTGGGCGCGAAAAGTCGGTTGCATGGTTTGGAGATGTATTGGTTCCGGGATCGCTTTGAAGCCTATATGATACACATCCAAGGTTCTGCCCAACTTAACTTAACTGATGGCTCAACAACATCTGTCAGCTATGCGGGTGCAACAGATTACCCTTGGACAAGTATCGGTAAACAACTGTTGAAAGATCACAAACTCCCCGCATCTGGTCTAACACTACCTATTGTGACTCGGTATTTCCAGCAACATACACAGGAGATGAATAATTATTTGCCGCGTTGGCAACGGTTTGTCTTCTTCAATGATACTGGCAACGAGCCGGCTATGGGCAGTCTTCGTGTGCCAGTCACAGCAGAGCGTTCTATTGCTACAGATAAATCGCTCATGCCTCGAGGCGCACTGGCAGTTGTCAATACTAGCTTACCCTATCCCACTGAAGGCGAAAAGCTCGCATATCATACTGTTAGCCGTTTTGTCCTCGATCAGGATACAGGCAGTGCTATCAAAGGACCCGGTAGAGTGGATTATTACATGGGAAGCGGACCATTAGCAGGTGACCGAGCTGGCGTGACAGGCGGCGACGGTACACTATATTACTTACTGCTAAAAGAATAAATTGGGGAATGGGGAATGGTTGAGAAAAACACAGTTCCCAATTCCCAATTCTCTCTTAATTACGAGGTTTTATGAAATTTAGTGAAATTGTACAAAAACTTGGTGATGCTGTGACATCTAGTAGTTTCACGGCGAACATTGATAATAACCCAGAAATTATCGGGATGGCGGCCATCGATGAAGCTACAATCGGTCATCTAAGCTACATAGAAGGAGCGAAATTTGCCAATATGGTCGGCAAGACTAGCGCTAGTGCTTTAATCTTACCTGAAGATGAGGCATTACAGGCGCAAGCACTAGAACGCGGTGTTGTCTGGATGGCAAGCTCACAACCACGACTTTTATTCGCCAACGCGATCGCACTTTTTTATCAACCTTGGCGTCCTACCTCAGAAATTCATCCGACTGCTGTGATTCATCCCAGTGCAAAAGTTGGTAGCCAAGTTTATATTGGTCCTCACGCGGTCATTCAACAAGGAGTTGACATTGGTGACGGAGTGTGCATACATCCCAATGTGGTGATTTATCCAGAAGCTAAGATCGGCGATCGCACGACATTACACGCCAACTGTACAATCCACGAACGGACTCAGATTGGTGCAAATTGTGTCATTCACAGTGGTGCTGTCATCGGTGCCGAAGGCTTTGGCTTTGTACCAACGAAGAGAGGTTGGATGAAAATGGAACAATCTGGCTACACTGTCTTAGAGGATGGTGTCGAAGTTGGATGCAATAGTGCCATTGATCGCCCATCTGTAGGAGAAACACGGATAGGGACTGGGACGATTATTGATAATTTAGTACAAATCGGTCATGGTTGTGAAATAGGTCCAGGTTGTGCACTAGCAGGTCAAGTTGGCATGGCAGGAGGTGTCAAACTTGGTAAGGGCGTGATATTAGCCGGACAAGTAGGAATTGCCAATCAGGTGATGATTGGTGATCGGGCGATCGTATCTGCTAAAGCCGGCATTCATAGTGATATTGCGCCAGGAGACATGGTTTCAGGAATTCCTGCCTTACCCCATAAAACTTACTTGAAAGTTTCGGCCGCAATCACCCGCCTTCCAGAAATCTATCAGTCTTTAAGAAGATTGCAACGTAAATTGGACGATAAATGACCTATTTGAAGAAGAATTTCGAATAAAAAATGCAATTGTTACGCCTGTTGGCGTCAACAAACACAACTTTATATTGGGGTTGGTGAAAGTAGTCACAACAACCCTTTTTTATCATTTTAGTTATGTAGTTTAAAATTGTATAGGGCATTTACCATTATTTAAAAATTTGCGGATTTCTTAAGTATAAATACGTATAACGGTAGATAAGAAAACTAAAATTATTGTCTGAAAAAATTTATGCCTCAAAGCCAGATTGCAGAATTTGGAGGCGGAATCAGTAGTCAACTCGTAGTCGGGAATCACATCATTCAGATTGGTTCTATTCATGGCGCTCAAGCAGATGTTTTGACGATGCCAGAGCAACCTACTCTATTTTCGCTTTCCTCCGTAGTTTCAATACGCCAGAACTCTGATGACAACTTACTGGATCGTCAAGAATTAATCACTGAAGTGATTGCCGCTTTACAATCCGAGCGCTCGGTAGAGTTATACAGTCCATCTGGCTTCGGAAAAACCGTTTTACTACGTCACTTGGTGCAAGATAACCAGTTTACATCGCTTTGGAACGATGGTGTCATCAGCTTGTCTCCTTCTCATCCGCATGTAGGTGATCTGCTCCAGTCTATGTGGGAAGCTTTCTACGACAGCCACTTTCCTTATAAGCCGACTCGTCACCAAATTCGTCAACAAATTCAGGAGAAACAGGCTCTTGTGGTGCTCGATGACGGCAGTAAACTGACACCAGAAGAAGTTGAAGAGTTGATGAGTACGGCTTGTCGATGTACCTTCCTCATAGCTTCTAATACCAGTCGCCTTCACCAGAAAGGACTTTCCATAGAACTTTCTGGACTCTCAATACAGTATGCGATCGCTTTAGTGGAACAGGAACTTCAACGTTCTTTGGAGGCAGAGGAACTGCCTGCGGCAAGAAACTTATGTGGGATCTTGAATGGACACCCAATGCGCTTACGACAGGCGATCGCCAGTAGTTTGGAAGAAAGTCGATCACTTGTTGATATTATGAGTCAATTGCCTACTTCCTTACCTGATAACTATCTCATCAATCAAATTGTGGACTCACTGTTAGAACCACAAAAATCCATTTTGGAACTGTTAGTGATTATGGGTGATGTAGGACTTGAAAGTCAGCAAGTCGAGGCGATCATACAATTACCTGACATTTATAATACACTAGAGACGTTGCGGCGTCGTCATCTCGTACAGCTTTATTGCTCTCGCTATAGCATCAGCAAAACTTTAGTTGAATTTTTGCCTTCAGCATCTCAGTTAACATCCCTTTTGGAAAAAGTTATACTTTACTTTACAAATTGGGTTGAACAGCACAAACAGCAAGACAAAATCCTATTACAAATTGATGCGCTCGTACAAATTATGGAAATGGCAGTTAGAGCCAACCGTTGGAGTGATGTCTTGAGTTTGGCAAAAGCGGTGGAAGGCTCAATAGCCTTAAGTAGGCGATGGAGTTTGTGGGTGCAAGTGCTACAATGGGCTTTACTTGGAGTTCAAGCCGAACAAGACAAAGCAACTGAAGCTTGGGCATTGCATCAATTAGGAACTTGCGCCCTTTGTCAAGAAGACAAGATTGGTGCAATGGATTACCTAAATAAAGCAATGTTAATACGGCAGTTCTTGGGTGACGAAATGGGAGTTTCCGTAACTCGCCACAATCTCAACTTACTAAAACTTCCCCAAACACAGCATTACTCCTCGCCGTTACCACCTTTGCCGCAGATAGAGTCATATTCAGTTGTCGAGAATCACCACAACAATCAGCCAATTGTGAGCAACTCGAAAACAGAAGTTGAGAATCCACTATCTAGTACTCAAGTTTTTAACCCTCCGCTAGCGCCCTCCTCTCAAAATCTGCTATCTCGGGTAACCATAGTAGTCGAAGAGCCGTCACCTTCAAATCACTCCTACCACAAACGCTTTTTACTCTCGCCCACAGGAGTGATCGTAACTGGGATTTTAGCTGCCGGGGGATTGCTGACTTGGTTTAACTGGTATCATATTATGCTTCCAGCATCAATCATACCGAAGGTTAAACCAACTGGAAAAATTAAATTATCACCTATTACCAAACAGAAACATAGAAGCTTGACCACAGAAGCACCTATTCCTGAAGTTAGACCTACCATAAAGTATACGCCAGCACCCATTCCCAGTCCTAATTTAACGATAGATTCACCACTTTCACCAACAGTAGAATCCCCTGAACCAGTCATCAAAAATAGAAATAAGATAAATCCAGCACCAATCGCGCCTAGTAAACCCAAGAAGTTAAACAAGCAGTCAACACCTACATATACATATACACCTGTTCCCGTAGCCTCTCCTACACCTACTGTTCCCACAGACTCTCCCACACCTGCCATAACTACTCCAGCAATCATACCAACACAAGAAGCGACACCCACTCCGACAATCGACCCAACAACAAAATCTTCGCAACCAACAACACTAGAACCCACACCGACTCCAACTTCTACTGCAACACCTGGGACAAAATCTCAGGAATCCACAATACCAGAACCCTTACCACCTCCAACGTTCACACCAACACCACAGTAGCGATGAGTGTTCTGGCAATTAGCAATTAACCCAAGTTGCTTATACTGCGAGCGCAGAATTAAAAATTAAAAAAGGCTGAGTTGTAAATGTATTAATATATACTTTTAATTGAGAATTACTAGCAACTTTTGTATTTAGTAATTCCCAATTCCCTATTACCAGCACTTGTCGATCTCACGTTAAATTTTTTCCCATGCGAACCTTTATTCCTGGTATTAAACCACCATACGAACGGTCACAACCCGCTTGGTGGTTTGCTTTTATGGGTAACAAGCTGCTGGTTGAGTGTGTAGGAACCTTAACTCACCAGATTCCTCGTTCGATTGAATTAGCAGACATTGGTGTCAAGCCCGTGAGAACACAATTTCTTGGAACCCTTGACAATCAAGATTGCTATTGTGCCGAACTACCCAAAGATACCATCGCTCCTGCGGGTATGACTTTCAACGGACTGCGCGAGCTGTTTGGTAGTCTAGAGGAAGACTTTTTTTCTTTAAGTGGTCTTGCATTTCAGATTTCTGAATGGGATCGTACTCACCAATACTGCGGCCATTGTGCAACCCAAACAACACAATTACCGGATCAGCGTGCTAAGCGCTGTCTGAACTGTGGGTTGGTGAACTACCCTCGTCTTTCACCCGCAGTTATTGTTTTAGTCACTCGTAATGAAGATCTCTTGTTAGCACGTTCTCACAGATTTCCTAAATCTTTATATAGTGCGATCGCTGGCTTTGTTGAACCAGGAGAATCGCTTGAAGAAACTGTGATACGTGAAACATACGAGGAAACAGGAATTTCAGTCAAGGATATCCGTTATTTTGGCTCTCAACCTTGGCCATTTCCAAATTCGCTAATGATTGGGTTTACAGCAACCTATGCTGATGGCGAAATTCTTATTGATCCGCAAGAGTTAGCAGATGCTGGTTGGTTCAACAAACACAACCTGCCGCAAATTCCCCCGAAGTTAAGCATTGCACGAAAACTTATAGATTGGTTTATTTCTCAATAAAGATTGGGGGGATTCAGGAGTGCTTGATGCTTCGGCTGAAGTGCTTAGTAGACTTGCTTGACTGCCTGTGCTGATACCCAATCTTCTTTCGCCTGATAAAACTCTGAACCTTCTGCTATGCTTTTAGTCACCAAAATTTGATTTAACAAAGCAATTTGTCGTAAATCCTTATTTGCTTCTGTTTTGCCTCCTAAAGCATTCCTAAAAGGGTCAATTTGCATTGTTTCAAAACCCATCCGTAAAGAATTTTTGCCTGTTCACAGACTTCTGAGAACCCATATATTACATGGAAACACCTGATTTCCCTTATTCAATGTAGTACACGGTTAATCTCCCACAGCTTTTTCCAAGTATTACACGGTTTATGTTTTGCAGATCCACAATTCTTTTGTTTTTTACCCAGTCAGGCATTAATTCCTCTCACCCCTCAATAGCTGAGCGAACGTACAGTACTGAAATTCCTGTTTATGCTAATAATAATCATTCCAAGTTTCTCCAAAATTATTAAGTATTTACAACTACACGGTATGTATTAAATATTTTTTAGTACTGCGAAGCAAGTGGAGGCGATCGCCCTTTTTTGGATCTACCTCACGCTCATCGCATTGCTCCCAGTACGAAGTTCGTCGCAATTATCCTACTTCTCAGGGGTTTTTAACGGGTGATTTTATAATTATAAGAAAACACGTTGAAAACCCTTGAAGATGTGTTTCGGAGCGTGGCGAGTAAGCACAATGCTGGGGCTTGACCTTAGTGGAGTGCGTAGGAGCGCTTTGACTGCGCCAATTAGATTAAGATTGTGGCATGTACCGACTAAGGTATCCTCTGTACAACTTTAATCTCATGAATCCCCGCGTCTTCAGACCGGGGAGAGTCAATACTTTCCCTCTCCATTACATTCCCAACTTTTCTAACACTGGTTTGGTAGAAACGATGTGCCGTTCTAAACCCAATACTTTTGGGCTAACCCCAACAGCTAAAGCAATCAACTGGGGTAAATGTAGTACTGGTAAACCAAGTTTCCGTCCAATGACCTTTTCTACCTCTGGTTGACGAGAATCTAAGTTTAGATGGCACAGAGGACAAGGAGTGACTAGACAATCAGCACCAGCTTCTAAGGCTTCTTGGATATGCGTCCCTGCCATTTGAAAAGATTGGGTTGTGGCGTAGCTGGAAAGAGGCCAACCGCAACACTGTGTACGACCTCTATAGTAGATTGGCGTTGCGCCTACAGTCCGAAAAACATTTTCCATTGCTTTCGGTTGGAAGGGATCGTCATAGGGCATCGCTTTTTGGGCACGGAGAAGATAGCAGCCGTAGAAAGCCGCACATTTTAGTCCTGTTAACTTGCGCTGAACGCGATTTTGAATTTCCTCAAGCCCGTAGTCTGTGATCAGGGCGTAGAGAAGGTGTTTAACTTCTGTAGTCCCCTGATAAGGGGAACAGCCTTCTTTTTGTAACAAACCATTAACCTGCTTGATATAAGTGAGGTCTGTTTGCTGGCATGCTTTCAGGCGATCATCAACATGACCAATGACACCTTGACAAGTACTGCAATGAGTCAGAAGAGGTAAATTTAATTCTTCTGCTAAAGTAATATTTCGGGCATTAACTGTATCTTCCAACAGTTGAGAATCTTCTTTAAATGTGCCGGAACCGCAGCAGGCAGCTTTTTTGAGTTCGACTAGTTCGATACCCAGTGCGTGTGAGAGGGCAACAGTTGAGGAGTGAAGTTCCCGGCAGGCACCTTGGGCAACACAGCCTGGGAAGTAAGCGTATTTTAAAGTATGGGATAGCATAAGTAATGATTAATTTTGGGTAGTCGCTCTTAACAATAACTGTTTTATCACTGCTGGAGACAGGAGACAGGAGTCAGGATAATTGTCTGCGTGGCAAGTAATGAATGATGGTTTAAAGCTATGAAGCTGTCGATGTGCCAGAATGGACGTTCTCCAAAAATTTAGTGAGACTAAGCAGTGAGCAGTCAGCTAACAGCTGAAGTGCCGATGTCCTATACCCATGTATTGCGTTTGAATGCAACTTGGTATAAGAATTGCAAAACAAAACCATTTACACAGTGTATGCGCTCGCGCTATCAGATAAGATGTATATGCTCAAAAATATGTAGTCCATTGAAAAGCGGATTATAGCAACTGGTAGAGGAATTTTTTCATGAGCCAAGCGGAAACTTTTGAAAAGGTCAAGAAAATCGTCGTCGAGCAACTAAGTGTTGAGGCCGACACGGTTAAACCACAATCGAATTTTGCCAACGATTTGGGGGCAGATTCTCTCGATACCGTTGAACTGGTTATGGCGTTGGAAGAAGAGTTTGATATCGAAATTCCTGATGAAGCCGCCGAAAAGATTACAACCGTTCAAGAGGCGGCAGATTACATTAACAATAAAGTTGCTGCATCCGCCTAAATGGGGAATGGGAGTGGGAAATGGAGAGTGGGAAGAGCGTTAGTAAGTCGGAGAAATTTCGACTGATAACTAACAACCGACAACCAAAAATTCCTACTCCCTACTCCCTACTCCTGTACGGGCGGGTTTGAGATCACATCGGATAGTATCCAGATGTTATCTATGATTAAACCTGCCCCTACCTACTCCCTATTCTCTAACTTAGTCATGAGTGATTTTATACGTAAACGCGTTGTTGTCACTGGTGTCGGCGCAATTACACCGATTGGTAATACACCAGTTGAATATTGGGAAGGATTGGTAAGCGGGCGCAATGGTATTGGCAAAATTACCTTGTTTGACACGTCACGCCATGATTGCTGCATTGCAGGTGAAGTGAAAAACTTCGATCCGCACGACTACATGGAGCGCAAAGAAGCTAAGCGCATGGACAGGTTTGCCCAATTTGGCGTTTCAGCTGCAAAACAGGCTCTTGCGGATGCCAAGTTAGTCATTAACGATTTGAACGCCGAACAAATAGGCGTAATGATTGGTTCTGGTATTGGTGGTCTTAAGGTGTTGGAAGACCAACAAACAATTTACCTCAACCGTGGTCCTGATCGCTGTAGTCCTTTCATGATACCGATGATGATTGCCAATATGGCAGCCGGATTAACGGCAATTCACACTGGTGCCAAAGGACCAAATTCCTGTTCAGTAACCGCTTGTGCCGCAGGCTCAAACGCCATAGGTGATGCTTTTCGCCTGATTCAAGGGGGATATGCCCAAGCGATGATAAGTGGGGGAACTGAGGCAGCAGTGACACCTCTGTCCATAGCCGGATTTGCGGCAGCGAGGGCACTTTCAACTCGCAATGACGATCCGGAACATGCGAGTCGTCCGTTTGATCGCGATCGCGATGGATTTGTCATGGGTGAAGGTGCGGGTATTTTAATCCTCGAAGAACTGCAACACGCTCTCAGTCGTGGTGCGAGGATTTATGGGGAAATCGTTGGCTACGGGATGACATGCGATGCCTATCATATGACATCCCCGGCTCCCGGTGGGGATGGAGCCTTTAGAGCTATCCAACTGGCTTTGAAGGATGCCGGACTAACCCCACAGCAAGTCACTTACATTAATGCTCACGGCACAAGCACCTCGGCTAACGATTCAACGGAAACCGCAGCAATGAAAAAAGCTTTGGGCGAACATGCCTATAAGGTAGCAGTTAGTTCCACCAAATCAATGACAGGTCATCTATTGGGCGGTTCTGGAGGTATTGAAGCCGTCGCCACAGTACTAGCGATCGCGAATAACCGAGTTCCACCGACAATCAATCTGGAAAATCCCGATCCTGAATGTGACTTGGATTATATTCCTAAATTCAGCCGCGAATTAGATGTTCGAGTCGCACTATCAAATTCGTTTGGTTTTGGCGGACACAATGTCACGCTAGCCTTTAAAAAGTACCTCTAAAGTAGGAGATTTGAAATTTTGGATTTAGTTTAAGAAGTTTGTACGCAGAATACATCCTTTGAAGAAGACTGCTATGCTTCTGGCAGTCTCATGATTTCCACCGCAGCGATCGCCACTATCCCAATTTTCCTTGAACAATTCTGACGAATGAGTTCTCAGTACTGGGTTTTTTCTTCAGTAAAAGTATGGTAGTCTGTAGGGGTATTCCCTACAGAGTCCGGGACGGGAGAAAGCATAATTCAGTCCCTTTGGCAACTGATAACTGGGGGAATTCTTTATAAAATAATTCAAGATTCAAATCAATTATCCCGAGTTATGCGGCTTGTCCGTCAACAAGTACCAATGGGATGATGAAGATACTGCCTTGGGGAGATCCAAAACAGCACGGCAATAAGGCGATAAGTTTGGTGGAGAGAACGCAATTGCGGGAAGAACGTCCACACTGCTAACTCGCTCTCAAAACCCACATTGCTTTTTGCCTCCCCAAGTGGAGTCTGGCTCAAAGAGTGCTAACCCGTCGTAAAGAACAAGAGATTATGGTTGTTGCAACCCAAACCCTCGAAGAACTTTGTATCAACTCAATCCGCTTTTTGGCAATTGATGCCGTAGAAAAAGCTAAGTCTGGTCACCCAGGACTACCAATGGGTGCAGCGCCAATGGCGTTTGTTCTGTGGGATAGACTGCTGCGGTTTAACCCGAAAAATCCCAAGTGGTTTAACCGTGATCGCTTTGTCTTGTCTGCTGGTCACGGCTGTATGTTGCAGTATGCTCTACTCTACTTAACTGGTTACGACAGCGTGACAATAGAGGACATTAAGCAGTTCCGCCAGTGGGGTTCTAAAACCCCTGGTCACCCAGAAAACTTTGAAACACCAGGTGTGGAAGTCACGACCGGACCTTTGGGACAAGGAATTGCCAATGGCGTCGGTTTAGCAATGGCAGAAGCACATCTTGCCGCAAAATTCAACAAGCCTGATGCAAAAATTGTTGACCACTACACCTACGTAATTTTAGGTGATGGTTGTAACATGGAAGGCGTTTCCGGAGAAGCCTGTTCCTTAGGGGGACACTTGGGATTAGGCAAGCTGATTGCTCTGTATGACGACAACCACATCTCTATTGATGGTTCAACGGATGTTTCCTTCACTGAAGATGTTTCTAAGCGTTTTGAAGCTTACGGTTGGCACGTACAGCACGTTGAGGATGGCAACACGGATTTAGAAGCAATTCACAAAGCGTTAGAAGCAGCCAAAGCCGTTACCGATAAGCCGAGTTTTATCAAGGTGACAACAACTATCGGCTATGGTTCCCCGAACAAAGCTAACAGCGCTGACGCTCACGGTGCGGCTCTCGGTAAGGATGAAATTAAACTTACTCGCGACAATCTAGGTTGGGAATACCCAGAATTTGAAGTACCACAAGATGTACTCAATCACTGGCGTAAAGCTATCGAGCGTGGCGAAAATTTAGAAACTGAGTGGAACAAAACCTTCGCCGACTACAAACACAAGTATCCTGAAGATGCTGCTGTATTTGAGCAATATCTCAGCGGCAAACTACCTACAGATTGGGATAAAGCTCTTCCTAAATACTCCCCGAGTGACAAAGCAATAGCCACTCGTAAAACTTCTGAAGCCACCCTCAATGCTTTAGCTCCAGTTTTACCACAACTCATCGGTGGTTCTGCGGATCTTGCCCACTCTAACAACACCTTGCTGAAAGGATATGGTGACTTCCAAAAAGGACAATACCAAAACCGTAACCTCCGCTTCGGTGTCCGCGAGCATGGTATGGGCGCAATTTGTAACGGTATTGCGCTGCACGGTTCGGGTCTAATTCCCTACTGTGCAACATTCCTGGTGTTCACTGATTACATGCGGGCAGCAATTCGCCTGTCGGCACTCTCCCAAGCTGGAGTCATTTATGTGATGACTCACGACTCAATTGGTTTGGGTGAAGATGGTCCAACTCACCAACCAGTAGAAACCATCGCTGCACTGCGGGCAATTCCCAACTTGACAGTGATTCGTCCTGCTGATGGTAACGAAACCTCAGGTGCTTACAAGGTAGCGGTGGAATACGCCAATCAACATCGCCCCACCTTGCTGATTTTCTGTCGGCAAAACCTACCTCAGTTAGCTGGTTCCTCAATTGAGGGTGTGACTAAGGGTGGTTACATCATCGCTGATAGTGAGGGAACTCCGGACATAATCCTCATTAGTACTGGTAGTGAAGTCTACATGTGTGTAGAAGCTGCTGACAAACTCCGTGCTGAAGGTAAAAAAGTTCGTGTCGTCTCCTTACCTTCTTGGGAATTGTTCGATGAGCAACCCGCAGAATACCGCGAGTCTGTATTGCCAAAGTCGATTACCAAGCGCTTAGTTGTGGAAGCAGCTTCTAGCTTCGGTTGGCACCGTTACATTGGCACTGAAGGCGCGATGATTAGTGTTGACCGCTTCGGCGTTTCTGCCCCAGGTCCCGTTGCATTAGAAAAGTTTGGCTACACCGTTGACAACATCATCACTAAGGCGAAAGAACAGTTGGGTTAATTGTTAAGCTTTTAGCTATCAGCGACTCCCGAGCCGTCTTGTAAGTCAAAAAGAAGGTAAATAATCTTACATAGGTTCTGGAGTAAAAGATAGAACGTAAAATTCACTCACATTTTTGACCTGAACAGAATACTTTTTATTTTTTATAGGGTGGGCAAGTTGTCCGCCCTTTTTTATTTGTGCTTGCTGGCTAAAATATAGCGCTTCTCAGTTGAATCCCATAGAAGTTACGCACGCTCTCAAATAGATCCTTGTTTGTGTTCTCAACTTACAGCATTTTTCAGTATTTGGTTGAGATTGCTCAATTACGTTGACTCTAATTGAGCAGGTACAATTAGATTCAGCGTGGTCGGAGTTTCTAAAGGCAGGCGAATATGCATACCATAATTACACCTGAAAAAATCGAGTTGCCACCAGGCGCGGTGTTAAAACTTTTAGGAGACTGGTCTTAGAGCTGGAGTTTAGACTAGGCAGTAAGAAATGACCCAGCAGTTCTGAGTTCATAAAACACAACCTCCAAGAATGAAGATATTTGAGATTAAGCAGATTTTTGTTGTTCTTTGCGTGGTTTAGAAGCAGTCTTTTTAACAGTTGGATATCGGTTTTTACGGCTACGGCGTTTACCTGGTGTCCAACCTTGGGACAATCCTTTGTGGTTTGGGTGGAAGGGTTGGAGTACCAATCACTGCTAAAACTCCACCCATAGCCTGAGCAACTCTTCCGGGGGTCAATTTATCCATTGACTTCTGCCAAGGGAGAGGATTATCAGCAACGATATCACGGGCTAGCCATAACTCCCAAGTCATTAACGGCATTAAGTCACTCCAATTTTCACATTGCTCTGTTGTACTTAATTTTGGTACTGTCCAATGTAAACGTTGCTTGAAAAAGCGATACCAATGATCAATCGTGAAGCGACGCAAGTACATCCGCCAAACTTCTGACAAAGGTGGCATTTGTTCCCCAACCCATGCTAACCACAAAGGTTTTAATACTCTCAAGTTGCCATGCTCATCCAGACGTTCCACTCTCAGTAGCGACCGAAGAGCGATCAGCTGCTTTGCGTGCATTGCAAATCTTGCCACAAACTAACCCTGAGGAGCCCCAATTTTGGGTCATCCACTTCCAAGACAGATGCTACTTCGCCCCATGTTGTGGGTTCGTTGAGTTTAAATTTAGCACCATGCTTTCGGGGACGACCCGACCCCTTATAAGCTGGAGGTGCACAGTACATTATCAAATGAAAGCCAAGCTAAAAGTGCCACGACCAGTAGGAATTTTGTATCAGCCTTCGTCAGAAGAAGAATTTAAAAAAAACTCCCACAATTCTTAGAGGTTATTAAAAAATACGTAATAGCACCAACAGATAAACAGAGGAGAATTAGATATTGGTGTGGAGATGAAAGTCGTGTAGGATTAAAAACTGAAGCAGGAAGATTAATTACGTCCAAAGGTATAAAACCTATAGGGATAATGCAATGGAAACGAGATAACTTTTATTTATACGGATTGGTAGAACCGTTGACTGGAGAGTATTTCATTTGGGAATTCTCTCATTTAAATACAACCTGTTTTAATATATTTCTAGAAAAGTTTTCTGCTACTTATACTCAAGATATACATATCCTCCAATTAGATAACGGAGCGTTTCATTTTAGTCAGTATCTTCAGGTACCAGAGAATATCATTTTATTATTTCAACCACCACATACACCACAAGTTAACCCGATTGAGCGTTTGTGGGAGGAGATTAAAAGAAATTTAAGAAGGGATTGCTTCATAACTTTGGATGAATTACGAGAATTCATTAGGCAACGCTTGGATAAATTAAATACATCAATCGTTGCTTCTATTACAGGTTGGGGTTTTATTCTTGATGCTTTATTTGTATCAGGACTTTCGTGAATTGGTATGAGGTCTGTTTCACAAAACTGGCACAACCATATTCCGCATCCCACAATGATAATGCACGTTTTGGGAGATTTTTACAGACAAGTCTTAATTGTGACGCTGCTTTTTCAATGGGATTTTCAAAACTAGTGATCCGCTCATGTAATAGGGGTAATGCCCAACTACCCTCTGTTTCAGGAATAATCGCGATTGTACTATAACCTTGCCCCAATGTTACGGGTTTCGCCCCTGATAAAGGTTAAGCTTGATGCTCATAGGTGCGCTCTTTAAGTGTCGGAGCTTCAAGCCTCGACCAAGCCGTATGATCTCCTGCTAATATGATTTGCTCTGTTTGAGGAAATTGTTCGATATACAACCTCATCAATTCTTCTCTTGGCGGATTACTGTCTTCTATTGCTTCGTAGATACTAGGCCACTGCCGTCTAAATACTGGAGATACTGATAGTTCCACAAATGAATAAACACTACGTGTCACTAATACTGCATCCATTAAATCAAGCAGAGCATCTTTAGCATTACCCAAAAGGGTGTATACACCTTGTCGAAATTGTTTAAGCTTATCAAATGTCATGGTCAAGCTGGTACTTCTTTTCTTTTATCAGCATTGACCAATTTGCGATCAGTTCAACATGGCTGACCGCTTTTTCTTTTTAAGCACATTTCTACTTCTCATTATATAGTGTATTTTTTTGGCTCCGTAAGTCTGTAGGCTTGAGCGGACGATCGCTCGCATTTAGTCTAAACTCCAGTTAGAGTATTCCTTAGGGAAAGAACCAGCGATGATAAAAAGGGATGAAAGTTAGAAGATTGGTGGGAATCAGAATCATAAGTTTGGAATTTCAAGGCAAAAGGCTAAAATAGAAAAAGTATCAGATAGCGAAAAACTTGAGGTTAGGTTATGCAGGAAGTTTCAGAAGCAAGAGATATCGCCAGAGAACGCATATCAGGAATTGTTGAAAAGTTGATAGAAGGTAATAGCTTATATCATGTGAAATTAGATAGAGAGGAAATGCTGAAACTGTTAGTAAGTCTTTTTGGAAAGTTTTCGCCAGAAGAATTTAATGCTATTTCTGATAATCATTTAATAGAAAGAATTGATAGTATTCTGATATTAGAGGCAGTTTCCGGAACATTAAATGATTTAACGCCTGAGCAAATAGAAATTTTCGATGCGGCAGTGGAAGGACGAGAGAGAGGGTGACTTATCTCCTAGATACAAATGTTGTTACTTACATTTTAAAGAAAAATTTAATAATAAATAATAAATAATAAATTAGAGGAGGTGCGTCGCCTCGGAAAAAAAGTATTTATAAGTTGTATAACTTATTATGAAGTCAAGCGGGGACTTAATTCCAGTCACACTTCAGGATGAATTGTATAAATTGTCGTCACGTATCCACAGGTATAGATAAGTAAAAACACAAACTTACCTACAGTCAAGGCAGGGAATGAAAGTGGGGAGGAGCCACTGCGTTACGCCGATGTCCCGCGTCTTCCGCAAGTGGCGGCATTGCTTTCTAGTGTCTTCGGCACATGTATGACAAGTAACAATGCCCTAACTGCCATGAATACCGACATTGCTAACCACAAAATATGGTTGCTGTGAAAATACCAAGCTAATATAGCTAAAGGTGTAAACCCTAACGTAATCGCAATTAGGGCGGCATTGCGGATAATATGTCCTTGTGCCAAAGCGGCAAATAAGCCGTCCAGCAAGAAGCTAAATATAGTGAATACCAGGAAGCCTAGTAACCAAGGAACATATATTTGAGTTTCGGCTATGAGTTGAGTGTGGTTAGTTAGTAGCCCAAACACAGTTTTAGGAAAGAGGATCGATACCCCTGAGAAGGTGAGTGCTACTGATACACCAGTTCCTACTGCTATCTGCAATAAAGGCAGTAACTGCTCTGGAGTTTCTTTGCCTTTAAAATTTCCAGCTAAAGTCTCTGTTGCTAATCCTAAACCATCACAACAGAATGCATGTAGGAGGACTATTTGCAAGAGCAAGGCATTTTCAGATAGGACATTTATCCCCATTTCTGCACTCAAGCTAGTAAAGATAGTGAAGCAGGTCATAACACATAAATACCTAATAAATAGGTCGCCATTCAAAGTCATATTAGCTTTAATTGCTGACCAATCCCAAATCCGTTTAGCTACAAATTGTATCTCTTTAAACGGAATTTCTTTGAGTAATAAAATTAAAATTGCTATTAGCATCAAAGAATCGCTTAAAGCCTGTGATAGCCCAGCACCTCTACTTCCCCAATTACACCGGACGATAAACAGGTAGTTCAGTACAATATTGGCACTGTTACCGAATATAGACACTAGCAATACCTTTTTGTTCTGTTCCTGTCCTAATAACCAACCAACTAATATCATATTAAGCAAAGCGGCTGGGAATCCCCAAATTCGGATGTCAAAATAAGCGATTGCTGAAGCTCTGACATCTGGGGGGGCACTTAGAAGAGTAAACCCTAATTCTCGTAATGGGTACTGTAATATGAGCAAAAGTATACCAATTCCAGCAGCTGTTAAACTATTCCGGAGTCCCACTAAGAGCATTTGTTCTTGATCGTTACGTCCAAGTGCTTCGGCAGTCATTCCTGTGGTTGCCATGCGTAAAAAATTTAAAACCCAGTAGATATAGTCGAACAGGGTAATCGCCAAAGTCATTCCTGCCAAATAGCTGATATCTTCCAGATGACCTAAAAATGCCACACTGATTGCACCCGCAAGTGGCACCATAATTGAGGAGAGAATATTAGTAATTGCTTGCCGCAAAAAGCGTCCTAAGAAGTCATAGCGAGAAGAGAGAGTAAGGCTCATAAATTATCCACGGTAAGCACATCGGAATCAGTCATCGCATAGGAGGTGTTGTGATGGAGTAACACAATAAGCAACGAGTCCATCATTCTCTTCATTTTATCTATGAATAAGATTTGATTCCTTAAATAATCAAAAGGGATTTTCCGGAAATGAATAACTAATTATAATTGTCGTCCCCTCAGGCAAGTAAGCCGTTGATATTTCGAGCGCGTTGTGGTTCTTGGTAGCTGGAAGAGAGGATTTTTGTTCAGCACTGCACTGATAAGCCTGTTCAAAGTTGAATGCGCCATCAGGGAAGAAATTATAGTATTAAAAAGTTTTTATGATATAATCATTACAAATGTATTAAATTATATTTTGCACATATCAGGATGAACTATGAATAAGTAAATGAAGAATATATATATGAGACATTAAGACGAGAAATGAGTTTAAGCGTTGTATTCTTTTTGATAAAAATCTCTAAAATAGACTGTTACATAAAAGTGTGAAGAGTTAACTATAAAGTTCTATCTTCTAACGAATTTTCATTGGACTTTCTTGCTGATAACTTAGTGCCGCAAATTTTACAAAACATAGCATCTGCATCGTGAAAGGATAACCCGCATCCAGAACAGACTGTTTCTATCTGATTGGCAGTTTTCACTAATCGCTTAATCAAATCGCCCACTTGCCAAGGAATTAATGCGATGCCTGTCAAAATCATTAATACCGTTAGCAGGCGACCTAATTCAGAAATTGGGGTTACGTCACCAAATCCAACAGTCGTCATCGTAACGACAGAGAAGTAAAATGCATCGAAAAAAGTACCGAAAACTTTAGGGTTGACTGGATGCTCAACTTGATAAATTAAGCCAGAATAGACAAAGATAATTGCAAATAATGTAAATAATATCCGTGTAAAAATAAATCCATCTTCGGTAGTAATACTACCAAATAAAGATTTTTTATTTATAAATCTGATTAATCTTAAAATCCTAAACCACCGAATTAGTCGGATAAAGCTGATATCGACCACTCCCAGAAAAAAAGGTAAAGTCGCCATTAAGTCAATAATCGCGTAAGGACTCAAAATATATTTGATTTTGTTTTCAGCACTCCACAAGCGGAGTAAATATTCTAAGGCAAAAATGAGCAATATTGCAGTGTCTACTTTATTCAAGTCGCTCCTGAGAGAATCAGGAATATTGTATGTCTCTGCTACAAAAATTCCTGATGATAAGAGAACAAATCCGGCGATCGTTAAATTGATCGCTTTACCTAATGGTGTTTCTAAGTCGGTTAAGTAAAATGCAGTTTTTTCTCTGCTAAGAAGCATAATCTACACTAGTAGGACACAGCAGAAATAAATTTATCATTTCAAACAGCCAAAAACCGTGTATATCAAGCTTTTTAATTTTTAATTCACTAAACAAGAATAGGAGTTCTTAAAATGCGCGGATTTCAGATTTTACGGAAAGTTACAAGATATTCAGCGAAGAGCGGAAATTACATACAAAATTTTCTTTGTCGCTGACGGCTAATTACTAATTGCTTCAATTAGAGTCATCAAAATGGGACAAAAAAGAATTAGCAAAAATCGCGGCTTGGGTGCGATCGCGTAAATTTAAACGATTTAAAATATTTGTAACATGATTCTTTACTGTACCCTCCGAAATGTATAACTTACTGGCAATTTCCCTATTACTAGCACCAGCAGCAATTAACCGCAAAACTTCTTTTTCTCTGGGAGTAAGTTCCGCTAAACTAGTTGGTGGAGATGCTGACTGAGTTGGTGTCACTTTTGGAAACTGAGTTAAAAGTTTTTTAACTATTCCCGGTCCCAGTTGAGTGTATCCTTTATATACGGCTCGAATTGCCACGGCTAACTCTTCTGAGGGTGTATCTTTAAGTAAATAGCCCATTGCTCCATTTTGCAACGCTGCTGTCACATACTCATCATCATCAAAAGTCGTTAGTACTAAAACTTTAATGCCAATAAAACGTTTTTGAATTTCTCGTGTCGCTGCAACTCCATCCATAATAGGCATTCTAATATCCATTAAGACGACATCAGGATACAATTCTTCTATCAATTTAATTGCGCTTCCACCATTTTCTGCCTCTCCTACGATTTCTAAATCTGATTCTAATTCTAATAAAGCCTTCAATCCTTGACGGATTAAACTTTGGTCATCAACAAGTAATACTTTAATCATGGTAAATCGGCTGGTATAAATAAACGTATGTTATTTGTTCTTTATTCTTTGTACATGATAAATGACAAATGGCAACGGACTAATGATAGTAGACATACTTCTTCTATCTACTTAAGTAGGGTTACCTAAAAAATACTAAGTATGTAAATAAATATTGACATGTCTAGAAGCTTACTAGTAACTAACTCTCTTTCCATACTGAGAGCGCACTCTTCAGTACACATAAGCAAATTCTTTGAAATGTTGACGAATTTCCAATGCAAAGTCGTGTTTATTCACGCATACCTACTCCCTGACGACATTTTTTTTAAAGGAATGTCAACTTTAATTATGCAACCTAAACCAGGAAAACTATCTATTTCAAAATTCCCTCTCAATGCTAAAGTGCGATCGCGCATACTTTGAAGTCCAAACCCAGTAGTATTTTGTGCTAAATCAAACCCAATACCATTATCTTGAATCATTAACTCTACACTTGTTCCCGTGGTAGTTAACTCTAGTGTAACTGTTGTAGCTTGTGCATATTTACAAATGTTTGTAAATGATTCTTGAATAATTCGATAGATAGCGGTATTAATTTCGATTGGGATCGGGTGAAGTAGGTTGATTCTACAAATTGGTGCAATACCAGTAGAACGATGAACATTTTCCGTAAGTCCTACAATTGATTCTTCTAAGGAGTGCGCTTGTAAGGGATGATAACGGATAGCAGAGACTGATTGACGCACATCGTATAGCGATTTAGAACCTAGTTCTTTTGCCTTCACTAAGAAAGTTTGAGCTTTATCTGGGTTAGAATGCCAAAGCTTCAAAGCAGTTTCTAATTGTAAATTTAAAGCAGTGAGAGAATGCCCTAATGAATCGTGTATTTCACGAGCAATACGGTTACGTTCTTCAAGGGTAGCTTGATTTTCAATTTGCAGGGCATAATCCCGGAGTTTTTCATTGGCAATTGCTAAGTTTTCTCGACTATGACGTTCAGATAAGATCACATTCATCAATATTAAAACAAACACTAAAGATAATCCAAATATCAACGCAAAACTTACGTGAAAAAACCAAAATCGTTCTCGTGCTATTGGTGACAAGGGAATGTGAGATAATCGATTGGTAAGTGTTATTAAAAATAAAATATATGATACACCTGTCACTATTAAACGACTGGGTAACTGAAAAATTAAACAACTACGAATTACCAAAATAATATAGAAGAAGGAAAAAACTCTAGCAGCTTTACCACCATAGGAACTAATTATTATAATTAGTAATAGTTCAGCAATCGTGTAAATTATCTTAGTGATATGATTATTTTTAGGCAATCTTAAACCCATTAAACCAAAAAGAGTTAAACTAACCATTGTTAGCTCTGAGAACACGGGATTATTGTCATGTGACGCAAATGGTATGATTGAGGTCAAGACAGTAAAAGCGAATAATATCCATTCCAAGTAAAGCAGAAATCTGAAAGGATGATTGTTAATTTTAATTGGATGTATCATAAGTGTGTAATGGGTAATGGGTAATGGGTAGCGGATAATGGGTAATGGGGATGAAATTATTACCTTTTTCCCAATTCCCAATCCTCAACCTCAAAAAATGTTCTGTGCAAGTTGATTTGATGATTGATTGCTTATTATAAATTTGAGAGTCAAAAGAAAAAACTCTTAACTATCAATCCTTAACTCATAACTTATAAAAGTTGCTAGTATAATTAGATAGAAATCAAATATGACTTTTGTCATGGGTGTATTCGTGACCTTTTTCAAATGTAACTGTTGGATAAGTCCTTGTATGATGGTGACATCAGGAAAGAGAAGTCAACGAGGTATAAGTTGAAAGTCAGAGCTTCATTATTTGTCGCGTGTGCGATCGCCCTTGGTTTAAGTGCTGCTCCTTTAGCAGTCAAAGCACAATCAAATTCATCAGCACCTACACAAGTTGCACCGCAAACACAAAAAAGTCCATTACAGAGCTTGGGACTTTCAGAGACACAACAAGCTCAAATCCAGGCAATTCGCCAAAAAACACGCGAGCAAATGAAGAACGTTCTTACTTCGCAGCAGCAAGAACAGCTAACAGCAGCTATGCAAAACCCTCAAGCTCGGCGGGCTGCACTCCAGAATTTGAATCTTACTGAAGATCAGAAAGATAAAATGCAGCAAATCATGAAGTCACAGGAAACTCAGATTGAAGCAATCCTGACACCGCAACAAAAGAAGCAATTAGATCTATACCGGGAGAATATGCATTCTCGTCGTCACCAAAATAATCAGTAGATTCTCCCAACTTCGAGAGTTCCTCATCGCTTTTGGTGGGTATTTTTACCCACCTTTTTTCTATATTATATACACAATGGGAATAAAAGTTCAGGGAAATAAAATCTATCTACCCAAAATAGGTTGGATGAGATTTCATAACTCTAGAGCAATACCCACAGGCTTTACTATCAAAGCTGCCACTATTCGCCAACGTCAAGATGGTTGGTATGTGTCGGTCAGGATTGAAGATAAAACCATACCTGATTACATCCTAAAACCTTTAACAGATATTAAGTCTGTCCTTGGTTGCGACCTGGGAATCACTAAACTTGTACACTTGTCCGATGGTCATCAAGTGAAAAATCCTAAGTGTGCAACCAATAAGAAAACTAAGCGGACTTTAAAGATTAGACAGCGTAGAGTTAACCGCAAGGTTAAAGGTAGTAAAAATCGGAAAAAAGCAGCAGTATTAGTTGGTAGGCTACATCAAAAAATTTCCGACAAACGTCAAGCTTACCAATGGGAAATAGCAGGCTTAATTGCTTCAAGAAAAGTTGATGTTATTGCTGTAGAAGATTTAAATGTTTCCGGAATGCTTAAACGTTGTCGCGTCAAAGTTGATGAGACAACAGGACGTTTTTTAAGCAACGGTCAAAGCCGAAAGAAAGGTTTAAATAGAAGTATTTCTGATGCTAGTTGGAGCGAATTAATTCAAAAAATTGAGTACATGGCTGCCAAGTCAGGAAAGGTTTTAATCAAGGTAAATCCCAAACATACCTCTCAAAAATGTAATGCTTGTGGTCACGTTGATGCTAGCAGTAGAGACAAAGAAAAATTCATTTGTGTAGCCTGTGGTCACATAGACCACGCGGATATAAATGCTGCAAAAAATATCAAAGAACTAGCTGTGTCTAACATAGCTAGTATAGTATGCGGGGACTCCGCAAAACTTGAACCACGGGGTTCTAAACGCCCAAAATACTGTAAGGAGATATCAGCACGCTCTATGAGCAAACGTGTTGAGCCTGGGAACCTTAGCAATAAGGATATTAAGGCAGCAATGTCTTAAGAATCTCCGTGGCTTCAGCCCGGAGAGTGTCAATAACTTGTATAGTTCTACTCGCTCCCATGCTTCCATACACCTCTACACACATATGAAGCAGCAAATGGGTAAAATTCAATAAAAAATTGAGTCATATCATGTTCGGTAAATGAGTTATAAATAAAAGATAGGTTCGTAGTTGCGCTGTCTTCGCTCTCAAACTGTTAAGAGCGAAGACAGCGCAACTCCAAACATTATTATAAGTGTTGAACAGAACATGATAGAAGCCCTCTAGTACAAGGAGTCAGAAGAAAGAAGACAATTAAAAAGCTTGAGATGCAAGCTTCAGAGCAATTTCAACGAGCAATTCCAAATGTTAACTTTCTTTGTCCGCCTCATGTACTAGTAAAAACTAGGAGTTTTAAATTAAGGTTGATTTATAAATCCTATCTTTTTGAAGATGTCCAAAGAATTTGTTATTGGTGCTAAAGTCCGCGTTGTGGCTTTACCACCCTATGTCAAAACAGCTGATCCTATGCCCATGCTGCGCCCTCCCGATGTGATTTATCTTGGTGAAGAGGGTACAGTTATTGATCGTCGCCCCAAAGAATATTGGGGTGTGCGTTTTGCTAAAGGAACTTTTCTTCTAGATAGCCAATACATCGAAAGTGCAGACGCCTCTCCTGAAGCTTTTGAGAATAGTTCTGAGTCCTGAGTGGATTATAGCGTTTCTCAGTTGTATCCCATAAGCCCTCTCCTCTACCTCCTCATATCATGTTCGGTAAATGAGTTATAAATAAAAGATAGGTTCGTAGTTGCGCTGTCTTCGCTCTTAACAGTTTGAGAGCGAAGACAGCGCAACTGCAAACATTATTATAAGTATTCAACCGAACATGATATCACAGGTGTAGGTTTTTTACAATTCGGTGGTGGCAAGACAAAGAGGACTTTCTGTGTGTGACTCAAATGAGCAATGTTCTAATATAGTGTTCGATTTAACACTTCTTATTTCCACAAAACCCCACCCCCGTAAAGCTCAGCTTCACGTTCCCTCCCCGGAAGCGGGGTGCAACAAATGTGGGAAATATAATTTAGTTAACCAAGCATGGTATAAAAATATAGCCAAAAGCCGGGTAGAAAACACATTTTTGAGGCAGGCGATCGCCGAAAGCTTACAGGCGCTAACCGGATGGGCTGGTGGATACTGGCAAAAGCAATATTGCCCTCATGTCCGAAACACAGCATACTCAAGATGTATCCAAGCATAAACGTGAACATCTGCCAGTTCAGCTATGCTCCAGGACTTCTCCGGTTAAAATCTTATGATGAGTGACAATGAGCAAATTCGGAAAATCCTACTTTTAGCCGCAAATCCCAGAGGCAGCAGCCACCTTCGTCTGGATGAGGAGATGCGAGAAATTAAGGAGGGCCTAAAACGCTCAAAGTATCGTGACAAATATTCCATCGCTATAGCAGAAGCAGTACGCTACAGGGATATACATCGAGCTATTCTGGAATACGAACCACAGATTGTTCACTTTTCTGGACATGGCTCAGGAGAAGATGGGTTATTATTTGAAGACGAATCGGGTGAAATAACGTTAGTAGGTGCAGAAGCTTTAGCCGGATTATTTCAATTATTTGCTGAGCAAGTGGAGTGTGTTGTTCTCAACGCCTGTTATTCAAAATACCAAGCGCTGGAAATAGCCAGACACATTGATTATGTTGTCGGCATGAGTCAGGAAATAGGCGATCGCTCAGCCATTGAATTTGCTGTGGGTTTTTATGATGCTCTGGGCGCAGATAAAGGTTATGAGTTTGCTTATAAGTTAGGTTGTAACTCTATCCAGATGGTAGGGATAGCAGAAAATCTCACCCCTCAACTGATGATGAAAACAGAAGCACTATTGAACTCAACAGAGGCGTCTGTAACAATATATGTAGAAAGACCTCCGATTGAGGAGAAATGTTATAGAGCAATAATGCAACCTAGTGCCCTGGTTCGGATTAAAGCTCCGCAGCAGATGGGAAAAACATTGCTGAGTGAGAAGTTGCTGGAATATGCCAGACAGCAGGGTTATCAAACCGCTAAGTTGGATTTAAAGCTTGCCGATATTAATATTCTTGCTGAGTTAAAGACATTCTTACAATGGCTGTGTATCGAGGTTTCAGACAGTTTAGAATTAGAACCCAAACTGGATGAGTACTGGCAAGATATTTATAGTTTAAATAAAAACTGTACTCGGTATTTCCAAAAGTATATATTATCATCTATCAAACAACCTTTAGTATTTGCCATAGATAATTTTGAACGACTATTTGAATATCCAGAGATTTTTCCTCAATTTTGCTTACTCCTGCGTGGGTGGTATGAGACGGCTAAACAAGGGGATAAAATAGGGAATATCTGGAAGAAACTTCGGTTAGTAGTTGTCCATTCCACAGAAACTTATCCTGCCTTAGATACCAATCACTCACCGTTTAATGTTGGGGAACTCATTGAATTGCCCGAGTTTAACTTGCAACAAGTAAAAGCGCTTGCCAAACAGTATGAGTTAAATGGACAATTAGGAGAACAAGGTGCATGTGAGCTGATGGAGTTAATAGGAGGACACCCTTATTTGGTACAGCAGGCGATAACTTCTCTACGAGACGCTACGCGAACGTTAAGCTCTGCCAACGCCCACGTCAACAATCAGCAAGTGACTTTAGAAGAATTTTTGAGGATTGCACCGACAGAACAAGGAATATACAGCAGTCATTTACGACAACAACTATGGAAATTGCAACATAATTCCTCGTTAGAGTTAGGGTATAAACAAGTCGTCATAGCGAATGCACCCGTACAGTTAGATACTGAAGTTGCATTCAAGCTGCATAGCTTAGGTTTAGTCAAACACTCTGGTAATGACTGTGTTCCCAGTTGTGAATTATATCGTCAATACTTCTCAAAGCGTCTGGGGTAAATTATGGTTGACCAGTATATTTTCTCTGGAAGTCTCCCTGAAAATGCCAGCACCTACGTGACAAGGAAAGCTGACAGTGATTTATATGAAGGACTGAAGGCGGGAAAGTTCTGTTATGTACTTAACTCTCGACAAAGCGGAAAGTCCAGCTTGCGTGTACAGACAATGCGCCGACTCAGAGAAGAAGGTGTGGAGTGTGCAGCAATTGATTTGTCTGCAGGCGGCATTCAGAACGTGCCACCAGAACAATGGTACGCAGATTTAATCGACACACTGATTGAGAGTTTTGGATTAGATGTAGATTTTGCCGATTGGTGGTCAGCAAATCAGTTAAATTCATTAGTAACACGATTTCGCAAGTTCCTTGAAGACATACTACTTGCTGAAGTTCAAGAAAACATCGTTATTTTTATTGATGAAATCGATAGCGTACTGAGCCTCAAATTTCCCACAGATGACTTTTTTGCACTGATTCGTGCCTGTTACAACAAGCGTGTTGATAATCCTGAATATAATCGCCTCACCTTTTGTTTGTTAGGAGTGGCATCACCCAGCAATTTAATAGAAGATAAACAACGCACCCCGTTTAATATTGGTAAAGCTATCTCTCTGACTGGGTTTCAACTGCATGAAGTTGAACCCCTAGAAAAGGGTTTGCAGGGGAAATATAGTCAACCTCAAGCAGTAATGAAGGAAATTTTATACTGGACGGGAGGACAACCGTTTCTGACGCAAAAGCTCTGTCAGTTCATCGTTGAGGAGTCTTTTCAAGACAATCCTCGTTCTGTTGAGCAGTTGGTGAAGTCCCGTATCATTGAAAATTGGGAATCTCAAGACGAACCAGAGCATTTACGAACTATTCGAGCGAGAATTTTACGGGATGAACAACGGGCAGGGTATTTGCTGGAACTATATCAACAAATTCGGCAGGCTGAAGAACAATCTGATATAACCGCAGATGATACTTTAGAGCAGAATGAGTTACAGCTTTCAGGATTAGTTGTTAGGCAGCAAAACAAGTTAAGAGTCTATAATTCCATTTATCAAGAAATTTTTGACACCAACTGGATTGAACACCAATTAAAGAATCTGCGTCCTTACTCTGAAAGTTTTAGGTTTTGGATAGATTCTAGATGTACTGATGAATCACGATTGCTGCGAGGAAAGGCATTAAAGGAAGCTGAAGAATGGGCGAAAGATAAAAGTTTAAGTTATCAGGACAGACAGTTTTTAGCTGCTAGTAAACAGAAGGAAATTCAGGAGGAAATTGCTACTCAGGAGCAAGAAGCTGCATTGAATCGGGAGAGAAAAGATAAGGAAGCGGCTGAGTCAAGAAATCAATTACTGAGTAAAGCTAATCAGAAAGCTCAAAGACGAATTAATATTGGGTTTGTTATTTTGGTTATAGCAGTGCTAGGAGCAATATTTTTAGGAGTATTAGCTAAGAGAAAATTTGAGACAGTAGAAACAGAAGTTAAATCTGTGCGAGAACTAAATAAATTAGCTGGAAAATTGGGCAACAAAAGTCCCTCTTACTCAGACGAAGCTTTAAGACTATCTGCTTTATCTTTTAATATTGATAACCACCAACTTAAACAAGCACTCGTGTTTGCTGCTACTGCACAAGCATATCAACAGCTAAAAGATGGGCTTCATGCTAAACAAGCAATTAAAGAAACCCAGAATCTCATCCTCTCAGAAGATAATGAAAATGAATTTAAGTCTAACAAAGGTTTACAAATTCAAGTAATTTTCCAGAAAAATCAAGGGATTTTTTTAGCACAAAACAAACAAATAGATGAAGCTATCAAAGCTTATACAACAGCGTTTCACATTTTAAAAAATCATTCAAAAGAAACTGATTTTACCAAAGATAATCAGTTGGTCAAAGCAAAAAATATTGAATCTGTTTATCGATCACTAATTTACCTGCTTTCCAAAAACAGCCCAAAAGAAGGATTGATGAAACAGGTTGAAGAATCTCTTACTCAACATTTATATGCTCAACTTAAATATTCTTTAAAATCTAAAAGTTGGGAAGACGCTGATCGCCAAACATCTCAACTCATGCTTAATCTTGCTAAAAGAGAGAATATCGGATATTTAGATATCGACTCTATTAATAATTTTTCTTGTCCAAACCTGCGACAAATAGACAAACTATGGGTAGAAAATTCAGACAACCGTTTTGGTTTCAGCGTGCAAAAGGAAATATGGATTCGCACCGGGAATAGGTTGGGTATACAACCAGAACAGTGGAATAAAAAAGATTTTGAAAATTATATTAGGTTCGCGAAGGCAGTTGGGTGGTATGATGACAAAAAGCCCAATGACACAGGAGACAGATATTTGACATACGAACAACTCATGGGTCGTATAGTAAATAACCCTTCCTACGGAAGGGGAAGCCTCCCAGCGTTGACATACGAAGAACTCACGCGTATCGAATCAATTGACCCTTCCAACGAAAGGCAACGGGAGTACGGGTATTGGACAGGCGCGCAAGGCGCGACGCGGGCAATCAAAATACTTCTTTTCTCGCGTTGCGACTTGTAAAGTGTAACATCATAGTGCTTTCAGAAATTTGTAAATATTTATTACAGCCTCTTTTTACACGGAGTAATCAGCATTTCACAAATTCCATACCTGGCACTGCCGACGGGTTATAGATATAGCAATTAGCCCGAATAAATTTTTCTGCTACCTCATGCACTTCCGTACACTCCAATAGCTTCTGTTTGTCCCAAGGTAGGCTCATCTGTCCGGGAGACTTCTTTGCTTTGCTCTTACTTTTCAATAGTGATGGCAAAAAGCAACTACCCCAGTAGTTTCTTTTTTCCGGTTTTGCCTGTGGTCGATATTTTTGACAAAATCTACGATATTTTGCCGCACACTCCTCCAAAGTTCTACCCAGTTGTGTGGACAACCTATGAAATTCAAACCGGGAGTTTGAAAGGGTTGGGCTTTGGCTTGGGTTTGTTCTACGTCAGCGATCGCCCAATTACAATAAAGCTAAACGTCATTTTAGTCTGCATGTCTCAAACCGATCCACCTCAACCTTCAAAACCAGATGCCTATGAAAATATCCTATTTGAGAACTACACCGAAGCAGAGATCGACGAGATTCAATCCTGATTGATAACTTGGGATCGTGCAACCTACCCAACTATAGCCACTAGCGTTGTTAAACATGCTCAAAAACATGGTTTTGCTGGAAATTACCTGCACTATCTCAGAAAGGCTGCAAACTTTAATAAAAAAGGGGCACGCAGAAAACAATTACCTGATGGTGCAACTCGATGGAACAAAGGGCAAGAGTTTTTGATTGAGCGCAACGGCAAAATTATTACTTACGGAGAAAATACTTAAACAATGAGTTATCCAAAATCTCTATCAACCTCAACACTAGATGACATTGAGATTCTCCACATCAGTTTGTTGTCTGAACAGCTAGACGCTCTCTACCAAGCCATGAGAGAAGAACGACTTGCGATCGCTCATTGGGAAGAAGAACGGGAATTCTCGATTCTGGGTGTGCTTGAGTTATTCGCCACAGAAATTCAAGGATATGTTGAACAAATTAAACTTAGCCACTTTATTGATCTGATCGCTCAAAGTATAAATCATTTACGCCAACTTAATGTATTTAATGTTGACTACTTTGCCAAGTGGTATTTTGACGACTGGAAACAATATCCTCAAACAAAGCAATACATCGAGCATCTTGACCATTTGCGCTTGCTAATTCTGGAATACTTCAACCAAGGAAACTCAGAATAAAGACTGAGGTTTTTCTTGATACTTCGTATACGAGCTTAAAATAGATAAGTACTCACAATTCAACTGAGGATAAAATTCATGCAAGAAGTCTCGAACTATGCTCAAGAACTTACACACCGCATCTCACGAATCGTGAAGAATTTATTTAAAGATAGTAACTTTTACATGGTGAGATTAAAAAAGCAAGAAAGGATTGAACACTTAGTTAATCTTTTTAATAAGTTTTCCCTAGAAGAATTTATAAAGCTATCCCCGATGATGAATTAACACGTAGAATTGACAAACTTTTAGTGTTAGAAGCAGTTTCCAGAACTCTCAACGATTTGACTCCAGAACAAATCAAAATTTTTGATGAGGCAGTGGAAGGAAGATAATGACAAGATGCGTTTGCCCTGCACAAATGACGGATTGAGTTGTTATTATATGCCTCTGTTTATGAGAAAAATATATTTTTTATAGTCTTATTTTTATAGATGAATATTATTGATGAACTGCTTATAATTTGCGTAATATTTGCTCAGAAAATCTTAACCTAGCAACAAGCGCAGGTGGAATTTGAGTAAAGTTAGACCAACTGTAAAAGTGACTATTAAAAGAAGTCTCAGCAGGAAAAGCTGGTTCTTCCAAGCCATCAAGTACAAACCCAACACGGAATGCTGTACCTAACAAAACATGCAATGGTCGATGGAAGTACAAGTGGGGTTTTGGTTGATTTTCTATTGCTAATCCTTTTGTGGTGCTGGGTTGTAAGTATCCAGACACTTTGATGGAGTATTCTGTGACTAGTTGACCTTCACAATCCTTGACTTCTGCAGCCATACTGGTCTGTGTACTATTGAAGCAAGGATGCATGACAGCGAAGATAAAGTATCCTCCAGGACGCAACAACTTTGTGAGTGCCCGTAGGAGAGGATTAATTTCTGCCATGTCCATGAGTACCATTGCGGATACAGCAGCATCAAAGGAATGTGCCCCCAGCCCAAGTAAAGCTGTCTCATCCGTGGCGTCGAGGACGTGATACTCAATTGATGTCTCATGCTGTTGAGTTCTCTTGCGGGCACAAGTAATCATCTCCTCAGCAAAATCTATTCCAACGACATGTGCGCCCAAGCTAGCTAATCTGCGAGTTGTCTGTCCAGTTCCACAGCCTATGTCTAAAATGCGGGTACCTGGTTTTACCTCTAGCAGTCTCTCCAATGCAGGACGAATTAGCACTTGATGAAAGTCGTTCCCGTCATCACCCATGCGGGCATCCCACATACTAGCGTTGGTATTCCACGCATCACGAGTTTCATCGTTCAATGGATTTGTTGAGTCATTTGACATGGATGTACTCCCAAGACATTTCTCTAAAATACATCTTCTGGATCGGCAGATTGTAACTTCCTCATCGCCACTGCGCCAGAAAAGGTACACATGACTATTGTTATAAGAACGCCCGTTGAAAACCCTATCCTAAAGAACAGGGTTTTCAACGGCTGATGGCACACTCAAAAGCCGAGAGCGGGAGGCAGTTCTGTCGATAGTGTAAGCGTGCTGTTGAGAAGACGGCATTTTGGCACGTATACAGATTGGACGGTGGGTATTATGTGACTCAAGGTCATCTTGTGTGACAAATACCGACGTGTACAATCCCTTGGTCAACGACCGGGGATTTTTATTTTAGATAGGACTTGGTGAGGTACATTAACTGTGAGCAAATCAGTTGTAAATTTCATAATCTCAATTCCATCCTCTAAAACGTACTTGTTATATTAGCCTTCGGGTGACGCTGCCATTGTCAGTACCGCTTGGCGAAAGTCACTCATTCAAAAGTCACTCATTCAAAAGTATTATGAAATGGGCTTTTTACGGATTTTAAATGGTTGCTCTATTTCCGCCGACTTGTACTAGCTCCTGTACGGGAAGCTGTACCAGCAATGATGATACTAGAATCTAAATTCATCGGCAGGCGCACTTGAAATTGTGTATTTCCAGGCTCCGAGAAAACACGGAGATCGCCCTGATGCTGTTCAACAACGATGCGATAGGCCACGTGCAAACCTAATCCGGTACCCTTACCCACACCTTTAGTACTGTAGAATGGCTCAAAAATGTGAGACTGAATCTCTGGCGGAATGCCGGAACCATTGTCGCAAATTTCCACAAGCAAATAGTCTTTTTCGCAACAGGTGCGGATACGTATTGTGGGAGTAGGGGCATTTTCTTGTTTTTCCACTCCGTCTATTAAGGCATCAATAGCATTATCAATCAAATTCGTCCACACCTGATTCAATTCACTACCATAAGCACTGACAAGCGGTATGTCACAGTCATACTCCCGATGCACTTCTACACCCTGCTTTAACTTATGATTCAACATTGTCAGAGTACTTTCTATACCTTTATGTACGTCTATTTCCTGAAGAGGTGCCCGATCCATGTAGGAATACTCTTTCACTGCCTCAACTAAGGTAGAGATGCGTTCCGTACAATGATCGATTTCCTCTAATAGACCCATTTCTTCCAAAGTTACCTTTATCCAAGTGAGGACATTACTGAGCAACTCATCGCCAACATTCGCCTTGACATTCTCCAATAAGTCGATATTCATTCCTGCTGTTACCATTGTGGAAGCGAGTTTCCAAGCATCGTCAATGTTACGTGCTTCCAACCATTGCGTAATTTCATCCTCGCGATCGCTTTGAGTCAGAGGATCGAGTTTTGGGTAAGTTTTGGCACGGGTAAGAGCATCTTTTTGCAAGTTAGCAAGAAAAGCTTTCTGAGCGTTGGTTAATTGCTGCTGATTCAGCTTGATTGTCAATGGTTGTAATACCTGCACAGTTTCGCGTAATTGTCCCACTGCCCTGCGACTTGCTGATGCCGGGTTATTCAACTCGTGTGCCAGACCAGCTGCCAGAGTGCCTAATGCTACTAGCTTTTCTCGATGCTGAGACATTGTTTGTACTTCTTGCACGCGTTCTGCCATCGTGCGGAGAATCGTAGTCATCACGCAAGTACAACTGGAAAGCAGTTTCCAAAATGCCGCGTTCGGCAATTCAAAAATGTGGCAGCGAGTCACCGCACGACCACTTGCCCAGAAATATTCTAAACCCATCAAAACAGGTAATTCACCAAACAAAGTCTTCGTGTCGTAAATCGACAACAAAGTATCTTGATTTCCAATCTTTTGTACAATCCGAATCTGACCTTCAAGCAGCACAAAAACATGGTTAGCAGGCTCTCCTTGATGGCGATGGATTTCACCAGGTTCCCGCCATACCTCTGTACCCTGTTCAAGAAGCCACTGCAACTGTTGATCTGATAGTTTCTCAAAGAGTGGAACTTCGCGTAAAGTGTTAATGTTAAGCATATTTTGTTAAGTAATGGTTGTTATATCAAATGCCATAGCATCGAAATTGTTTACTGTCTCTCTTCTTCGTCCTCTGTCTCCTCTATGAGGAGTGCAATTTTTGTTCATAAGTAACAGAATTTGAGATAAGTAGTTAGTTGTCAGTTAATGTTTTTCATAACTACTTACTAACCAGTTACTAGTACAAAGCGGCGGAAATAAAGCAACCATTTCAAATCTATAAAAAGCCCATTCCATAATACTTTTGAATGAGTGACTTTCGCCTTGCGGTACTAGCTTTCGACTTGCTTTAAATTGCTTCTATCTTAAATAACTCAAGTTCGACACCGTAATATTTGTGAGTGCGACCCATCGGCATCATCCCAATTCTTTGGGTGACTCGAATTGAGGCATGATTTTCTGGTCTAACTACAGCATAGATGATTGGTAGTTTAAGGACGTTGAACCCGTACTCAATCGCAGCTTTTCCCGCTTCAGTTGCGTAACCTTTAGCCCAATAAGCCTTCCTTAAGTGCCAACCCACCTCATAATCCTGGGTTGGCTTACTTTCGTTGTCAGGTAGTTGCTTCAGCAGAACAGTTCCCACAATCTGTCCAGTCTCCTTTTCCACGATTGCCCAAGCACCAGTACCATTATTCAGTTGGGTATAACGGTCAATTACCTGTTGTAATTTCGCTTGTTGGGCTTCCACACTCTCCTCTATCATACCGCCTATAAAGCGCATTACTTCAGGGTCGCTATACATCTCAAAAACCTGTACAGCATCAGCTTCCGGTATCCATCGACGGATAATTAGACGCTGTGTTTGATAAATAGTAGTCATAGTTCGAGTTAATTGGAGTAAAAATTATCAAAAGCCTGATTGTTTCGTAAGGATCGGCGAATCAGGAAGGGACGTTTTTAACCTTAAGTATAAGGAATTGGTCTCACTCCTATCTCGTGTACGGACGGGTTTAATAAGACGAGCGCATTTACTCACAAGTTATCTGAATTAATCCCACGATACACTTTTATCGCCACATGAATTAACCGTTGGTTCCACAGGCAAACGGACGCGAAAGCGCGTACAACCAGGTTTGGAGTCAAAATGAATGTCTCCGTGGTGCCTGTTAACAACAATGCGATAGGCTATTTCTAAACCCAAACCCGTACCTTTCCCCACACCTTTAGTGGTAAAAAATGGTTCAAAAATTCGGGATTGAATTGCTGGGGGAATACCTGTTCCCGTGTCAGTCATTTCTACGATTAAGCAGGTATTTTCTTTGTAAGTATGAATTGTCAAATCGCCTTTTCCTTCCATCGCATCTATGGCATTGTCAATTAAATTTGTCCACACTTGATTGAGTTCACTGCCATAGGCGTTGATCCGTGGCAAAGTGCGATCGTACTCTCGATGTATAACGATCCCCTTCTTGAGGCGATGCTGGAGGATGAGTAGGGTATTTTCAATTGCCTCATGTAGATCTATTTCTTGTAGCGGGGCTTGATCCATGTAGGAATAGCCTTTAATTGCTTTTACCAATTCAGAAATACGGGTAGTACTTTGCTCAATTTCATTGATTAATCCAAAGGACGCAAGTGTTGCTTCCAGCCAAGTTAAGACATGGACGAGACACTCCGCAGGGACTTTGTCGGCAATAGTATCTAGCGAAGACGTGTTGAATCCAGCACAAACTAAAGTGGAAGAGAGTTTCCAACCATTACTGACATCATGTTCTTCCAGCCAGTCTGTGACTTCGTCTTCCTGATCGCTTTGGGTTAAGGGGTCGAGTTTGGGTGAGTGAACAGCGTATAGTGTTGCTTGACTTTGAAGATTAAGAATAAATTTGAGTTGTTCAGTAGAAAGGGAATTAAGGTGCAAACCTAAATTTTGTAAGTTTTGAAAATTCTCCTTTAATTGGCAAGCAGCCCTTCTTGCAGCTGCTCCTGGATTGTTCAATTCGTGGGCAAGACCGGCTGACATTTTACCAAGTGCTGCCATCTTCTCTTGTTGTCGCAACTGCACTTCCACATCCTTGGTTCTTCCTGCCATCGCGGTGAGAATCACATCAGCTATCGGTGAACATTCTGTGATTATACCTTTAAACGTACCCGTTTCAATTTGCAAAACGCGACTGGGTGCGATCGCGTGGGCACTGGCAATTGAACCCGAACTCGTTAGCATCGACAGTTCACCCATAAAATCGCCACGTCGATGCACCGCCAGCACTCTTGTCTCAGCACCAACTTTTTTAGTAACTTCGATAGCGCCTTCTAAAACAACGTGAAAGTGATAATTTGAGTCACCTTCTGTAAACAGCACATCGCCTGTACTGAGTTCAATTTCAGCACCATGCTGCTTCATCTTCTCCAAATCTTCATCGGTTAACTTGGGAAACAGCGTCATCTGGTTGGGATCGTGCAGCATGGGAACTCCTTTATTTTCCTAATTCATCTTTACTTGACTCTCCCCGAGAGTTCATCTGCGGGGATTGTTTTGAAATAAGATTGAACTTTGTTTTCTAAAGTCTAATTCTACCTAGTACAGATCGGCGGAAATAAACCACCCATCTGAAATAGTTAAAACCCTTACAAAATAAGGTTCTTTCTTTTTACTTTTTACTTTTTACTTTTGCCTTGTTGTACTAGGGTGGTCAAACACCGTCTACACAGTCTACTTAAGTCTATTCCTAAGTTTCTCGTCTACAGTGAAAAATTTTACTTGAGGCTTTTCGTAACAGATTGTTTAAGCGATCGCCGTGGCTCTAATTGCGGAATCAATGCACAAAGGTTAATTTACCAAACTCGATATTACACCTACAACTAACCAGACAGATCGACCCTAAGCAGTCACGCAGACATGATTCTCTAAGGTAGCAGGGAAGGTGTATCGATAGGACAAAACCGCAAGGATGTCCAAGAGCGGTATCGTGCAGTCATTCAAGCTCTAGATCATAATTTTAATTAAAGACACCAGGTTTCTTTGCGTAGCGCGAATCATTTAAGTAGGTCGGTACAAATAAATTCATGTTTGTAGTTGCGCTCTCGAGCGCTGATATCTAGGGCGAGGTCAGCGCAACTACGAGCCTTTACATAAATTCATATAGTTTGGTTTTTCTGTGTCAATCTACTTAGGACTGCTATATATTGTTAAGTCACAATGAGGAGTTTCAAACAGAATTTGCTACTATATTTAAGGACAGCCTGATGCTACTAGTACAGCGCGGCGTAAATAAAGCAACCATTTCAAACAGCCACAAGCCTTGATATATAAAACTTTTGACTTTTGACTTTTGACTTTTGACTTTTGACGAACTCCTTGCGGTACTAGCCTGATTGTGCTTGGCGTCATTAATAAAATTACAATCCCTTACCCCGATAAAATGCTGAGTTTAAGGAAAATTTGGCGGCTGTTGAAAGAAACTTTTTCCGAATGGCATTTTAATGAAGTTTCTCTTTTAGCTTCTTCTCTAGCTTATTATGCTGTATTCTCCATAACACCATTACTTATCATCGTAATGATGATAGTCGGGGCAGTTTTTGGAGAAGCCGCAGCAAAGGAGCAAATAGTAACTCAGTTGAAAGAGCTAGTTGGTTTTAAAGGAGCTCATGTTATTGCCACAGCTATTGTTAACCTGAGAACAAATGCTACAGGAGGCTCATTACGGCTGATATTTAGTCTTGGCTTTCTGATATTTGGCGCTACCAGTGTTTTTTCTCAAATTCAAAACGCATTGAACAAAATTTGGGAGGTAAAATCAGCCCCAAGACAGCAAGTATTTAATTTTTTCCGAAAACGTTTATTGTCCTTTGCGATGGTGTTAGTAATTGCATTCTTATTACTACTGTCTTTTGTGGGTAACACAATCTTAGTAGCATTATTTTATTTTATACATAACACAGTTCCCGGTACAGAGTATCTGTGGCAAATTATCGGTTTTTTCGTTTCCTTTGGGGTAATGACGGTAATATTTGGCGCAATATTCACCATTCTACCTGATACCGAAGTATCATGGCGTGAAACTCTTGTAGGAGCGATAATTACCTCACTTTTATTTCTGTTTGGTCAGTTTTTATTTGGGCTATTTCTTCGTAAAACTAATTTTGGCTCAGCCTATGGGGTAGCTGGCTCCTTCATAATTGTTATCACCTGGATTTACTACTCGGCTCACATCCTTTTTTTAGGAGCAGTGTTTACAAAGGTTTTTGCTAAAAGACATGGCTCTCCTATTGTTCCGTCTGAGCAGGCAGTTTCCCTATCAAAGGATGACCTGAGACAATCGCACTCTACGTCACAACCTCACACCAATGATACTTTCTCTGAGGAAAGATCTAACCGTAGACAGAGGAATAAGGGTAGCTTCTTTGCAAGAATACGTCGTCAGTTAGCTCGTATCAGACGACGCTTCACCTGAAGATAACAACATACTGGTTGATGAAGATGATGGAGGACTGCTCAAAGTTATACCCATACTTACATCCAACTCAGGGCGTAACAATATATTGCAGTGATTCGGAGTAAAACCCAAATAAAGGACTGAGTATCCGACAACAGCTTCATTACAACATAAAGTCCTTGAAATCTTCTGATGGTTTGTTATGGTCTTCATATCTTATAATCAAGTCTTTAGCACTTCCAAGTAGGGGAAGGCGTTTTACTGCCGATATCGGAGTAAGTTTGACAATGGACTGTTCGTCTTTTACGATTAAGATTTCTTCGCCACTAATTGCTGCCTCAATTAATGCGGACAAATTTTGAACTGCCTCATCAATATTTATTTTCTGCATATCTGTCGCCTATTGATTCCTATTTTATAGTTAAATCAAAAATGAGTTCTTTATCAGATTGACGCGAGGATGCTCAGATATTGTTAGCTCATGTCCGGCTAAATACTGAACATATCAATGTTGTAGTCAATAGTTAATGGTTAATTGCAATTAACCATTAACTATTAACGAAAAACGTAACTGTTAAATTATTATCCGAACATAATATTACACCTTTAATTACGAATTAGACTATTTGTAATCATTTTGTCACACCACTTTACTGAGATATTGATGGACAAACTGAACGCAGATAGAACCCTCACCTACACCTGAAGCAACCCGCTTGACGGAACCATGACGCACATCGCCCACTGCAAAAACTCCAGGGACATTCGTTTCCAACAAATAGGGATCGCGAGGAAGCGTCCATCCTTTAATGCGTCCTTCATTGAGCGGTATTTCTGGACCTGTTAAAATAAATCCGCGTTCATCTCGTTGAATCGCACCATCTAACCAATCAGTACGAGGTACGGCACCAATAAAGATAAACAGAGAAGTCGCAGGAACTGTTTGCGTTTCACCACTTAAAGTATTTTGAATCGTAATCGCTTCGAGGCTTGTTTCACCTTTTGCCTCAAGGACACTGCTGTGTGTCTGTACCGTGATGTTTGGTGTTTCGGCAATTTGGTCAATTAGATATTGAGACATACTCTTAGCCAAAGAGTCACTACGTACCAACATTGTTACCTTGTGGGCATACCGAGAAAAGTACATGGCAGCTTGTCCTGCTGAGTTGGCTCCACCAATAATGTAAACTTCTTCTCCCTGACAACTCATTGCTTCTGTCTGAGCTGCACCGTAGTAAACTCCTGCACCAGTTAAATGGTCTAGTCCCGGTAGATCAAGGCGTCGCCAAGACACACCAAGCGCCAGAATCAAGGCATGACAACTCACTTCGGTGCCGTCGGCAAACTGTACAAACCGATACTGGTCTTGTACGCGAAAACCCTGAACTTCTTGGGGACTGAGAATTTCCACTCCAAAACGTTTAGCTTGTGTAACTGCACGACGTGCTAGATCTCCACCACTTAAGCCACGGGGAAATCCAAGGTAATTTTCAATACGAGAGCTAGTCCCTGCTTGACCACCAGGGGCTTCTCGTTCAATCAATACTGTGCGTAGCCCTTCTGATGCTCCATATACAGCAGCAGCTAACCCAGCTGGACCGCCACCGACAATAATTAAATCATAAAATGGCTTCTCAGCCTGAGTTTGCAACCCAATTTTCTCAGCAATTTGCATATTAGTGGGCTGCATGAGGTTGGAACCATCCGCAAAGAGAACCAAGGGCAAGTGTAATTGGTCACAATTAGCATATGCGACTAACTGTTGAGCTTCTTCTGATGACTCGATGTCCATCCACTGATAGGGGACTTGATTTCGCGCCAGGAAATCTTTAGCTTCATGAGAATGAGGAGACCAACGGTTACCAATCAGGCGAATACCATCAAAGGGTGGGTGAACCGCAGCTTGCCAGTCATCAAGTAAATCGTTAAGCACTGGGTACAAGCGTTCTTGGGGTGGATCCCACGGCTTCATCAAGTAGTAATCAATCTTTGTCGTATTGATTGCGCGGATAGCTGCATCAGTGTCGGCATAGGCAGTCAGTAAAGCGCGTTTTGCCACTGGAAACATTTGCAGCGCTTGTTCCAAAAACTCTACGCCAGACATTTGCGGCATTCGTTGATCTGCTAAAAACAACGCCACGGGCTGGTTGCGGAGTTTCAATTGTTCCAATGCTGACAATGCACTCGCACCAGACTCGGCACGTACTATCCGAAAGCGATCGCCATACTCCTGTCGCAGATCCCGCGACACGGCTTGCAAAACTTCTGGATCATCGTCAACCGTTAGGATTACAGGTTTAGCCATAGCGTTGCCTTCTCTATGTTTGATGTTGCTAATTTATTTCTTACATTAACTGTTGGAATAGTCCAATCAGAGTGCCGTCAGGATCTCGTAAATAAGCAGTTTTAAGTCCATAGTAGGGATTGCTCATTGGTGCGGCAGTAAAATGAACACCTTTATGTATTAATTTTTCATATTCTTCTTCGACATCATGGACTGTAAAAATTAATGCCACACGATCTTGACATTCTGCATTATGTGGCTTGTGAGAGTTATGGATCATCTCAGCCATTTCTTGGCGTCTAAACAAACTCAGCTTTATATCTCCAACTTTAAATTCAGCATATCCAGCTTCAAGATCGTAGATTTTGACCTCAAATTCCATTAAATCTCGATAGAACAAAAAACAAGCTTCAAAATCGGCTATCAGTAGTCTTGTTAATGCAGTTCCAACTTTCATAACTCCACCTTGTAGAAGTGACACGTCTCGCTTGCAATTGCAGCGAGGCGAATACAACACTAATTTAAGCTAAATTACGCCTACAGAAACTTCTTCTCTAGCAGATGAGATATAATCTCAATAAGCAGGAATAAATAACAATTCAGATTAAGTAAATATTTATACTAAAAAAATAATTACTGAGTGTGATCGGATAAAGTTCACACTCAGCAATCTGTTGAAACTAAGAGTGCTTGCAACTTTAACGTGTTCTGGTATTCGCTTTTTTGCTAGATTCTGCGTTTTGTCTTGAGGCATTCTTTTTCTGATCAGCTTTCTTTTCCCTGTTCAGTTTCTCTATAGTATCTTTGGACAACTTACTAGTACGTCACGGCGTAAATAAACCACCCATCTGAAATAGTTAAAACCCTTACAAAATAAGGTTCTTTCTTTTTACTTTTTACTTTTTACTTTTGCCTTGTTGTACTAGTACTTGATTTCTTCTTAGCATGCTTAAATGCCGGATTTTTTGCTGATCCTGTTGTCTACGTGCATCTCCTCTTATATTCTTTTGCCACGAAATATTACTATTTCGGAGATGTCTATTTCTAATCGAGTGGTAGAAGTAATATCAAGTCAAACTAATCACACAACTGACGAATCTTCAGAAAGTCAGTCGTTGTCATAGGTGAAGTTCGATGGGGCGATCACGCCCCCTAATTTGCCGAAGGTCTTCGCTGACGCTGTACTCGCCCTCACCTAGTGGGGGCTTGAGCATAAAGCGTACCAACGCCTATTCTGGAGCGCGAACAGCCCGCGTCTAACTTGGCGCTTGCGTTATTCTAGTCAGGAAAGCACGGAGCAAGCGAATGAAAAAGTGGATTTGGTTAATGCTGTTAGTGCTGATGACAGTTGCAGTAATGTATGGGAGCGCTTTTGTCAGACAGCATGAGGTGTCAGTTGTTGATAGCATTAGATTTGAAAATCCCCTTTCTGTTAAGAAAGACGCAAAAACTCCTACTTCAGAGTCTCAATCTTACTCCAGAAGTGGCGATATTCCGCAGGTCTCTGCTGAGAACTTATTCGCCCATATTCAAAAGTTGTATTATACGCGCTACACTCCGGTTGAGCGATCGCGTACCCGTGCTTACATTACAACCGAGCTCAAAAAGTTGGGCTGGAAACCTAAGCTAGAAAAGTTCTCCGACGGGATTAATATCATCGCCGAACAACCGGGCACCGAAAAAGCCGCAGGAACAATTATTGTCGCCGCGCATTACGACACGATTATCATCTCACCTGGGGCAGATGACAACGCCAGTGGCGTTGCTGTGCTTTTAGAAATTGCCCGAATACTGGGTTCACATTCCCATTCCAGAACGTTACAGTTAGTGTTTTTTGATCGAGAGGAAGAAGGGCTTTTAGGTAGTAAAGCTTTTGTGAAAAATAAAGCGCATTTGCGAAATCTCCAAGGCGTGATTGTCATGGACATGGTAGGTTTTTCTTGTCACACTGCTGGATGTCAGAAATACCCAAAGGGTTTGCTTTTTCATCCGGTAGGGGATAAAGGTGACTTTGTTGCAGTAGTAGGCGATGCAGAACACATGCAACTACTCAAAGCCTTTCAAAACTCTCCAGATAAAGATATATCTCAGTCACATTTACCACCTACACTCACCCTACCAGTACCCCTCAAAGGCTTGCTTACACCTGATGTGTTACGTAGCGATCATGCACCGTTCTGGTATCAAGGAATCGGCGCAGTGTTGGTAACGGATACAGCAAATCTACGTACTCCCCACTATCACCAACCTAGCGATGTCCCAGCGACTATTGACCGCGAGTTTTTTGCAGGAGCCGCACAAGTTGTCGTTAATGCTACTATTACATTGTTAAAATCTTGACAATAAATATTATGCATTTAAGTGGAGTGAAGGGAAAATTTATCGATGGCGCACGACGAGCGTCACTCGGAGGGTACCTTTTAAAACAAACGACATCCAATTAGATACTGCCCACTCTACTGTTAAATGTGGTTTAATACAATCGTTTGAATACGTTAAGTTGAGAATATAGATAATGCTTGCTATTAGCCTTGAAGAATATAGCTAATTCAAGGATGATGCAAGATGTTCAGTGTAGACAGAAATATTCAGTTCATGAGCAGCAATCAAAGAAAAACTGTATCCCTGCCAGGTTGGTCGTTGAATGAGCGAGATCCCCAATTTATCGAATCATTGATGCCCTTATGCTCGTTAATTTACAACTACTATTTTCGAGTTCAAACAGATGGTTGGCATCATATCCCAACTGAAGGAAAAGTATTACTGGTCGGTTCTCACAATGGTGGGATGGCGTCTCCAGACATGGTAATGATGATGTACGATTGGTTCCGCCGCTTTGGAACTGAACGTTTGGTGTATGGTTTGATGCATCCTTCTGTTTGGAAAGTCAGCCCGTTGTTAGGGCACTTACCCCAAAAAATGGGAGCAGTTATCGCACATCCAAAAATGGCAAGTGCTGCTTTTGACATGGGTGCAAGCGTTCTAGTCTATCCTGGCGCACAACAAGATATGTTTCGTCTTCACAGCGAGCGTTATCAGATTCAATTAGCAGGTCGTAAAGGTTTTATCAAGCTAGCATTAAGGAACGAGGTCCCAATTGTACCCCTCATATCTGTAGGCGCTCATGATACTTTTATTGTGTTAGGTGATTGTTACGATTTAGTAAAACAGTTACATGAATGGGGATTACCGTGGTTGTACGAAGTCGATCCAGAGGTATTTCCCATATATTTAGGATTACCTTGGGGTTTAGCAATTGGCCCTCTGCCCAATATTCCTCTCCCTGTACAAATTCACACTCGTGTCTGTACTCCTATTTTATTTGAACGATATGGTAAAGAAGCTGCGAAGGATCGCAACTATGTAGATGCTTGTTATAACTTAGTTCATACAAAAATGCAGCAAGAATTAGATTGTTTAGTCAGAGATGTTGAGGGATGAAATAACGATGGTTCTCAAACTTTATGACTTAGCAGGTGCTGATGATGAAAGGCGCTTTAGTCCTTACTGCTGGCGAATCAAAATGGCATTGAGACATAAGGGACTTGATGTCGAGGAAATTCCTTGGCGGTTTGTGGAAAAGGAAACAATTGCCAATTCCGCTCAGAAACATGTTCCTGTCTTAGTTGACGGTGATCAGATGATTGCTGATAGTTGGGAGATTGCTCGCTACCTCGAAGTGACTTATCCAAATCTGAATCCGCTTTTTGGAGGTGCGATCGCTCTTGGGGAAACTCTGTTTATTAAGTTCTGGTGCGAACAAACTCTCCATCCAATTCTTATACGTCTCCTTGTGGTGGATATATTTCAGCACCTCCACCCGAAAGATAAAGCCTACTTCCGTGAAAGTCGCGAGCAAAGCTTTGGCATGACACTGGAGGAATTTGCGACTCCTAGTGAAGAAGCGATCACCACCTTCACTAAAGCGCTGGCACCGTTACGAGCAACTTTGGAACGCCAACCTTACATTGGTGGAACAGAACCTTATTTCGCCGACTACATTGTCTTCGGTGCCTTTCAGTGGGCGCGTGGTGTCAGCCCGATTCAACTACTGATGCCTGATGACCCCATTTACACTTGGCGCGATCGCTTGCTTAATGCTTTTGATGGATATGCTCGCAATGCACTAGGCTATCCTGTTTGATCTAGCTGAAACTGGTGGCGGGGAAAATTGAGTCAAAAGGTGGTCATTATAAACTTTTGTCTAACTTTTTATCAAAGGAAAGCTATAGTGAGAGCCTCAAAGAGAATCTTTGCTAAGGGAGCATCTACCGTTGTTCAGCAGACAGTCACTCTCAGCCTTCTAGCATGCGTGTACTGCCTGCTGTTCTATCCAAGCAAGAGCAATACCTAACTTATCTTAGTCCTGTTCATTGAGTCTTCTCTCTCCTTGAAAATCATACCACAGGGGGATGTTATTAAAATTTATGTGCGCAATGTCCAGAACAGCAGCGTTAGGCATATACAGACGGACAGCACTATTAGAATTCCATAGAAAACTTGCTACAGAATCGACTTGACATCTCCTCCGGTTAAAACACGGAGGTGTCTTCAAATTCTACGATTTTGCCAATGGCGCGAAAGCGTGCTAGCTCTTGCGGGTTGAAATCCAACATGGTGACTTTGTGCCCAAAAACACCTGTTTCTTTATCCACGACAATATCGCTGTCGCCTGTCGCCTCGGTGATGGATTTCATCCAGCGATCCAATTCTTCCTCATTAAGTTGAACCTTGAATCGACCAGCAGATTCCACAATACGTTTGCGTGCTTCTAGAGTTTGATCTTCTGGCTTTGTCATGGTGTATTTTTCGTTGAATTTTGTGATTATTATTTTACAGGCAATTCAAAGCTAATTGAATTTGGCGATCGCCGTGAAGAGGATGGATTCAACCCGCATTCCCCACCCTATTTGTCACAATACTTAACCAAATTTATTAACAAGGAATGAAGATATTTTTGTAGGTGTAAATGGGTTGCAAATCAAGTAACTGGTAGCTGATTTTTCGGCAAGATTGTTAACACGCTCGTTAAAGGTGTATGTCCTTTGCCAAAATCGCATCTTCAGTTGTATAATCCAATAACCACGGTACTGCCAACTGTTCGGAGTCCTCAGGTGGATGAGTTCGCTCCCAGTCAACGGTTCGCATTATGCCTTCCTCTAAAGGTACAATTTCCGTGTATCCCAACTCCTGACGAATTCGAGTTGTATCTGTATACCAGTGTTGCTCTGTATTGATCGTCAACTTCCAATCTGCTGGTAGCTGCTCTTTGGCTACAGCCACCACATTGCCCTGCCATCCTGCGAGTTGCCCGACTTTCGCAATCCGTTCAGCCTCAGATAGCACTTCCAAGTCAGCAACATTATATATGCGATCCATTGCTCGATGATCAGATGTTGCAAGGGCAATTGCATAAGCCACATTCTCTACATACCCGTAAGAACCCCGCCATCTAGCAATGCTGTCTTCTAACACAATGGCAGGGCGGCGATCATCCATCCGTTGTAAAAAGGGAAATAGGCGGTTTAGAGGATCGTTTGCACCGTAAACCATTGGTAGACGTACAATAGTTCCTGGTAAGTCGCTGTCTGCCATGACTACCTGTTCAACTAAAATCTTTTCGTAATCAGCAGATGCATGGAGTGGTCTTTTCGGCATCTCTCGAAAAGGATAAAGTTGCTGGCGTAGAGGTGATTCTTCAGTAAGCGGTACTGAAACAACACCAGATTCTTTACACAAAAATACCCCGTAAGCACGATACACATCCATGCTGCTGATGGCAACGATGCGCTGGGTTATACCTTTAAACGTATTTATCAATGTCAGCGCATCTTGTTCGGTGTAGGGAAACATATCCAGCACTACCTGCGGTGAAAGACGTTCAAACTCGCTTTTAAAATCCGAAAGGTGAGTGCGTTCTCCCAACAGATGATGCACATCTTCTGGTAATGTCGCTTGAGTCTTTCCCCGATGAAATACAGTCACATTATGACCCATAGCAGTCAGATGATAAACTACAGGAGGACCGATAAACTTAGTACCACCAATCACAAGAATATTCATTTTTATTTCCTCACATAAATTGTGAACAACTATTGTTGCTGTTATTCGTCATTTGTCCAAGGTAAAAGTGCAGTGCAAATGACAGACAAACGCGTCATGAAAAAAGACGATCATCACGCTGCTTCAAATTTGCTCGCTATGATGTTTTCATAATAATGTTGTCAACTAAACCGTAAGTTTTTGCTTCTTCTGCCCCCATGAAAAAGTCGCGTTCTGAGTCTCGTTCAATTTGTTCTTTTGATTTACCAGTATTAGTAGCAAGTATTCTGTTGATTGATTCTTTAAGATACAAAATTTCTTGAGCTGCTATCTCAAGATAGCTAGCTTTCCCCTCAATACCTCCTGATGGTTGACGGACGGTAATTCTAGCATTGGGCAGAGCATATCTTTTGCCCTTGGTTCCTGAAGAAAGTAAGAATGCTCCTATTGCCGCAGCAGTGCCGATACAGACAGTACAAACATCTGTACGAATTTGGTTCATCGTGTCGTAAACAGCCATCGCTGCCGTTACCGAACCGCCAGAACTGTTTATATATAAAGTTATATCTTTCTCTGGATCTTCAGCATCAAGAAACAATATTTGTGCGACTATCAAGTTAGCAATTTCTTCTGTCATTTCACCTTTGAGAAAGATAATCCTTTCTGCTAGCAAGCGAGAATAAATATCAAAATTTACATTTCCTTTTTCTGATTTTTGAATAACTATAGGAATGTTGTTTTTAGCAAAATTCATTTCTACATCCTCTCATAATTTATTTTTTTCTTAATCGAAAATACCCTTATTTTTGCTATGAGTAATTATCATCTTCCCTACACCTCTCCTTGCTCAAACACTCCCATTGCACCAAGACGAATAGTCAAAATTTCCACTTCAGTAATTGCTTTGTGAGGACCATTTTTTGTATGTGCAGGCGTAAACCAGAATGTTCCTTGCATACATTTGTGTTCGTTAGTTTCTATAGTGCCTTTCAAGACGTAGACATATTCGTCACAGGGATGAATATGAATTGGAATGATAGTACCAGCAGCCATTTTTAAGCGATGAATTGAGCCTTGCGGGACTGGTTCAGCCAGTGGCATAATTTGTGTTTCTGGCAATTGGGCAATATCCAACCACTTTTGGATGTTTGTGTCGGTAAAAGTTTGTGTATCCATGTTTGATTCTCTGAATATTTAAAATTATTTGGGTTTCATGCCCTCAGCTTCCAATTTGGAACAAATCGAAATTCGCGTGATCACAGACGAGTAGCACCCAATTCCTAACCGAATCGCATTTTTGATTTATCGTTCTGTGGCTTCACAACACCAGAATCGTATTATCGGTATCATCATCACATTTAAGTAAACACTTAACTATTTAGATTATAGATAAGCATTTGCTTAAATGTCAAGCACGATAAATGTCAGGTTTGTACTGAGTCCTATAAATGGGTTAATTATACTATTTATCGCTTGAGTCACATACATAATGCCCTCTCCCCCAGACTTGGAGAGAGGTGCCCGTTAGGTTGGAGGTGAGGCCGAGAGTGTATGAGATGCAACTGAAAAGCGCTATAATTGGGTACCGTGAAAATACACAAAGACATTAATCTTTAGATTGAGGAGATAATCTCAGCATTCTGCTTGAAAAGCTGTATAATTTGTGATGTCCAGTAGTACTCGTCAAATTATTGAATTGCAGGTTAAGGATTGAGGCGGGACACAGAACCTTTAGGAACGTCGATGCCGTACCGTACATAAGTGATGTAGTCCATCAATAGACTTCTTCGATAATTAATTATTCGTTTGTGGAAATTTTTGGTAAGGGCGAACAACTTTCCTCGCCCTTACTGGAGATGTCTAATGTGAAAACTGCTGTCAGCTATGGGAAGATTGTTTTGAGCAGAAACATTCATGTCTGCAATCTTCCCAAACTTTGATTTTCTGGTTGTTATCGTTCCATCACTCTTTTGAGAAGATCACTATTAGCTTTCATAACTTTCTCAACTTAGGATGGATTGTCGTCGTGGAGACTTGGCGACTTGTTAAGACTGCGATCGCACGTGCATATTGAGGATCGGACTGAGTGCCGATTAAAGTTGGATTAGTTCCAAGCTGCCGTTGCTGGGCTTGTGTCAAATCTATCTTGACATCAGGCCTAATTCCTTTATGATTAATATCTGTGCCATTTGGTGTAAAGTAATGTTCTATTGTGACTGCCAAGCCAGAACCATCCGAGAGTTTGCGAAGTTCCTGAACTAACCCTTTTCCAAAAGTTTGACTGCCAACAACGACTGCTCTTTTGTTATCTTTGAGGGCACCAGTAAGAATCTCACTCGCACTTGCCGAATTACCATCTACCAAAACAACCAAGGGTTGTTTAGTTAGGGTTGTGTGATTAGCTTTGACTTCCTCCTTACCGCCCACACGATCTACTGTGCGGACGATCGCACCATTCTCCAGCCACATCCTGGCAATCTCAATGCTCGAAATCACAAGTCCCCCAGGATTGCCGCGTAAATCCAACACAAATCCGTTAACTTGCTTAGCATTGAGCGTCTGGATTGCCCGACGCATTTGCTCTGGTGCGTTCGCACTAAATTCTGCCAAGCGGATATAGCCAATGCGTCTAGAGCCTTCCTGCTTGAAATTATAAGTTACTTTTGGCACTTCAATATTTGCGCGTGTTACCTTGAAGTTAGAGACGCTTTGCCCATCCCGCGCAATTCTAAGAACAACAGGTATGCCAGCCTTACCGCGAATCAGCTTGGAAGCATCCTCTACGTTCATTGCTTGAGTCGATTTCCCATCAATTGCTAAAATCCGATCTCCAGCTTTGATCCCTGCTTTGAGTGCCGGGGAATTCTCTACAGTTTTCACCACAACCAACTGCTTGGTTTTTTGGTTCTGTTCGATTTGAATGCCAATTCCAGACAATTGCCCATCAATTGATTGCTCTGTAAGGGTTTGGTAATCTTTGGGATCGAGAAACCGAGTGTAAGGATCACCAAGCTTTTTGAGAGCTTCTCGGATCGCGTTGTAAGCCTGTTCGCGGGTTGTGTAGTTTTGGCTTAACAAACTTTGTCTCGTTGCTTGCCAGTCAACGTGATTGAATGTGCCATCTACATATTGGCGGTTAACGATTTGCCAGACTTCATCGACGACTGCTTTTGGACTATCTTGTAACTGGGCACGAACGGAATGACATGCACTAGGAGTCAATACAGAAAAAATAGCAGAGGAGGCGAGCGCTCCACAAACAAAGGCAGTACGGAGCAGTGGGAAACGTTTTGAAGATTGACGCATTGAGATTAGTGCCAATAGACTTGGATACTTTTAAATTTAGTTTTCACTAGCTTAAAGTACAATACCGGAGTGTTTGGCCACTACTCAATGATTGACAGTTGATCTCAGACGCCTACCATTCTAGATTTGAGTGCTTCTATCGCTTCAATTGTAACCGCAGTTGCTTGCCACGTAGAACGTGCTATTAAATTTATGCCGACTTAATTACCTATCTGTTGTAACGCCAGCTAAAATTTGTGACAGTTTTTCATTAAGTTTGTACTTCCACCCACCATTGAGAAAGGAACTCAGGATGACACTATCTAACATCTCATACTTACCAACAGGTATTTGGAGGGTAGTGGTGCGATGAATTGGCGGCAGTGACTCGTTCATCAATTGACTCTGCCAAGAGTGGGTAGGACGAAGTTTATATGGTGTTGCAGACAACGTTTCTACATCATGCCTCAATCCTTTATGCTGAAGTTGAAGGAGAGTACCGCCATCCACAGGCGCTAGAATCCAGCTAACAATCGAAGGTTGAATCATCATGCTGTCAAGCCAAGTGTAGGAAAGTCGTCTTGGTTCATCCAGTTCAATCACCTCGCAATCAATGCTGACACTGAGTTCTGGTAGTGCCGAGTACTGAAATTGGAATTTGTGTCCCAGACGCGGCTCAAAGTCATTCTCCATCAGCCATGCCGCAAGGGCACTGCGGTTGGTAAGTACCTGCCAAACCCTTTGTGGCGGATAGGGATAAAAAACTTCCATCTCTAAGTTTAGGCTCATGAATTCTCTTCCAAATAGTTACCAAGGGCATCCAGTTTTTCCTGCCAAAACTCCTCGTAGTGGGCAATCCAATCGGATATCTGCTTCAGGGGTTCTGGGTTTAACCGATACAGGCGCTGTCGCCCTGCTTTGCGCATTTGAACTAAGCCAACTTCACAAAGAACCTGCAAGTGCTGAGAAATCGCTGGCAAGCTCATCGCAAAAGGCTCAGCTAATTGCTTAACTGGTTGCTCTCCATGACGCAACCGATCCAAGATCGCCCTTCTTGTTGGATCTGCGATCGCCGCAAAAACATCGGCACTAGCAGTAGATCTACTCATAGTACCCAGTCCCTAACAGAATGGCATTTTTGATCGATAGTTCTGCGGCTTAACAAAATCAGAATCGTACTATTAGTATCATTATATTTAAGTAAAAACTTAACTGCTTTTATTATAGATAAGCATTTGCTTAAATGTCAACTCCACCCCAGTAAAGCTGTGCTTTACGTCCCCTCCCCGCTTGCGGGGAGGGGTTCAGAGATCGCGGGAACTATCACTCTCATTAACCAAACCTGATATGACTGGATGTTACCTCAGCAAAGACTATGTATGTACATATTTCTCTGTTGTCGTCTGATACTAAATAGGGGCATAAACCTTTCGATAGTAAGCTTGATATTCCTCAGATAGCAACGGTTCCCACCAATCGCGCTCTTGTAAATACCATTCAACGGTTAAACGTAAACCCTCTGTGATCGTTACAGAAGGCGTCCAATGAAGTTGATTTTTAATCTTCGTGGCATTGATTGCATATCTGCGGTCATGTCCAAGTCTATCCTTGACAAAAGTAATCAAATCTGTTGAGGGACGCACGGGTAAATCGGGTACGAATTCATCCATCAAATGGCACAACAGATGCACAAGGTTGATATTTTCTACTTCATTGTTACCACCGATATTGTAGGTTTCACCAGGTATACCGGAATGAATCACCACATCCAAAGCACGACAGTGATCGCCGACATAAAGCCAATCCCGAACGTTTTTGCCATCGCCATAAACGGGTAATGACTTCCCGATCAAGGTATTGATACACATTAGAGGAATGAGCTTTTCTGGAAACTGATAGGGACCGTAATTATTAGAGCAGTTTGTGATTAAAGTTGGCACTCCGTAAGTATGATAATAAGCACGGACTAAGTGATCGCTACCTGCTTTAGACGCTGAGTATGGACTGTTGGGAGCGTATGCTGTAGTTTCACTAAAAGCTGGGTCATCGGGACTTAGACTTCCATAGACTTCATCAGTAGAAACATGCAGGAAACGATAAGTAGGTGGTTTGGAGTTGACTCCCCAATGTTGACGAAAAGCTTCGAGTAACGTGAAAGTGCCGACAACATTTGTTTGCACGAAAGCACTAGGACCTAAAATCGAGCGATCAACATGAGATTCAGCCGCAAAATGGGCGATTGTATCGATATTTTCTGATTGGAGGATCTGATCTACAATCGAGCGATCGCAAATATCCCCCTGCACAAAACAAAAATTCTCCCTTCCTTCTACTGTAGTCAAATTGCGACGATTTCCTGCGTAGGTAAGAGCGTCTAACACCACCACCCTGTCATCAGGATAAGCCTGACACCAGTGATGTACAAAATTTGCACCAATAAACCCCGCACCACCAGTTACCAATAGCCGACGACTCATCAAACTCACTCCTCTTTTTTCTTTATTTTGATCGTGCACGACGCTTATAATATCCAAACCAGTACAGTTTATGTGTAGGTTGAGTCTTTTACAAAATTATGGTTCGCTGCACTCGTGTGCAGTGAAATAATGGAACAATGGCAAACTTAAAGCGAGTGGGAGACTTAGAAATTGAGCAGGATCTCGATTATCAGGAGCGAGTGTGGTTTATCCAACGCATCGCTTGGTTCGTTATGGCATTAGCCACTTTAGCAGGATTGCTGGGAGTGTTCGGAACTGGGCTGCTTAGCAACGCCAAGGCAGGTAAGCAAACCGATCCCCTGTGGGTAGAATATGAACGGTTTGAACGATTTCAGTCGCAGACCAAACTCCGGATACATTTTAACCCCAATTCAGAGCATGCAGATGAAATTCGAGTTTGGTTCAAGCGCGATTATATAGAAAACGTTCAACTTCAGCAAGTTACACCAGAGCCAAAAAGCGTTGAGGCGCAATCAGATCGTTTGATATACACCTTTTCTCATCCGAAAGCAGACCAACCCACTGCGGTTACATTCTACATGCAGCCAGATAAAATCGGTGCGTTATCGGGTTCGGTGGGTCTCGAAACGGGATCACCTATATCATTTAATCAGTTAGTTTATCCTTAATTATAAATGTGAGGAGCTTGTTGTGGATGCTGTTCTCCGTGCCGTTGCTGTTTACTTCTTCTTATTTATTCTCTTTCGCGTTGCGGGGAAGCGATCGCTAGCGCAAATCACCACATTTGACTTTATCTTGCTGCTGATTGTTAGCGAAGCTACCCAGAACGCCATGATTGGAAATGATTACTCGCTGACAAATGGGTTTCTCGTCATTCTTACTTTAGTAGGAATAGATATTTTACTGTCGCTTTGGAAGCAGCAATCACCGGAAATCGGAAAGTTCATTGATGGCGTGCCGTTAATCATTGTGGAAGAAGGTCGCCCACTAAAAGACCGCATGGCAAAGGCACGCGTGGATGAGGATGATATTCTGACCGCAGCCCGTGAATTACAAGGCTTGGAGCGCATGGAGCAGATCAAGTATGCTGTGTTAGAGCGCAGTGGCGGGATTTCGATTATTCCGAAGTAAGAAAAGGGCTAATGCAACAAGGCAAAAGTAAAAAGTCAAAAGGCACTCATAATGAAATCCTTATATATCAAGCTTTTGGTTTGAGATTTACTGGTAAGTTATTTCAGCCAGCCTGCACTAACCACTTTTTTTCCCTCAAGTACTGCTGTAATTCTTGGTATACATCTTCAAAAATGATGTAAAGGCGAACGACAGACGCGGAATTTTCACAAGTATTCAAGAATACATAACTAATATTTAAATGTTGATTATGCGGTAAGTTTAATATCATGTTCGGTAAATGAGTTATAAATAAAAGACAGCGCAACTACAAACATTATTATAAGTGTTTAACCGAACATGATATAACTTCTATTTTGAATACTTTTATTAAATTTATTTCTATCCTTAATAAGAAGTAGGTGAAATTTCATCTCTCGATACGGCGGTGAATGATTTTCACAAAAAGATGAAAAACTTCAACCAGTGTCGAGAAACTGCTGCGACAATACCTACTCGCGTCAACAATTGTCACATTTTTACCATGTTTTTGCGGTCATTCTCGCAAGTGTTTTAAAGATTCTCAATATGTGCTATTTCTCTACTTGTAGCTTTAGCATACAGCCACAAAAAACGCAATATTTACTCCTGATTCATCCACGAACACCAAGTTATTAATGTTAAATGAACAGATAATTTCCTCAATATCATGTCTTAGCTTTTGTCTTTTTTAGAGATTTTTTTTGCCTCAAATTCAGCTTCTGTAACATTCTTCCCATTGTGGCTCGGCTAACTTTAATCTGGGTTTGTGACTCAAATAGTCCACATAACTCTTCGAGAGTTGCATCGTCGTTATCTGTTACGAGTTTTTTTAATATTTCTGATTGCTTAGCATTGATTTTCGCCTTTTGACCACCTCCGTGTGGTAATGGTTCAATTCTACCTAAATCTTGATAACGATTGATTAATGTTTGAATAAAGCTCAGGCTAACATCAAATTTAAGCGCAAGTTCTCGATATGAGCCTTCTGCGTTCAGATAAGAGTTAATAATTTTTCGACGTAGGTCATTTGAGTATGCTTTCATCAAAAACACCTGGACATAGCAATTCTAAATTTATCATAGTGTGAGTCAACTGAGAACTGTTATAAAGATAAGCATTCTAATTGCTTATCTTTTTCAAATCTCGTACATCTTTGATGAATAATTAAATTGTATGCAGACATCACATCTGCCTTACAAACTGCCAATTCTTGAAGTTTTACTTTGAGATATAACCATTCGATTCTTTTTACTCCCATGACTACCATGTAGTATGTTATGCCTTTATTGCCCATCAAGGACAATCTATAAAGCAAGGAGAAGTGATCGGTTTGATGGGAAGCACAGGTCATTCTACTGGTCCACACCTACATTGGGCGGTTAAGGACCAAAATGGGAACTCGGTTGACCCTGCAACAGTCGGACTATATTTCAGAGGAATTACCATATAATACACGGACAAGGGAATGGACTTATCTCCATGTAATACACCGCTAATCCCCCCCCAAAGCTTTTCCCACGTATTACATGGTTCAGTACGAGCAGATCTTGATCATGGTTTTTTTTTCCTTATTCCGTCAGGCATTAATTCCTCTCTCCTTTCAAAAATGAGCGAACGTACAGTTATTAATTTCACATTAAAGAGCCGAATGTTGTCGCACATTGGTACTGGAAACGAGTCTAAAAGATATTCCGTACAATCACTAATCTCTTTTAGTATCATTCCTATTTGATGAAATAAGTCGCATTCGATTTAGATAGTGATATAGAGAGTTTATTAGACAACTAGGAGCAAAAGGAACGAAACGTAATAGAGAAACAAAATCAAGTGATGGTACTAGTAAATGAATTAGATTACTGATAACAATTACCGTTGTTACCCACAATAATACTCTCTGCCATAAAGTCCTGCCTAGCAGACTTACAACTTCAGCACTGCTATAACTAAGTCCACCGATGATAGCTCCAATCATTACAATTTGTGGATTATAAGATGATAGTACAGCGTAAGTAAATCCACCAACAGCCCCGCCAACAACTGAAGCAAAATAATACTTACGGAGTTTAATCAAGAGTGAATCAGATTGTCTCATAAAAAATTACCTTTTAGAAAAAATATAACAACTTACTAAATTTTTAGGTTAAGATACAGTTCTTTCATTATCGAAATCATTGATGATGCGGTCAAATCGTTCCTGCTGCTCCGAGTTTAGATAACGTGACATACTTAAATCCTCGGAGGGCGTAAAGAGTTGGCCATCGTTGTGGCAGTCACCTTGGGTTGGGGCAGTTGCACATCACCGAGTTTATTCAGGACGATTTGTCCCTCGACTTCTACGTATTTGCAATTGCCATCAATCCTTTCCTTGGATTACCTGAGATTGCCCTATGTCTGCTGGTAAGTTGATTAAGTGGGTACGCTGGCACGAACGTTACTTGGTAGTTTATTCCCAAAGCCTTGCGGTATCAATGATACGTGGGCAACAGCAACGCATTAATAGTGTTCAAACGGCTCTCAATAAATTAGCGGCCAAACCAGAAGCGGATCGAGAGCATCTGAGCCAATAAAGTAGAAAACATTCTCCAACGCTATCGTGTCAAAGATTTCATCTCCACCATGATTACAGAAGAGATCACTCACTCAACTCGTCATGTTGGACGGGGACGACCATCAAAAAACTCTCCAACTGAGGAAGTTACAAAGATCTGTCTTCAACTTCAGATCCAGCAGCTTGATGACGCGATTAAGACCGCAGAAACCTTGGTTTTCTTGGCGATTGTATACTACGCAACGCGCCGATCACTCAACTGACCCTACCACAAGCCGTAATATGACAGAATATTATAGTTCATCCGGATTACCAGCGTCAAGGGATTTGTTCAGCTTTGGTTAAGATTCTCCTAGAAGAAGCTAAAAGAGTTGGTATCAAAATTGTCACAGTCACATTCAAAGCTGAACATTCCAACTTTTACTCAGGCTGCGGCTTTAAGCCATCTTTGGCAAAACTTTGGAGAAATGAAGTTTCCTAAAATGGGGCGGCTTTCTGCTTCAGCATAGCTCAAAGCTTTTTGTCTTTGACGAATTCTTTAAATCAACGTATCATTTTACTTCAGAAAAAAGCAGCCCTTGTTCATTTAACCTTTCCCAAACTAGGATAGACAAGAGCAATATAATTGAAAAACACCCTTATTTTACCATCTTTTGCAGTTGATATCCAGTTGTCAGGGCAAGCGAAAAAGGGCTGCGGCTTACAACTTAAGAGGATAATGCAACGAATCAAACCAGGAGTTCCAAGTCATACCAACTTTGTAGTGACGCTGTTCTCTAGATTGATACCTGTCGCATCGGATTTAAAAAACGCTCAATTACACAGACTACATGGACTACAGTTAGTGATTAGAAGCCACGGTTTCACTCCCGCCATAGAAATCCTTGAAGTAGAAGAATTTTTAAGAGAACGGCATGAGGCAGGCTGCGGGGTGCAGAAGGTAATATGTATTAATATAAACTTCCGTTATTGGTATAGAAGCTCACCTTTAAAAGAAAGAACAATCCCGAAGCTCTGCACGAGGTATAAATTGTCTTTATTTCAAACCTACGATATAGCGCGTAGATGTTTTTTGACGAATACTTCTCCGCAATTGCTCCTGGGCAAAGCCCAAGACTTCATTGCTCTATGCCTTCTGACGAATGAAAGTGATGCGGCGCTTGTTATGTTAGCTGACTTGGTTGTAGGAGGTGTAGGATGATTATCACTACAAGTTTACTCACCCCACGGAAACGCAACAAATTTGAGAGTTTTGACAAGTTCAAGTTGTGTACACGTCTTCAATTTATTGAAGGTAGCGGCATAGATCCAGAACTCTTTGATGCCTGTATCAAGTTCCACCAGGATGTGGAGTTTAATGACGGGCATGATGTAAGCACCCCAATACATGACGCTATGGGTTGGGAGTTTAAGCGATTCGGGCATTTCTCAAACGAACCTGTGTACGCGGCATTTCTCATGAATGAAGATGGTAGCATATGGCAAGCTGTAGTTAGTCTCTGGGATGAAGAGCGGCAACGATCATATAGATATCTTGCACCTAAAGGGAACGGGGATCGGGCATTCCTTCCGCCGATCCCACCAGAATTGAGAAAGCGGATAGGCAATAAACATGGTATCGAAGTGCCTATGTCAGGTAGTTTCTGGGAGTGGGTTAAAGATATTGATATTCCGAGAGTCGCTACTGAAGGAGGAAAAAAAGGTTTGTGCGGTTTGTCTAACGGATACCTGACAATTGCGCTGTATGGTTGTACTTGTGGAGCTAAAAATAAAGACGATCTTGACAGATATGTAAAACCATATCTCATTAGCGACTTAGAGCGCTTTGCTACTGAAGGTAGTAGATGGCTTTTTGCGTTTGACCGTGACGAAAAACAAAAAGCTAAGATATCGGTAGCCGGTGGCAAGAAAAAATTAAAACTTGCTTTAAATGCAGCCTTATGCTCCTCTGACGATATGCTGTGGAAAGCAGAGGATGGAAAGGGGTTGGATGATTTTGTAGTAAACAACGGTAGTGGAGCACTTGATGCGGCATACCAAAAGGCGATCGCCCGTCTTGAAAAGCTGTTTACTAGCGAAAAGGAACGTACTCAAAAAATCCCACCAGCAGACAAGGTAGCGCGTAGAATAGCAGAAGAGTACTGCAATCTCCTCGCATACAACAACGAAATTGGGCAGTGGATGCGATATGAAGCAGATTTACCCGGTTGTTGGTCACCAGAAACGAATGAGTTTATAGAGTCTATCATTTATCAAATCCTCAATAGTAAGGGTATAGAAGGATATGGCTCCCCCAGCTACATCAGCAACATCGTTAAAATTCTCCGTCATCAAATGATTGAGCGTAAGTGGTGTGAGCCATTGCCTAAAAAGCTATTACCATTTACCAACGGAGTGCTTGAGGTTGCCACTCTTAAACTACTGCCTCACGCCCCCGGATACCGTCTCACCTGGCAACTGCCACGAGAATACCACCCCACAGCTACCAACTGGTCAAGCATTGATACTTTCTTAAATCATCTTACCAATGGTAATGAAGCGATAAAAGAACTATTAATTTGCTACTGTAACGCTGTCTTAAAGGGACGCTACGATCTACAAAAATTCCTACACTTGATTGGATTGGGTGGCACAGGTAAGGGTACGTTTGCCCGGTTAGTCACGAGCTTAATCGGTGTGAACAATGTTCTCTCAACATCTTTAGAAGATTGGTGTAGCAACAGATTTGAGAGTGCGAACGCCTACTGCAAGCGCTTAGTACTGTTTCCAGATGAGGACAAACAAACTGGTAAATTGGGTAAATTCTTGTCGCTAACTGGAGAAGATTTGATTCGGGCAGAAGAAAAAGGTAAGAAAGCTTTTCAATACCGTTATGATGGCATGGTACTGGTACTCTCCAACCTCCCAATCTTTACCGGTGACTCGGCAAGTCGTGTAAAGCGACGGGTAATTGCCGTTCCGTGTAACAACCCTGTGGCGATTCAGGCGCGACGTAACTTAGAAGCAGAGTTTGAGCCAGAATTGGCAGCGTTTACCAATTATGTACTTAGTATCTCAGATGAACGCGTCAAGAGCGTAGTGTTGGGACTGCAAGAAATTCCCGAATGCACTCTAGAGTTTTGGGAGAACCGCATCCGGGTTGATTCCATCGCCGCTTGGCTCAACAACCACGTCATCTACGATCCAATGTCAGAAACACCCATTGGGTGGGATCGCCATGAGGGTGAAAACGGAGCAGCCATCACCACATTATTTGGTTCATACAATCACTACTGCCGACAAGTTGGCGACAAGCCCAACTCTCATAAGAACTTCTCCCCTGATGTATTAGAATTATGCCGTACTGTCTTGGGATGGGAAGTTGAAAGGAGAGTCACCAAGACAGATAAGTTGATCTGCGGCTTGCGCTTAAGAGTAGACGGACTAGATGACCACATTTCTACCCAAGACTATACTCTCATAAAACGGGTAACAGTTGGTAATGGTTGTAATGACAGCTTTAGTGACGGTGCATAATCTATACAACCCACCCACGCTCACTCTTTCTATTTCTGATATAGGTGTAATCTTTGACGCTGACAAGCCTCTCGTATCCCTTCGGGGAAGCAAGCTACAAAGCAGCGTCTTTGCTACTGAGAAGAGAAGGCTTCGCACTCCGTCTTGATATCTTCCAGGGCAAACGCACTTTAAAGTGGCACAGTAAAGGTTGATTATTGGATGAATATATGCGTTTAACTCTAGAAAAATCCGAATTAGTGTACGTTCGCTCAGTATTACTTTTGATATCGACAAGCTGCTTGTATTCGGCTTAGCGTGCCGTTAGTATTTACTGAGTATGAATTGTATGTGAACAATACCTCCATTGTTCACAGTAACATCAGGCACATTCTTGACGTTTGGTCGCTTTTATGATATTTTTGATAATTAAAATATGGCTGATATCGTTCGTAAGAAAACCTTGAAAGTCTATGCGACCGAAGACGGCAGGGAGCCTTACACCGAATGGCTGGAAAGCCTGAAAGACTATGTGATCCGTTCAAGGATCATCCGGCGCGTAGAGCGGCTCAAACAAGGTAATTACGGGGATTGTAAGTCGGTTAGCTTTGGCGTTTTTGAATTGAGGTTTTTCTTTGGCAGTGGCTACCGCGTTTACTTTGGAGAATCTGCAAACTATCTGGTGATTCTCCTGTGTGGCGGCGACAAGGACAGTCAGGACAAAGACATAGAAAAGGCTAAGGGATATTGGCAGGTTTATCAGGAGGAACAGGATGAACAGGAAACTGAGAAACCATGACGAGGTTGTGCTTGAGCAGCTGCTGAACCCGGAAATGGCAAAGTCTTACCTGGACGTTGCTCTTGAAGAGTACGAGCAGGATGGAGATTTGGCGTTTTTTCTGGAAGCGCTGCGGAACGTGGTGGAAGCCCGTTCGGGAATGACGAACCTTGCGGAAAAAACGGGATTGAATCGCCAGAATCTTTACCGGGTATTGTCCCCTGAAGGCAACCCGGAACTGCGAACCATCAGCCTTATTTTGCACAATCTCGGCTATCGCCTGAGTGTGCAACCGATTCAGTCGTCATCAGGGTGTAGTGAACTGCAAACGTAAACGCTCAAAATGCTTTCAAGCTATTTTTGAAACCACATTATGGTTCTTGTCAGATTTTGGTGATCAAGACAGAAACGCGTTTTAAGGCAGAGGCAGAAGGCAGAAGGCAGAAAATTTGTAATCCTTGTACAGCAATAACTTCGGACATTTTCTTCCCTTTCCCCTCTGCCGCTACATTTTTCCTAGACAAAAACGGACAACCGTCTTCGTGAAGTCTGCCGGGGGAAGCTTCCCCCGGCAGACTTCACATTTTGAGGCGGTTGATCTGTTTTGTTGTTGAGAATATCGTCAATAACCGCCTCAAAATGCGCGCCTGTTCGTCGTTTTTAGTGAGGATTTTGTAGAAGGTTGTCCGTTTTTGTCCGGGTTCATCCCAACCCTCTGCCTTACCCCAACTAAGATCACCAAAAGTTGCCAAGAGCCATAATGTGGTTTCAAAATCGCCTTGTTTGCGGTTTCCTACATCTAATCAACCTAATGGTTAATATCGTTTAGGGGTGCTTTCACGATTATTTTACTCAGATGAGAAATAAGCGATACGCCTTTAGGCGTCTGCGCTCCGCGCAATCGCGCTTAAATCCGATAATTTCATTTGCTTCATAAGCTTCGCTTTTTGTCAATGTATTTTTGTAAAATTTAGATGCGTTTGCCCTGAATCGCTATATCAGTCATCAAACCCTCTTTGATCTCGCGTCTTCATAATCCCAGTTATGCCACAGAGGGCTACTTAAGCAATTCCGACATTTACTCCTCAAATAGGCGATCGCCCCTGTGCAACCGATAAGCCATTTGATATGTTTGTGCTTGACTTCGCATCGTCGGTGAGTGAGAAGCAAGATACCTGGCTGCAGCAACTAGTACGTTCACACCAACTGAAGTATCACCCAACAACGAATACTGGCGAAATGCTGCTTCTAGTTCTTGAATCACATGGAAGTCTCGGTTTTCCCGCAGCATCAATTTACCCAACATTGCCATCAGTCGCTCAGAAGAGCCGCCACTATAAAGGTACTGGGCAACCAACTGACTTACTTCATTTACCTGCTGCTGACGATCTAATAAATCCGGCAATTGCTCAAGTATCTCTTCTGGATTCTCAGCTAAATCTTTTGGTTCTGGGAGTCTTGCTGGTGGCACGTTTAAAAAGCGATTGAGATACACGCTCATTGCGGCATCGAACACACCCCTGAGTAATTCTGATGACGGAACTCGTCGTAATCCTTGATGTACCGCATTGGCAAAAGTGAAGGGATGGTGTGCCGTATCCCAATCTCCATGATCATTGTTGGTATGAAAGCGAGCAACGCGGAGGGCTGCGGTGTAAGTCACAACTCCTATGAGTTGCTCTGGGGTGCAACCGTCTCTTAAAGCTGTCAAAAGTGCATCAGCGATTGCAAAGGCATCCTCACCTAACAGAATAGGAACCAACTCATCTCTACCTAACCAAGTTCCCCACTGCAGTTGTCCTTCTGACAAAACTACAGGTAACCGCTCAAAAGCCGATTCTAGAATTTCTACTAAATCCACTGGGTAACGCCAGGAATTGGATTCTTCCATACGAGAGGCGTTCGCTAAACCAGAAATGAGACTTGCTAGAACAGACTCTGCGCCTTGCCAATTTACAGCATCAAGAGCTTCCAAAGCCTTGTTAATAGAGTCCAGTGTATGACCAGCATCAATATAGCGGTGGTCAGTAGCAGCAGTAAATAGCATATCTGCAATTTGCTGTCTGTCTACACCCGAGCGAATCGCCGTCACCAAGCAGCGTTCTGCTGCTTCACGATCGCGCCGCTCGATAAAGGAGCGAAACCATCCCTTAAGACTATTCAACTCAATAGTAGAATTGGGCAATGGGTGAACAACAAAGTGAGGCGGCGCACTTGCACTATCACGGGCGACTGCGGAAAGTCCCTGATAGAGAGCGCGAGGCCGATCTTCTGCATCTAAGTAAGGCAGTAGGTTCATCATACAAGTGTGGATAGTTAAACCTGTACTCCAACCTTCCTTGCTATAACGAGTTCCAAATTCCAATCCTATCTGGAATGGTTCAGTAGCATCTGCTCCCATATCTAGCAAGGCAATGACAGATTTGGCAATAACCAGAGAAATGCCCTGTTCTAAGCCATCTTGAAGCCGCTGACGTTGATGTAGGTGAGAGTCAACTTGGGGAGACAAATTTACCCATACGAACCCATCTTTTATTTTTACTTCGTAGGCACGTACATCATCTGCCCAAGAATCGAAAGTTCCACCACTAGCGAGATCAAAGCGGGCATAATGCCAAGGGCAAGTCACAATTCCATCTTTACATGTGCTGCCTTGAAGAGGAAAGCCCATATGAGGACAACGGTTATCTATTGCATAAACTTTGTTATCAGAGTAAAAGAGAGCTATTGTATGTTTTTCTATGTGTTGGAGCAAACTGCCTGCTGCTTGAACATCTGCTAGTTTAGCAGCACGAACATAATAGTCTGCACTTGTTGAAGTTTCAAAAGTTTGCGTCATATTCATAAATGGAGTTAGAAAGAGCGCTTTTATAAACTCCTACTTCTTACTGTGACAAATTTTCATGGGTTTGAGCAAGCATTAGTTTTAATAACCCAAGTTGCGGGTTATCTATATTTTGGATGCAAAGTATCCTGAGAGCAGGGCTATTTCATTCTCAAAAGTAGTGCTTGATGATAAACTTTGTGGTTAACATTTACATAGACTTTTGTGATGCCCAAAGTAGCCATCCTAGAAGCTTTTGCGGAGTTACCAGACCCGCATCGCAGTCATGGTCAACGCCATACACAAGCGCTGTGTCTTGCCCTGTTTACATTGGCGATCACAGCAGGTAACAAGGGATTCTTGGCAATGGGTGATTGGTTGAAAGCATACACAGATGAATTAATAACACTGTTTCAACCTCCGAAAAACAGGTTGCCATCCTACAGTACAATCCGTCGTGTGCTGTTGCACTTGGATTATCGGCAATACTCCGCCTGCCTTGCCAGATTTTTTGGGATTGAGCCATTACCAGGGGAAACCATAGCCACTGATGGGAAAGTTTTGCGTGGTTCGTATCAAAGAGAGGACGATAACCCCAATAGTACTCCCCATCCAGCAATTATGTTGGTTAGTGCCTATATTGTAGAGCGAGGATTGATTCAAAGAACCAGTCGAGGTAGAATCAAAAAGTAATGAAATCACGGCAATGCCTGAGTTAATCAAACTCTTGGCGCTTGAAGGGGTCATATTTGCCTTTGATGCAATCAACACTCAAAAAAAACTTGTGAGTTGATTGTCTTAAGTGGCAATGATTATATAGGTTTTTTTATCCAGCAGCATGACTACCTAAGAAATACCAAACCATCCTCCCGTATCACCTCCCGCCCAACAGTCTCTCTAACAAACGGATAAATTTTCGTCTGCCAGTCGCTTAAACTCCTCTACAGCACTGATATCTTGTTCCTCATAGCCAGCAGGGTGAAGAATTCTGCCAATGTATTTTCCTTGTAAACGAATTTGTCCAATGACATAAATGTCGTCTCCAACGCTGTAAACGCCCTGACTAGGATTGCGGGAGTAAATTGCAATATAACCTCCATCATTGCCTTGATAGCGATTGACCGTTGGTAAAATGCGCTCTTCGTAGCCCGGTGCGGGATGATTGATAACACTCCCCTCACCTACATATACTCGGAAATCTTCAGAAAGCATCCGGTTTTCCATACAGTTTTCCAAATCTAATGTTGTTTTTTATCCTAGCTCAGTAACGCACCAACCGCCGTGAATACCGACCAACCCGTTCATGAAAAACAGTGTCCTCCATATGTTGTTTGCCACATTGGAGACTTCGCTGTTTGTCATTGGTGGAATTAGCGCCTGGTATATTCTCAAGCGTCGTCACGAAGTTTTCTTTTCTAAGTCTTTGAAGATTGCATTGGCTGCGGCGACTTGTTTTTCATAATGTAATCGTTTCGCATTTTGGATTAATTGTTGTAACTGTTCAAACTCCAGACCAATTAACTGCTTTGTCTCTTTGGGATTCTTTTCGATGTGGTTCAGTATGTTGCTCCTGATTCTGTGTCAAAAAAGCTCTCTGATGTTCTTTTACCAGAGAATGTTATTATTTTGGAGATGTCTAATGAAATGTTGCTCTCCCTTTTTCGTAAAATACCGCCGATACAATTCACAACCTATGATCGCTTGATCGCCTAATTGTCTAATCAGCCCCATACTGCTTAACTTGTGAGTTAGGAGCGGATCTAAGATAACAGCTTCATTGGCATTCAGAACGGTATCAAAAGCTTGTGCTAACTCAGGCTGTTTTTGCAAGGTTGCCCAGTGACGCTGCAAATGACGAGAATAAATTCCGCTAGCAGTGGGAGCAGTTTCTAGCAGTTGCGACAGAGTTATCGCGTTTCGACCCAGATGATAGAGTGCCAAGTGTACTAGTGCCGGATGTCCCTCGACCATTGCCATTAATTGTCTGACTTTTTCCCCATCTGTCCAATTGAGTCCATAACGTTGGGCTAACTGCTGCACCTCTTCAAGGCTGAAGTTGTCTAACTGAATCGGTAACCCTACATTGAAAGGAGACTGATTAAGTTCGAGAGGAACATAAATATCTGTTGAGTGAACCACGAGTAGACGAAGTTTTTGCCAGATGGGCAGTCTTTTTGCTTCTTCGTACCAAGAACGCAACAGAGGTAGAAAATCCTTAGCTACTTGGGGATGCTCGAAAATATGGTTCACCTCATCCAACGCCAAGATTAGGGGAGTATTAATTGACTCTAGTAGATATTCTTGTAAGTAAAGGGTGCAACTAATTTTACTTCCCAAATCTTCATCCCAATACTCGTCTAACATCGGTTGACGCTGAAGCTGGCGGGCGATATTGGCACACAACCAGCGCAAAAGTTGATTCAAGTCGCTCAGAATTGCCCGCTCGACTTGTTCTAGATTCAAGCTGATAGTGCAGTAGCCTTGGCGGTTCGCATAGTCAAGAATCCTCAGCAGCAGTGAAGTTTTGCCCATTTCTCTGGGAGCTTTAATCCTGATTAACGCTCCTGGTTTCCTAATTTCTTGATAAACTTGCTCCTCAAGGAAAGAACGTTCGAGGTAAAAGGGAGAGTCAAGAGGAACTGAGCCACTGGGGTAGCAAGGTGACGTATTCTGGTTAACTGTGGGGAGAAATCCCGTCAGATCTTGTCTCAAAGGTTTTGTCTCTGGGGTTGCTTTGGTGATGGCATAAGACTCCAACAGCACCCGACAGTTTTTTTTGGTTACGCGCTGACCAATGACCTCGGAGAGTCGCCCAAACAACTCTGGGGCAACGACATTGGTAAAGTAGCCGGGACTATAACCTGCCTCTATGGCTATTTGGTTATAAGTTCTATACTGCCAAATGCCATGCAGAATCAGGTTTTCTGTGGAATTAAGGGGGCGATTGTGGCTCTCAATCAACAGGCGGTCAATAATCTCAAAGAGACAATCAAGGTTCATAGACGTTACAGGCAAATGTCACGCTTGATAAGACAAAAGGCAGATGGCTCTAGGACTTGTGCATTGACGTAAAGCTCGCTGGCGGAAGCTTCCCCCGGCAGACTTTACAAAATTTTGATTGTGTGAGTTATACCATAGTAGATATAAATCACCTCAACAAAGTCGGGGTTTTGAACTAGCGAGGATATAAGCCCTCCTTCTACTTCTTATATAAGTGTAAGTGAAATCAACACCTGGTTGAAGGTTGTTTGTTTTTGTCCGGGTTCATCCCAACCCCAAACGTGAAGCTTGTTTTTTCGTGATTTTAATCTCACCAACACAACTTCTTATAGTTCTCTTACGCCCTTTTTCTGTTCCTGTTTTTTCTGCAATAAAAAAAATGCGATTTTGGGGCTAACGTGTTCGAGAACTTGTGATCTGCGCTTTGCAGCAGCGCTTCGCTATCGCACTGAGTGTTCAATCCCTTCCAAGGTTTCTATCTCGCTACTTTCTGTGTTTTTATAAAGGATTTTGGCGATTTCTTGGATATGGATTTCTAGCTGTTTTTTGTCGGATGGTGTCAGCGTCATAATTACCTTCCTAGTACGTCACGGCGTAAATAAACCACCCATCTGAAATAGTTAAAACCCTTACAAAATAAGGTTCTTTCTTTTTACTTTTTACTTTTTACTTTTGCCTTGTTGTACTAGTACAATTCCTCAGAAGACAGGAGACTGTAGAGAAACATCTATATGTAAACTAGATTTTTACCTGTATAGTTATTTCAACAGCGCTGTACTAGTACAGCGGGCACGTAAATAAAGCAACCCTTCGGGTTCACCAGTCGCCTACGGAGGGAAACCCTCCTGCAGCGCTGGTGAACCAGTCGCCTACGGAGGGAAACCCTCCTGCAGCGCTGGTGAACCATTTCAAACAGCCAGAAGCCTTGATTTATAACACTTTTGACTTTTGACTTTTGACTTTTGACTTCCGCCTTGCGGTACTAGTCTCTTGTGATAATTGTCGCAGTTCTTGGGTCAAGAGCATAGCCCAGCCCTTTCAACGCGTTCAAAAGTACTATATTTTCCGCCAAAAAGATACGCCTAATTAACCCTTACACCATTCGTGACAGGTTAAAACTAAATTACTTTTGTCAATTCGGAATTCTGCTTAAAATTGAAGACCATTCGAGGTATTAAATTCACATTTGTACTCAGTTTCAATGCCTGAATGATCGGTTTAAATCCACTTGCGATACGGCTTAACTTAGATCTTGCACCTTCTCAATAAGGGCTGGTTAGCAATGCCCATTCTACGAAAAAACAAGCTTTTTGGGCTTATATTTTCGCAACAAGACGGTGGTGCAAGATGTCAGTTAAGCCGTTGCCTTTGGCTAACTGTACAACTGCAGCCAACGTCCATTCGAGAGAGCAAGTATTGCCACTGTTAGATAAAGTAAAACTTAAAACTTTAAAACCTGGGAGACCACGTAAAAGGCTGAAGGTGTTAGCGACTGACAAAGGTTACGATTCAAAGGCTAAACGTGCCGCTTTACGTAAGCGAGGAATTAGACCCCAAATACCAAAACGAGTCAGGAAAAGCAAGAAAAATAGGGGCAGACCGATTAAAATATCAGTCCCAAGGTTCCAACAGGAACGTTGTTTTGCGCTGTGTTCAACGTAAGTATCGTCGTTTAGTTGTCCGATGGGAACGTCAAAAAGTATATTTTGATTCCTTCATTGACCTCGCGACTATCCATATATGGATTCAAAGGATTTTATTAGTGGGATAGGTTCTTGGTTAAATACCTATAAATCTCATAAAACTCATCTCAGAACTCATAGAAAAGCTCATCTTTTGGATAAAGTCAAGCTAGGAAGAAAACTAATAAAACATTCATGGTTAAAATGATGTAGCAATAAATTGAATTTTCTACATACAACTAAAACGAGCAATGCAACCTAAACCTCACTTCAATTCTTGTTACTCTGTTGAAACGATAGAACCAGACAATGTATTTTTGTTGTCCGAGAGAGAAGCAGTTTGGTTAAGCGATAACCTGTCTTGTAGTTTAGCTGCTTTAATCGATGGCGAACGCAATATCGACGAAATTATTGATACCATTCAACAGTCGCTACTGCAAGACCCAAAATCTTTACAGTCAGCTACCACTTTCTTCCAAGAAGCTCTTAATGTGAGTATTAAAGCCCAATATGCTTTATTACAAATGCAACAAAAGGGCTATCTTGTTCAAGAAGATAACTCTCTCCCATCGCACTTGGGCATATTCTGCCATCATCTCAATATTGCTCCCACAGTAGCCCATCAAAGATTGCGATCAACTAAAGTAGCAGTAAAAGCTAATGGTTCAGTTCCTGCTAAGGACTTAATTGCTGTGCTTGAGTCTCTCCAAATTCAAGTAGCAGACGAAGGTGATTTGACAGTAGTTTTAACCGATGATTATCTCAATCCTGAGCTAGATAAGTTTAATCAACAAGCCTTAAAATCCCAATCTCCTTGGATGCTGGTTAAGCCATTAGGGACAGTAGTCTGGATTGGCCCTTTATTTAATCCTGAGAAAACAGGTTGTTGGAACTGTTTAGCTCAACGTTTGCGAGATAATAAACCGATTCAAGGGTTTATTCAGAGACAAAAGCACATTTCTTCTTCTTTAACTCCTCCTTTGGGATTTTTGCCATCTACAGTACAAACTGCATTAGGAATGGTAGCCACAGAGGTGTTTAAGTGGATTGTCCAAGGGGAAAATAAACAATTAGAAAGCAATTTGATTGCTTACGATGCGATCACACTGCAAACTCAAAATCATAGCTGGGTTAAGCGTCCTCAATGTTCTACCTGTGGGGAGATGGTAAATGGGTTAACCAACAACCCCCTACCTGTTGTTTTAGAACACCGCCAGAAAACCTTTACCGTCGATGGAGGACACCGTATTTGTTCGCCACAAGAAACTCTCAGGAAATATCAACATCATATTAGCCCCATAACTGGTGTTGTGCGAGAACTAAATAAAATTCCTGGGAATCGATTAACTCATAATTACATTGCCAAACATCATTTTCTCAGTATTTTCGACGATTGCGCTAGTTTGCGCCAAAATTTGGGTGGTAGAAGTGCAGGGAAAGGTCGAACTGACTCTCAAGCTATGGCTAGTGGTTTTTGCGAAGCGATCGAACGATATTCTGGGGTATTTCAAGGAGATGAAATTAGAGAAAAAGGTAGTTACCAAAAAATGGGGGACAAGGCGAGCCATCCCAATGTTTGTATGAACTTCAGCCAACAGCAATATCAGACTAGAGAGCAATGGAATCTTGAGTGTCAAGGCTGGTTTCAAAAAGTCCCTGAACCTTTTGATGAAGAAAGAGAAATTGACTGGACTCCCGTTTGGTCTTTAACTCATCAGGAATTTAAGTATCTGCCAACGGCTTACTGTTATTATGGCTATCGACCGGACTATAAACCCGACTGTTGGGCTGATTCTAATGGATGTGCGGCGGGAAATACTCTTGAAGAAGCAATTCTGCAAGGGTTGATGGAGTTAGTAGAACGGGATGCTGTTGCGTTATGGTGGTATAACTCTCTGCAAAAGCCGCAAGTAAATTTAGATAGTTTCGACGAGCCTTATTTTCAAAGCCTGAAGCAATATTATCAAACTATTAATCGGGAACTTTGGGTTTTAGATATTACCAGCGATCTGAATATTCCTGTGTTTGCTGCTATTACTCGAAGAAGCGATCGCTCTGTAGAAGATATTGTTTTGGGTTATGGCGCTCATTTCGATGCCAAGATTGCTATTAGTCGAGCCTTGACTGAAGTTAACCAAATTTTACCCAACGTTTTATTTGCAAAAGCTGATGGAAGTACTCAATATCCTCCATCAGCCGATCGCTTGGCGGTAGATTGGTGGAAAACCGCAACTTTAAGCGATCAACCTTATTTAATTCCAGACGAGACAATTGCTGCTAAAGTCAGTGGCAATTATCGTGAAATGGCAAGTGATGATTTACTCGAAGATGTCAAGCTCTGTCAACAAATCGTTGAGAACAAAGGTTTAGAAATGCTGGTTTTAGATCAGACTCGTCCCGATATTGGACTTCACGTTGCCAAGGTAATCGTTCCTGGAATGCGCCATATGTGGAAAAGGTTAGCGCCTGGACGGCTTGATGAAGTTCCAGTGAAAATGGGTTGGTTGCAAGAACCACTGACAGAAGAGCGACTCAATTCTTTTCCCATGTGGATGTGAGGTTCTCCCTACCTTTCAAGAAACACAGGAGTGTAGGGGTGTAAGGGGAGCCAGTGCCGTGGTTCGGCAGCGCGGTCTTGGGGGTTTCCCTCATGAGCGACTGCCGAAAGGGTTCCCCAACTTGAGGCACCTGGCGTTGTAGGGGTATATGGGAAAAAGGTGTTTCTTTCATTCATAACGGGTGGCGCGCCGCCCGTCGGGCGCTCTCAAGAAACACAGGGGTGTAGGGGAGCCAGTACTGAAGGAGGATTTCCCTGCGTAGGTATCTGGCATGTGTAAGGGAAAAAGGTGTTTCTTTCATATTTTGCTGGCTGCGAAGCCGCTAGTCAGAGGCTCACATCTTGTACTAAAAAAAATTGATGGAATTTTGTCACTCAGTATTAAAGAAAAATCCTTTATTTAGCGAGAAAAGTTAAAAAAAGTAATGTAGCTTTATGCACATGTTTTTTTTGGTACGGGTTTCTACCCAGAGGTGCAAGATATGAGCTACTTAGTGATGTTATTTTTCATGAGTTTTTCTATGAGTTCTGGGATGAGTTTTATGAGTTTTGCAGACTAAGAGAAAAACTAATATCAAAGGTAGTTCACTGCGATTGAAGCTCACATTCTTTCCCTCAAGTGTCACAAACTGAAGGAAAGAATAAAAGCTTTAGAACCGCAATTTGATGCAAATCTCAATTTTTTAAGGAGAAAAACATGGCACAACAATACACTGTTCAAGCGAGGGACACATTATTTACCATTGCGCAACACTATTATAATGATGGTAATCAATGGAATAAGATTGCTCAAGCAAATAACAATCTGAACCCTAATAGTTTACAACCTGGTCAAGTACTTCTAATTCCTTAAATTCCTGCTTAGAACACCTGCGAAATAGCTATTACTAGCAGTAGTTACTAGGAATGCAGAAGGTTAGTTTGCTTGACTAACCTTCTGCAACTATAACTAACTAATCGGACATTTTACATCAGATCACTTTCAATTCCAAAATTCCAGACTAACCACTCTTGCTTAGAAACACTGCGAAAACATCGAAATGCAGGATTTTTTCAATGAGGGAAAAAAACTTTTAATTCCATAAGCCTAAATCACTGCTGGAGTAGCTGGGTTTAATTGCAGCTATTGAGTAAATTTAAGGTTAGTAACTTAAACCAAGGCGTTGCATAATTGCGGAAGGTTAGGACCTGGACGGCTTTATGAAGTTCCAGTGAAAATGGGTTGGTTGTCAGAGCCGCTGACAGAAGAGCGACTCAATTCTTTTCGCATGTGGATGTGAGGTTTTCCTTACTTAGTGATGTTATTTTTCAGGAGTTTTTCTATGAGTTTTGGGATGACTTTTATGAGTTTCAGAGACTAAAAGAAAAACTAGTATTCGTATAAGCACAACTTTCTTTCTATTTGGATCTTTTTGAGAATAAAACCATGAGTATAAACCCAACTAAAGTCGAACTTTATGAGCAAGGAATTTTCAAGTTAGAACTTACTAATTCCGATGCAGGTAGCCTCAATGGCAGAACTGGTCCAAATGGTAAATATAACGGTCAAGCAACATCAGTAAAAATTATTGGTTTAGCAGGGTCAGGAGTAACTTTTTATGATGATAGAGAATTTAGAACAACTGAAAATCGCGTTTATATAGAAAAGCTTACAGATGAGCCAATAGAAGTTTTCATTAGTAAAAACTTTGTCCTAACTGACGAGAAAATAGGCAGTGGCATTTTTTCCGGTGAAGAACCAGGTAAATACAAGTGGATACTTTACAAAAAGCCTAAGTCTAGACTGGACTGGGAAACAATTGTGAAGCTCATTTTCGGTGGTACTCAAGGAGTAGTAGGCCGTTTAATCTCAATAAGTGGAGTAATAGGAAAAATTATTGATGATGAAAATGAACCTAAATCAAATAATTATCGTGTTGATAACTCCTCAAGTGTTAAATTTGGCGACCCACCTATGGTTTAACTAATTACACGTCATTGCAATAAAAGGTCAGAATTTAATTTTTCTTAGGTTACAGGAGTTTGATATGTCGCTGATTGAAGATTTAGCAGAAGCTTATAACCAAACAAGTATCCAGTATCCCAATTTAAAAGCTATTAGCTTGGCGCAGTGGATGCTAGAAAGTAGTCGTGGTACCAGCAAACTAGCTAGAGAAAATTTTAATTTTGGGGGTTTGAAGTGGCGTGATGAGATGGAAGGTTTTGCCACTAAGATTTTCTTCGATGCCAGCGATGGGTCTGATACATATTGTAAGTTTGCTAGTGTTCAAGCCTTTATTAAAGGATACTGGAAGTTTCTAACTAGAGCTCCTTACACTGGATGGGAGGCACACACTAGTACACCAGAAGCCTTTATAGAATTTATCGGGCCAATTTATGCTGGAGATCCTAATTACATCAGTAAAGTCAAGAGTTTGCTACCAGAAGCACAAAATCTATTAGCTAAAGTAGCAACTGACAACGGCATTCAGGGAACATGGATCAAAGAAACTGAAAAAGCAGTCTATTGGATGGAAAGGGAATTTTATATAGATAAGCTAGAAAAAACTTTAACATCTGATCAAAGAGAATACGGTGTAGTTGTCAATGATATGAAAGAGTGGTTTGCTAGTGAAAATCCTCCTAGAACAATGAAAATCTCCAGGGGTGAGGGTCAAGAACCGGAGCATAAACCAATAATGCATCCTGGTTCTGGTAATAATGAAATAGATAAACCTCTTGTGGAATTTAGACCTTCGCCTAACTATGAAAGTGGTAGAAATGGTACGAAGATTGACTTAATAATCATGCACAATACAGAAAGCGGTTTTCAGTCAGCCATAAACACTTTTCTTGATAACACTCCAGGCAACAGACGTTCTGCACACTATATTATTTCCCGCAATGGGAAGATAGTTCAAATGGTTAAAGATTCAGACACTGCTTGGCACGCTAGAGGTAGTAATCAAAGTTCAATTGGAATTGAACACGAAGCTGATGAATTACATACAGGTTTCACTCGTCCACAAGAGAAAGCTAGCATTGCTCTAGTTAAGTACCTGATGAAGACCTACAATATATCGCTCGCTAACATCAAACCCCATAGAGATGTTTTTGATACTGAATGTCCAAGTTTAATTTGGAAAGATGATAAAATTTTTAAAGAATGGAAAACAGATAATTTAACCTAATAGAGAGTAATACGGTTCAGTTAAGAAAATTTGTCTGTCAAGGCAAGCACAAAGATTAGGATAAACAAAGAGAGAAAAAAAAGGCTTAATTGGACCATATTGCGTTAAAAACCACATATCACATATTCAGTAAATGGATGCCAGTTAGGTAGAGGAGGAGATAATACTTACCCTCAATCCAACTGACACCTTAATATCCCATATTAAATATAAGTTAATTTAGACAGAGAATCGGAGTTGAAATGGAAAATACAATTGCAAGCAGGTTCTCAGCACTGTGTCTATTAGTGGCAGGACTGTCTATCGTAACATTCAAATTTCAACCTAATATCTTTGAATGAAGTTGGGTGTCCGTCTTCCTTGTAGAATCCAGGGGAGTGTTGTGACCCTTACACGTTTCTCTTCAAGGCGAATAACGAATATAAAATGAGGTTAAATCAATGCCTAAAAAACTTGCTGTTGTAATTAGCGGTGCCGTATCACTAGGTAGTTATGAAGCTGGCGTTATGTATGAAGTTCTTGAAGCGATCGCCAGACATAATGAAAAGGCGACAAGTGATGAGGAAAGCATCGAAATTGATGTAATTACAGGTGCTTCGGCAGGTGGAATGACGGCTTGTATTTTAGCCCAGCATCTAATTTGTGGTGATCAGCCTCTATCGGATAATCCAGAACAGTCTCTACGAGAACCATATAACAATCCGCTATACAATGCATGGGTAAAGGAAGTTGATATTCGCCGGTTACTTGAAGTAGAAACAAAGGATCAGAAATATTCGCTCTTACAAACAAAAGTTGTCGAAGAAATTGGCGAAAAATATCTGCAAGATATACCTAAGATGAATCAGAGACATCCAGCTGCGGCGTGTAAAATTTACGTTGGTATCGCAATGTCCAATCTCTCTGGTTTTAATTTCTCCATTTCAACTGACTATGTTTCTTCACTTGAAAAACAAAAAAAATCTGAAACAGAGGGAACAGAAAATTTTTCATATACTCGTTATAAGGATCAATTTTTCTGTGTCGTTTCTCGTAATGAATCTGGTGATGCGACACTCGTTGAAATAGATTATTGTACAAAAAGAAACCCACAGACACATCAAGATTTTAAAGACTGGAATAAATTCAGAGATCCAAATAGAGATACTAATTGGAAAGAACTACGCGAGGTGGGTTTGTCGTCGGGTGCGTTTCCCTTTGCCTTTAAAGCCAGGAGAATTAAACGTTTTGGCGGTTGTGGTAAGCGTGAAGCTCGGAAAGGTGAGTACCTGTATACAGATGGTGGTGTTTTTGAAAATGAGCCGATTGGTATGGCTAAAACCCTCGTTGAGGACATTGATCAAAAAGACCCATCTAATGAGAGGTACTATCTTTATATCGCACCAAGTCTACGTACATTACCTAAGAATCCTTTTACCCAAAAAAAAGATGATGACTTCTTGGTAATAGGAGTTGCTTTGTTGAATTCAATTTTTCAACAATCTCGCTTCCAAGATTGGGTAATGGAAAAGATGAATGATCCGGTGTTCTCAATTACAGCTAACGATTTTGAATTATTAGGGGATGTTTTCTCAGCCTTTGGTGGGTTTCTTGAAGAAAAGTTTCGTGCTTATGACTACAACATCGGTCGTGAACGCGCTCGATATGAATTGTCTAATCCTAATGCTCAAAGCCAACTCCAAGATTTAATCAAAGAAGTTGAGGATATGCCACCTATTGAGTGGAAAGTGAATTGTCAGATTAGTGGTAAAAATGTAAAGGATTGGAAAGAAGCAAAAGAAAAGTTGAGCGAATTAGCAAAACCGCGTTCAAAAGAAAATAAACCATTAGATATACAAACTTATAAGCCGGCTGAAAGAGATCAATTTGCAGAATTACGTGAGTTGATGAAAGAAGTTGACGTAAATACACGAAATCAAATTCTAAAACAGTTAACTTTGCGGCTAGAATCTCTGATTGATCTAGCCAATGAATATTTAATGCAACATCATCAGGTAGGTGACGGTTCTTCTGCACCTAATATATGGAGTGAGATTAAACTCAAAACAAGAAAAGAGATTGGGATACCTTTGATAAAGACTGTTTTAACGATGGCTTTTAATTTCTGGATGGAAAGAACTATACTTCCGCAGAAAATTTTCTGGAATAAAGCTACTAGGCTAAACTATTAAAAAGTTGCAACTGGGGGTTTAAGAGAATATTTGGTAAGTCAAAAAAAGCTCAAGTAATGGTATACTGTCAGTAGAAACAAATGCGAAGCGCGTTAATTGAGCCATGTCTAAATCTATCCTGCGTGACATAATTTTTGAACAGTAGGAGTAACTCTCAGACCTTATCCCAGATGAAAATTCAACAGGTCGTCCATGCTCTGTATACTTACGTGTAGTGGTTAGCGCCATTTTCTACATACTCTGTGCAGGTTGTGCGATCGCGTTTGTTGCCTCATGACTACTCCAACTGGCAAACAGTGTATCATTACTTCCGCAAATGGCGACTTGACGGTATTTGGGAACGGATAACCACAAGCTACAGCAGTGGGTGCGTGTTACGGAAGATAGAGAAGCCAACAAAGAGTGCAGCGATAGTTGATTGTCAATCGATTAAGAATGGAACAATGGTTTCTGTGAGTGTTGGTTTCGATTCGGGAAAGTTAATCAAAGGACGCAAACGGCATTTACTCGTTGATACTCTTGGACTAGTCCTAATGGTCGTAGTTACCTCAGCATTTGAGCACGAGAAACTGTAGGATGTGTAAAGCTATGAAAAAATTTCAGTCTAATAATCAGACTTACGTTACGCACCAACTCCCAATTCCAAAACAGAATGATTACAGATGATGCTAAATGGATATTCGATTATTGATGCGGATTCCCACGTTATTGAACCTCCCAGTATGTGGGCTGAATATCTCGAACCAAAATTTAAACAGTTTGCTCCCTCACCAGAAATGAAAATTCAAGGGGAAGACATTGTAAAAAAAGTCTCTAGGCAAGTTCGAGATAAGGGGAATAAGCAGATGATAGAAGCTCATCCTAATGCTTATTTTCAAGGCTACAATGTCGAGTCTCACGTTCAAGAGATGGTGCAGATGGGGATCGATCTGGTATTCCTTTATCCAACTTATGGATTGTGGCTTTGGGCGATCGATACTATGCAACCGGAAGTTGCTGGCGCTTTTACCCGTGCTTATAACAATTGGTTAAAGGACTTTTGCAGCTACGATCCAGATAGGTTAAAAGGGGTAGGAGCAATTAATCTGCACGCACCAGAGTCAATGGTGCATGAATTGTATAGAATTGTCCATTTTGGCTGGAAAGCGGTGTTTTTACGCCCCAACCCCGTTAAAGGAAGACTATTGAGCGACTCCGCTTACGAGCCTTTTTGGAGAGAATGCGAACAATTAGGCATAGCAGTAGGCATTCATGAAGGGACTCACAGTCGTTTGCCAACTACAGGTACAGAAAGGTTTAACACTCGTTTTGCTACCCACGCTTGCTCTCATCCGATGGAACAGATGATGGCTTTATTAGCGTTGATTGAAGGAGGAGTATTAGAACGTCATCCAAAACTAAAAGTGGCTTTTCTGGAGTCTGGTTGTGGCTGGCTTCCCTATTGGCTGTGGCGACTAGATGAAGAATACGAAAATTTACATTGGGAGGACAAAATTAATGATAATGTCAAAATCAAGCCATCAGACTATTTTCGTCGCCAGTGCTTTATTGCCATAGAGCCTTCAGAACCATTACTGGCTCAGGTGATTGAATATATTGGCACGGACAATTTAATCTTTGGTTCGGACTATCCCCATATGGATCATAAGCCGAACATCGTTGCAGAGATGGTAAAGCTTGAGGAAACTTTATCGAAAGAAACTGTGCAAAAAATTCTTTGGGATAATCCTCGCCGTTTTTACAATTTGTTTTGAATTACAGATTATATAGGAGGAAAGGATAATGGCAGAATCAACAAATTTAAATAATGTAGGTGTGCGTTTTTATACGAAAATGCAACAAGGACAGTGGTATTACCCTAATACCGTTTACCAGATATTAGAAGTAACGAAGCCTTCTGTAATAGGAACGGAAAAAAACATATCTACAACTATAGTAGCAAACGAAAGAGGTAGTGGCTTTACAGATATAAATCAAAAAAAAGAAGGCAGTTTTGATGATTATATCCTTGATTCGGAAACAAAAAATAAGCTTCAAGAACATTCAAAAATAGGCTACGGCGATGGTCACACTATCTCTTCATATTTGCCCTCGTCAGGAGTCATTTTTTCAGAAGGTTTTATCAATGCTTTATCTAACAATGAAAATAAAAAACTTGAACAAATTGAGATAAGTAATTTTTACCAACCTATGCGAACTCTACTATATAGCCGCAAAATATCTCAATTGATTTCTAAAACTTGGTGGTCTTATTTAGAAGCAAAAAAGAACGGGGGGGAAATATGGGAGAATTTTAGGAATGGTAATTGGGATGAGATTATTGAGTCTAATATTAGCGTTGAGTCTAATATCAGTGGTCTTGATATTTTAGATGGTCTTATAGCTAGAGAGATTTTCCTATTTGGTGGGGCAGATTCTCCTGATAAACCCGACCCTAATCCTGAAAAGAACTATTACTCGCTTTTAAAGGAGCGTTCAGATGATACAACACAAGCAGAATTTTTAATTTTCCCTAACAACAGAGGTTGGCAAGGAATTACTTTATCACTCTTATTAGCCGGGCAAGCATATTACAAAAGAGAAGATAAATACTCTGATGAATACCACCAAATTTCCCAACCTATTTTTAGTACAGGTGAAATCACTATGCTGCATAGTTTAGAGGTAGATTGGACTAAGTTTAATGGTGACATCAAAGAAGTTATAATCCGCCATGACAAACCTTGGGTAGGTTATCATATTGTTATCCCCTATCCTCCAATACCTTATTCTGCTGAGCAAGAGGATATTAAAAAATGGGCGTGGGCTAAAGAAGAGTATTCACAAGAAGATCCAAAAAACGAACGTCATTTTCCCTTTTATAAAAAGGAAGATGGTACTGGCAAATATTTTATAGATGTTGACTATTTTAAGCCTCCCTATCCCTATATTCCACTCAGTTGTAGTTAATTTAAAAAGTCACTCCCTAAACATAAGTAGTATATGTTTTTACTTTTGACTTTATTTTACTTGTAGGAGTAAAGGTAGCGAAGCTGCAACGAAGTGCCATGTAATAGCTCAAACTCTGACTCACACTGGAGTTAAAAAAATTTTTGACTCTAAAAATCCCAAGCCGCATCAAGTTGGAGTCGTTTGTTCATATCTAAGCAGAATATGCCATTAGGATTGATCTGCTGCCAAATCAACAGAGTCAACGTCCGCACATCCTATAAGGATCATTCGCTTCTCCTAGACTGACTCAGCTAAAACCTTCTTAGGTGTTGTGCTGTAGTGTACAATGTAGCTCCAATGAATGATAAAATCCTGGAAAGCCTTGATAAAAAAAGATTCCAGGATTTTATGAACTTTCATATGAATCGTCAGCTAAACAATATTAACAATCTTAAAGCAGACTACGAGATTATTCAAAAAATCTATGAAAGTGCTAATTCATTAGTTTATCGAGGAATTTTTAAACCTAATATTCAACCTATTATCTTAAAGATTCTCAAAGAAAACTACCCCACTCCCTCAGAACTAAATCGATATAAGCAAGAATATGAAATTACTTGCTCATTAAAGAACGATGGAGTTATTAAAGCATATGATTTGCAGCGATACGAAAATAGTTTAGTCATGTTCTTAGAAGATTTTGGAGGTGAATCTTTAAAATTGTTAATGAGCGATCGCCAATTTAGTCTTAAGGAATTTTTCTCTCTTGCCATCAAAACTACTGAAAGTTTGGCTACTATTCACGCTGCTAATATTATTCACAAAGATATTAACCCCTCTAATATTGTCTATAACCTAGAAACAGAACAACTTAAAATCATCGATTTCGGCATCTCTACCCCTTTAGCGTGGGAAAATCAGACAGTTGGCAATATTGATCGATTAGAAGGAACTTTAGGTTATATTGCTCCAGAGCAAACTGGAAGAATGAACCGAGGGATAGATTACCGCAGCGATTTTTACTCGTTGGGTATCACTTTTTACGAATTGCTCACCAATAAACTGCCTTTTGCCACCACTGATTCTATAGAATTAGTTCATTGTCATATTGCTCAACAACCTGTTCCCCCACATGAACTTGTAGAAACGTTAAATTCAACGTCTCAACCAATACCTAAAGCCGTTTCAGACATTGTGATGAAATTGTTGGCAAAAATCCCAGAAGAACGATACCAAAGTGCTTGGGGAATCAAAGCCGACTTGGAAACCTGTCGCGATCGCTTACAGAGTTTAGGGCAAATTGACGAGTTTTGTTTAGCAACTCAGGATATTTGCGATCGCTTTGTCATTCCTGAAAAACTTTACGGTAGAGAAGAAGAAGTTACGCAACTATTAACTACTTTCGAGCGAGTCAGTCAAGGTAGCACTGAGACAATACTGGTTTCTGGTTATTCGGGAATTGGCAAAACTGCCTTAGTTAATGAAGTTCATAAACCGATATTACGCCAGCGAGGGTATTTTATTAGCGGAAAATTCGATCAGTTGCAGCGAGATACTCCTTATGGAGCGATCACTTTAGCCTTTCAAGACTTAATACGGCAGTTGCTTACCGAATCTGAAGCAGCATTACAAACTTGGAAACGAGAACTTTTAGTAGCTTTGAATGCTAATGCTCAGATCATTATTGATGTGATTCCTGAAGTGGAGCAGATTATCGGTAAACAGCAGCCAGTTGAGCTATTAGGATCAACTGAGGCTCAACAAAATCGATTTAACTTATTCTTTCAAAGATTTATTGGTGTTTTTAGCAAAAAAGAACACCCTTTAGTTATCTTTATAGACGATTTACAGTGGGCAGATTTAGCCTCTTTGAAGTTAATTGAGTTATTAATAACTCATGTTGACAGCCAATATATATTGATAATTGGGGCTTACCGAGATAATGAAGTCGATGCAACTCATCCTTTGATACAAACCTTAGAGCAAATTAAAAAAGACGGTGCTAGGGTCAATAATATTTTACTGCAACCATTAAAAATCCCATATATCAACCAATTAATTGCCGATACTTTAAGTTGCTCGATAGAAAAGTCAAAACATCTTGCAGAATTAGTAAGTAATAAAACTCAAGGCAATCCTTTTTTCTTGACTCAAGTACTCCAACTTTTGTACAGAGAAAATATTTTCTCGTTTGACCAGAATAAAAAGTCTTGGTACTGGAATATTAAAAATATCAAAAGAGTAGAAATAACTGATAATGTCGTTGATTTAACTATCGCTAAGATTACCAAATTGGATGAAAAGACTCAGAAAATTTTGCAATTAGCAGCTTGTATTGGCAACAAATTTAATTTAGAAGTTCTTTCTGTAGTCAATAATAAATCTCAAATAACTACAGCTAGAGAACTTCAAGCAGCAATAAAGGCAGGCTTGATTTTACCTCTGAGTAATGACTATAAAATACCTCTGCTTTGGAATCAGGAAGAATTATCAAAGGAGACTTCTGAAATATTCGATGCTTTTAGTCCTAAAATTCCTAAATATATTCCCTATAAATTTTTGCACGATAGAGTCCAGCAAGCTGCCTATGCTTTGATTCCAGAAGAAGAGAAAAAAGCAGTTCATCTGCAAATAGGTCGTCTTCTACTCGAAAATACTCAAGAAAATAAATTAGAGGAAAATATTTTTGATATTGTCAATCAACTAAACGAAGGGGTTGAATTAATTACTGAGTGCTCAGAAAGAGATAGTTTAGCCAAATTAAATCTTCAAGCTGGTAAAAGGGCGAAAGCATCAACAGCTTATCAACCTGCCCTGAGGTATCTAGAAACTGGGTTAGCATTATTATCACAAAATAGTTGGGAAAAACAGTATAAATTAACTTTAGAAATTTATATAAAAACTTTAGAATTACTCTACTTAAATACTAAGTACGATCAAATTGAATATTTTTCAGAAACTATTCTAAAACAAGCTAATAATATTCTCGATATGGTCGAAGTTTATAATATAAAGATATTTTATTATTTTGCTATATTAGACAGTCATCGCGCAATAGATAATGCCCTTAGTATTTTATCAAAACTAGGAATAGATATCGATGATAAAGCTATCGATATAAATGAGAAAGTTGAGCAACAACAAAAATATATTAAATCACTCTTTCCAAACAAAAAAATAGAATATTTAGCTAATCTACCTGTAATAACCGACAAATATAAACTAGCAGCTATACAAATCTTACAGCAGATAATACCGCCTACGTTTACTGCCAACTTTTCATTGTTCGTTCAGGTAATATTAACTCTACTTAAGCTTTGTCTTAAATATGGAAATTATCCTCAAGCTTCAATGACCTATAGTTATTATGGACTACTTCTTTGTGGAATAAGGAAGGATAGGAATTATGGATATAAGTTTGGAGAATTGTCTCTCAAGTTACTAAAGAAATGTGATAGTTCTCAATCGGAGTCTCTAACTATTCATGTATATTATGGATTTATCTGGCACTGGAAAATATTTCTTAAGGAAAAAGTAGCACGAGATAAATTATTAAGTACTTTTCAGAAAGGAATAAATATAGGAGATCGTGAGTATTCTGGTTATGTATCTATAGACTATTGCTTGATCGAATTTTTTGGTGGAGATGATTTAAAACAAGTTGAAAGTGATGAAAGAAAATATACTGTATTGACGAAAAAATATAAGCAAAAATATTTAACTGATTATCTAGAAATTTTTCAAAAAACAGTTAAACTTTTAACGACAAAATCTAATAATAAAGAATTTTTATTAATGGGTGATTCTCAACAAGAAGAAGAAAAAAATATCCAAGAATATGTAAAATGCTCTAACCAATGGTTATTATATACTTTTTATTTAAATAAAACAATAGTTAACTATTTTTTTCGAGATTTATATCATGCTATTGATAATACAATTAATACAGAAAAATATATAGAAAGTATTGGCTCATATTTAACTGCACCACAGCATAACTTATACTCTTCTCTTTCCTTCCTTGGTCATTATCATAATTGTCATCTAGAGCAACAAAAAAGAATTTTAAAACAAGTAGAAAAAAATCAGCAAGATCTGAAAAGATGGGCTGATGACTGCCCAGAAAACTTTAAAAATAAATACGATTTAGTAGAAGCAGAAAAAGCACGAGTTTTGGGACAAAATTGGCAAGCTCAAGAACTTTATGAAAAAGCAATTCAAGGTGCTAAAAAATCTGAATTTATTCACGAAGAAGCTATAGCTTACGAACGTGCAGCAGAATTTTATCTGTCTTTGGGTAGAGAAGAAATAGGGAAACTATACTTAAGAAATGCCTATCATTGTTACAGTCGCTGGGGTGCAAAAGCCAAAGTTAAAGCCCTAGAATCAGAGTACCCACAGTTTCTAATGGATATAAACAACCGAAAAGAAAACCAAAGTATTAATACAAGTGAATCTACTGCTAGTACAAATCTCCAAGCCCTCGATATCGTCACAGTCACAAAAGCATCTCAACTATTAGCTAGCGAAATTAAACTAGACCAACTGCTGGCTAAGTTAATGAAAACTGTAATTGAAAATGGCGGTGCTCAAAAAGGCTTTCTGATATTGGAAAAAAATCAGAAATGGGTGATTGAAGCTGAAGAGACGGTAGATTCTGATGACGTGACTCTACTGCGTTCGCCGGAGGCGGGGCAAAGCCCAATGCCCAAGGGGCACGCTACGCGAACGCCCCTTGGGCGGCTCCCTTTGGGAGCATCGCTTCCCATTAACTCTGTAGATGGCGATTGTCAGACACCTATCCTACCAGTTGCGATCATTAACTATGTTGCCCGTACTCAAGAAAATGTAGTTCTTCATAACGCTACTGAAGAAGAACAGTTTATCCGCGATCCCTACATCGTCGCCACTCAACCAAAATCGATTCTCTGTACTCCTTTGTTACATCAAGGCAAACTAAGCGGTATTTTATATTTAGAAAACAATTTAACCACAGATGCATTTACTAGCGATCACATTGAAGTTTTAAGAATTCTTTCTGCTCAAGCTGCTATATCGATTGAAAATGCCCGTCTCTACGGACAGTTAGAAGATTATAACCGAAATCTAGAGCTAAGAGTAGAAGAGCGCACTCAGGAACTCTCACAAACCCTAGAAATTCTCAAAGCCACCCAAGCCGAATTGCTCTTTGAAAACGAGTTACTTAAAAGTGCCGAACAACCTTCTACCTTTGACTATCAAGTGGGAGGAAGTTTACCGATGGATGCTCCCACTTATGTTGTGCGCTCAGCAGACCGTTATCTTTACAAGGCATTGAAGTGCGGGGAGTTTTGTTACATTCTCAATCCTCGACAGATGGGTAAGTCAAGCCTGATGGTACGTATGATACACCATCTCCAGCATGAGGGATTTAGCTGCGGGGCGATCGATCTGACCCGCATTGGTAGCGAAAATGTCACGCCTGACCAATGGTACAAAGGCTTGACAGTAGAGCTATGGCGAAGTTTTGGTTTACTAAGAAAGGTTAATTTAAAAACTTGGTGGCAAGAGCAAGGAGATATTTCCTCGGTTCAGAGGTTGAGTCAATTTATTGAAGAAGTTTTGCTAGTTGAAGTTGCTCAAAATGATGACACTATCTCTAAAAACCTGATAATTTTTATCGATGAAATAGATAGCTTCTTAAGTTTAAATTTTCCAGTTAATGACTTTTTTGCGCTAATTCGCTCTTGCTATAATCAGCGTAGTATTAATCCAGAGTATCGACGTTTAACCTTTGCTCTTTTTGGAGTCGCTACCCCTGCTGACTTAATTACTGACCACCAAAGAACGCCTTTTAACATCGGTCAAACCATTCAATTGGAAGGGTTTAAAGAGCATGAAGCGCAACCTCTACTTCAAGGATTGACCGAGAAAGTGAGCAATCCTCAAACAGTTTTAAAAGAAGTGTTAGCCTGGACTAATGGCCAGCCCTTTTTGACTCAAAAGCTCTGTAAAGTCATCCGCAATTCTTCATCTCCTATTCCTACCAACAGAGAAGCCGAATGGATTGAAAATTTAGTGCGGGGGTCGATAATAGACAATTGGGAATCACAGGATGAACCAGAACATTTAAGAACCATTCGCGATCGCCTCCTTAACAGCAAACAATCTGTTCGGTTACTAGAACTCTATCGACAAATATTGCATCAAGGAGAGATGGTTGCAGTTGATAGTTCAGAGGAAAGAGAATTGCTTTTGTCGGGGCTAGTAGTCAAGCAACAAGGAACTTTGAGAGTTCAGAACCGTATTTATGAATCGATCTTTGTTTGATTTACCAAAAACTTAACGCGAGTCTGAGAGGGTGTTTGAAAAGTTTTGAGGAGTCAAATTTTATGCCAGTCGCCATCGGGTGCTTGCTTAATGAGCGCTTTGAGGTCAGAGTTACAAGCGATACGCCCCCTTGCTCTGCGCTCTGCGCAATCGCTCTCGTCAGATCCAGAAATGTCGCCCCAAACCCTTATTGTTTCGTCAACTTAGAAAAGTTTTCGGTCTACTGATAGATGGTCCCAAGCATCTCCCTTGGTCAATTGCTCCGCAACTACGGCTCAATGGAGAAGATCAAGCGCGAGTGGGCGATCGCGACAACAAATTAGCAATTCATACTAAAATATTCAGTATTTATATTGAATAAAGGTATGGTTGTCTTCAATCAATGGGGATTCAAGCCCCTATTGTATTTTATTATACCTTTTGCCCTCTGCCTCCAGCATAGCTGCCTTTCTTTTTGACAAGAGATTCATGTATTGCAAACATTATTGAAATTGGTATAAGTTTTGTTAACTAGGAGATTTTTGAGACTTCGTATAGTATGAGTTTAATGTGGTGGCATGAAAGCTAAAACACGTGCCGGACTACCAGAACCACCAACGATTGGTAAGCCACCCACAACAAGCGTTGCTCCTTTTGCAGCTAGTTTCTCCAATCCACCAAGACATTCGAGAATTATGCCATTACTAGCATAAATGGCAGAACTCGCAGCAAAAGAGCGATCGCTACCAGGATCGACACCGTGAGTATCAGTACCTAGTCCAGCAATTTGACGCCTACTCACTAGAAATTCAACAGATGCAGCACTAAAACCCGGCCAGTGAAACACACTAAGTTCATCCTGATTGATAAAGGTTTTTGAATCAAGCCATTTTTCTTGCCATCCTGTAAACAAAATCACTATGCAACCTGATGGAACTTCACCATTTGCAGTTTCCCACATGTGTACGTCTTCAACTGAAAGAAGGTAGTCTGCATCTTGTGCCGCTTTCTGTCGAATATCAATAACAACTGCTGGAGCAACCAGTTTTTCGACTGGAACAAGTTCTGCACTTGTTGCTCCAATGATAAAAGAGTTTGGCGTTGCCCAATGTGTACCGCTATGCTCTCCAATTGCAATTCGGTTGATGAAGTATCCATCTTTAGCAATTGTTGTCCAAGGTTGAATTTCAATCTGAGGATCTCCCAACCAGATTGGAATGGTTGATGTTATGGGTTGGGTGAGATCGACAACAAGCCATTCTTTCAAGGATAGAGCTTGAGTTTTAACCTGAACACGGGTATTTGTGATTAAAAGTATACTCAGCAATACTGACAGCGTAATGATAATCCAAATCGTTAGTATTAACAACATGTAAAATAAAAGGCATTGCTGATTTAAAGTATGCCCAGTTTACCAAATTGAACTATTGGAACGCGCTACTCCAATGACAGAGCAATTGTGTAGGATTGATGTCAGTACCTACTCGTGAACGAAGAACGGCATTAACAATGATGTCTTCTGCTGGCGTACCGTTGCGCTAAATCCAGGAAATCAGTGGCTACAATGACTTGAAAGCACACCCTTTTCGTTGGAGTGAAAAGTCAACGAGCGTAAGTCCTGACAAAGTGCCAAATTCAGGATTCTAATCATACGATCCAAAAAGAACTTGTAATCGCGGCATAATTTCCGACCCTTTTTTAGGGTGACGTGTACTTAGGCATCCAATTAGGGAAATCATCTGTCCAAACCAAATGACGATGAACAGACGCATTCCTATATTGGATGTTGCGCCATCTGTGATTCCTCAATTATCTACCTGTGACCGTTCAATGCACATTGTTAGTTGTTGTGCTAAAACCTGAACGTGAGGTTCACTGAGCATTGTGATATGGTCACCTGGAACAAGGTGGATATCCACAGGTTGAGCAGAAAACTTGTCCCAGTCCAATCCTAGTTCATCTAAAGTTTCAGAGTAGGCATTACTCACAGCATTCATCTCGCTAGCCTTGAAAAACGTAACCTGAGCAGGATAAACTGCCTGTGGCATATAAACACAAGCTGTTTGAAAGTTAGTTTTGAAGACTTGCATCATACGTCGAAGTTGCTTGATGCCAACATCGGCAGGCAGTAGATTCATCATTTGCAACCGCTGTTTGAAGTAGTTTAGTTGCTCGTCTGGAGCAAGAACTTTGAGAGCTTCTTCGGATACGTTTAAGCTTTTTCCGTAAATGTTTTCATATACGCTAGCGATCGTGTTCAGCCATGCAGCATCATCGCCATCAAAATCGAGTTTATTTGTTTTGTAACCAGGTACACTAGAGTCTAAAAGGGCTAGTAGAGCCACCTCATATCCCTGCTGATGTAACTGGGTCGCCATCTCAAAAGCTACCATACCACCAAAGGAATAACCGCCCAAAAGGTACGGTCCAGAGGTTTGAATCGACTGTATTGCTTCAATGTAATAAGCTGCCATATCCTCGATTCGTGTGTGCGGCTTTGATTCCCCATCAAGACCGAGTGGTTGCAATCCATAAAATGGTTGCTCTTTACCTAAATGATCTGCCAGATTGTGTAAATTGGTAGTATTGCCATCAGATCCAGGGACGCAGAAGAAAGGTCGCTTAGAACCATTAGGCTGAATAGGTACAAGGGGGGACTGATTTAAAAAACTGGACTGCTGGCGTAAAATACTAGCCAAATGTTCAATAGTCGCTTTTTCGAAGATAGTAGATAGTGCAATTTCCTTGCCAAAGGACTTCTGAATTTGAGCTATTAAGCGCACAGCCAAAACGGAATGACCACCAAGGCTAAAGAAGTTGTCTGTAATTCCAATAGGGCGGATTTCTAAGAGTTCTTCCCATATTTGAGCCAGTTGAGATTCTAAAGGATCACGGGGTGCCACAAAGTCTTTTTTCCGCTTTGAAGATGCCCAATTTGGTACTGGAAGTTCGCGGTAGTCTATGTTTCCATCAGCAGTCACCGGCATTTCTTGGATCTGCAGAAACTGACAATTGCTCTGCGTTTGGAAGCGATCGCAAACTACTAACTCCTGTAGTCTAGTCATCGGTATTTGCTCAGCTTTAGTGGTATAATATACCAGCAATTCTTGTGTTTGAGAAGACGTCGTTTCCGTGTATTCTTGGATATGCTGGTTGCTGCCATCTAACCCTACAAACAGTTGTGCCTGATTGTGGTATAAACCTGCAAGCAACGAATACAGTCCCTGCTCAATTGTTATAGTATGATAACCGAGAGCACGAAAAAGCTCTTTGTCTTTGATATTGCGGCTCATACCCACTTCGTCCCACATACTCCACGCAAAGCAGTAGCTGCGTAACGAGTTTTGATATCGTTGATAGTAGGAAAAACAGTCTAAAAAACTGTTAGCAGCAGCATAAGCACCCACAGTAGCACTTGCAAAAAAGCCGTTCACCGAAGAGAAGGAGATGAAGATGCTATTTGGTCGTTCTTTAACGAGTTGGTGTAGAGCCCATGTCCCTAACAGCTTGGGACGAAGCGTTGCTGCAAATTTGTCCTGGGTTTCTTCTTGCAGCAAGCACTCATGAAAAATACCTGCAAGATGAATCACCCCATCTAATTCAGATTTCCAGTGAGATTTTGCTTGCTCAACCGCTTGTTGCAGCTGGGCAAAATCACAGACATCAACAGCCTGATAAAGAATTTCTCCTCCAAGCTGCTCCAATACTAGAAGAGTTTTGATGCTTTGAGATATGGTATCATCGGCCTTTTCTAAATGAGCCTCCCACGCATTTCTCTGTGGTAAAGAAGTTCTACTCACTAACAACAGCCGGACTTGATAATGTGTGAGCAGATACTTGGCAATCTCGACACCAATGCCCCCTAGTCCTCCAGTTAACAGATACATCCCGCCGTGCTTTAAGGGAATCTCCTGCTTTTTCTCCTGAGTTAGGTTAACTTTACTCAGGCGAGGAATTAAACGCTGTCCATTGCGATAAGCAACTTCTTTGTCGCTTTGCATAACTCGAATCTCTTGAAGAATCCGAGTTGCATTTACCTCAACAGGATCTACAGGTAAATCGATATGACGGCACCTCAAAGCGGGCATTTCCTGGGAGATTGTTTTCATTAAGCCCAAAATAGGCGTTTTTTCGTAGGCGATTTTATCAACTGGCGAGGTAGGTTGTGTATGACTAGCAATGACATATAACTGGGCTTGATTATTACCTTGAACCTGAGCTAGAGCTTGAGCCAAGAACAGTAAGCTGTAAGTTCCTTGATACTGGGCTTGCTCTAGTCCATCTAGGCTAGATATCTCTCCAGCATAGTCATTGTAAGTCCACAGGTGCAAGATTAAATCAATTTGAAAGCCATCTTTTGAGAGCGATTTCAGCAGTTGCAGATAGTGCTTGGGTTCATTAGGATTAATGCGGTAGTCGTTGGAGGTGAGTTTAGCAAAGTCTGCTCCTGTTTGGACACGTACACAGCCGCGATTGAACTGGCTCAGTTCGGCACACAGGTACGTACTTAAGCCCAAAGAGTCAAGGAACACCAGAGATTTACCAACTATTAACTGACGATTCAAAGACACCACTTCTTTTGGACGCCAGATCTTGCGGTAGAACCAATCTGGCAAGGTGTTGGCGTTCTGTAATTGAATGTCGATTTCTTTGAGAATTTCTTGAAAGTGACCCGCTTCCAACAATTTTTTGAGTTGTGTACGCTGAATTTTGCCACTGGTTGTTTTAGGAAAATCCTGTTTGGCGATAGGAACAACGCAAGTAGGACTAATACCCAGGTAGGAAACTATCTTAGCTTGAATTGCCTTAATCAAGTTAATTTTTTGTTCTAGACCTTCAACCACTGGTGTAAAAAATATGGCGAGTCCTTCTGTGCCAGTGCTAGGATTATCAACTGCACAAGCTCCTACATAAGTCGATTCTACGCCATCGATTCCATTGACTACATCCTCAATTTCATAACAGTAATAGTTAGCGCCATTGATAATAATTATTTCTTTTTGACGACCAGTCAGTGTTAGGCGACTGTTGAGGATAAACCCTAAATCTCCGGTATCAAACCAACCATCTCCAACAAAAGCCTTTTGGTTGGCGATCGCATTATTCAGGTAACCTGGCGTAACGACGTCACCTTTGATTTGAAGGCGACCAATCACCCCTTCACTTAGCAATTGATTATTCTCGTCAACAATGCGTATTTGCGTTCCTGGTACAGGAGCACCCAAATCAATGAAACTAATTGTTGTAGTTGTGGCATCTTTCTGTTGTGCTGCTTCTAAACGCCCACCCAAAGAATCTTTGCGAAAACGATGCCAACCTGATTTTAAATTAAAGCTATTGTTATAAGTCATGCAGGTACAGACTTCTGCCATCCCAAAGGCTGGTTGCATTGCGTTAGTCCGCACTTTAAAGGGTGTCACTTGTTGCCAGAAATCTCGCACAACTGGTAAAGTGACTTGCTCTCCTGCATTCATGAAAAACTTAATTGAGGAGAGATTCCAAACTCTGTCTTGCACTTTAGAGAGGCGATCGCTCACCAACTTGTAACCAAAATTTGGTGACCAAGTATGAGTCACTTGGTAGGTTTCAATTAAATCTAACCACTTGAGAGGATCTGCCAGAATCAAATTCGTTTTCACTTGAATTTGCTGGCATCCCAAATAGATATCTTTTAAATGAAATGTTAACAAAGGTACAACGTGATCAACTGGCAGCCAATTCAAGGATATATCTGACGAGTTATAATCATTAAATTGCTGTGAAGCGTGAATGTGGCAAATAATACCCTGATGCGTTTCCTGAATGCATTTTGGTACACCAGTACTACCAGAAGTTAATTGGCAGAAAACAATATCATGAGGATGACTAGGATGAATATATTCAGATGGGGGATAATTACGTAGTTGATCAATCGAAAAAACTTTCAGGTCTGTTATCGGCAAGAATTTGCCAAGACCAGAGAGTGGAGAAATCAAATGGTCGCTTGCCAGAATGCATGGCTGATCCAGTAAATGCCAGGTTTGGTATAGTTTATTAACAACTCCATTGGTTTCCTCATAGGAGGAAGGGACTGCAACAGTTACGGGTGTTATGCCACCGAGAATACAAGCCCAGAAAATGGGAAAGTAATCTCTGAGGTTTTCTATCTGCAATATCACCTTGTCATAAGGTTTCAGCCCCATTTGATCCAAGCCGGTTAAGATACATTTTGCTTCTGCTAGTAAAGAGGCATAGGTCTGTATAATAACTGAACTATTAGGTTGAACATAAATTAAACCTTTATCCGGATATTTAGCCGCAGTACAAAGCAAAGCTTCAGTTAAGGTTTTCGGTGCATGTTCATCTCTTACCAATGGTCCACCATCACTGAAAGCCATAGCTTGCGGTTTTGCTTGTGCTACTTTATTTGGAACCTCCAATAAAAAAGCATCTGTTGAGACTCCAAAAGGTTGTATGAGAGTAGTTTGCCACTTAGGAACAAGTGTTGACAGATGTAATGCAGGCAAGTTTTCTACTTGAGCTTGAACTGTAACAACAAATTGGTCAATTTCTGATATTGTTTGGAGCTGTTTTTCCCAACGCTGCACCAAATCCGAGTCAATCACTTCTGTCCGGGTCAGGGCTTGTTCATCGACTTGTCCTGTGGCTGTGAGTGGTAAACTAGTTAGCGGCACAAAAGTACATAAGTGCGAATTAGGAGGCAAAACGACTTGCAGATGAGATTGCAGCTGTTGTGGTGAGAAAGGTGCTGCTGGAACCACGTAGGCGACTAATTCTTGTCCGAACGTTTCCGTGCTCCTCGCTAGCACTACACAGTCATTAACAGAGGGATTCTGCAATATAGTTGCTTCCACCTCATTTAGGTCAATGCGGAAACCACTAATCCAAACTTGGCGATCGCCAGTACCCAAAATCTCAAGCTTGCCATCATCGAGACGACGACCCAAGTAACCTGTTCTGAGCAGCTGCTTATGAGGGACTTCAGAGAAAGGGTTATCGACAAAGCGCTGGGCTGTCTCTTCTGGATGGTGGAGATAACCACGGAATAGCCCCTTTCCGGCAACATAAATTTCACCAGTTACCCCTATGGGAACTAGTTGCATATACTTATCTAACACATACATCGACAGGTTATTATTAAGGTGGCTAACCAACAATTCGTCCAAGGTATTCCTATACCTATAGACTTGTGCAGCCAACTCTGTGCCGGCTTCGGGAAGACCATAGAGATTGTATAACTCACAGCTCCAATGTTGAAATAACGCCTCGATCACCGTATTGTTCAGTGGTTCTGTGCTGCACAACACACAACGTAGGACACTCAGTGAAGCTACTGAATTTTCTGATAAATTTTTAACAAGAGCATACAGCACAGAAGGCACAAAGTGGATAACGCTGACTTTTTGTTCAGCAATGACACGCTGCAAATACTTGGGGCTATCTTCACCTTGCGGCAACGCAATCACTAAACGCCCCCCATGAACCAAGGGCCAAAAGATTTCCCAGACTGCTGTATCCTGAGTTAAGGGGGCTTTGTGCAACACTGCATCAGACTCAGACAGGGCAAAAGTCTTTTGCAGCCAATCCAGACGCCCAGCAACCCCACGATGCTCAACGAGAACCCCACGCCTTGATGAGTAAATAATGTAAGCAAGGTTTTCAGGTGTGGCTTTGCTTGTCAGGTTCTCATCGCTCTGTTGTGCAATCATCTCCCCGGATGAGTCCAAGCACAGCACTTGCGCCTGGTGCTTTGGAAGACGCTCTAGCAAAAGCTGTTGGCTCAACAACACTGATGGCTTAGTTTCTACCAACATTAATTGTAATCGCTCCCAGGAATCGGTAGGGTCTAGGGGCAAATAAGCCCCACCCGCCTTGAGAATACCCAACAGCCCTATTACCATCTCTAAAGAGCGCTCTACGCAAATGCCCACTATCACCTCTGGTCCTACCCCTAAAGTTTGTAGGTGATGAGCTATTTTGTTTGCTTTTGTGTTCAACTCTCGGTAGGTAAGTTGTTTGTCTTCAAACACAACTGCCACTGCATCCGGCGTTTTCAAAGATTGCGCCACAAATAGCTGATGTACGCACAAATGTTTGGGATTATCTGCTGGAGTATTATTCCACTCCACAAGCATCTGGTGTCGTTGGGCTGCAGTAAAGAGTGGTAACTCTGATAGCTTTTGATGGGGATTAGTCACAATCCCTGACAGCAGAGTTTGAAAATGACTCATCATGCGAGTGATTGTTGCCTGCTCAAACAAATCAGTGCTGTACATCAAATACCCACGAAGACCCTCTGCACAATCCCACATGTGAAACTCTAAATCTAATCTTGCCACTTGTAGATTGTTTGCTTCCATAGGAGAAGTGAGCGTCAGATTCTTGAGTGCTAATGTTTCTGGTTTCTTCTGCAGGGCGAATACCACTTGGTACAACGGGTTGTAGCTTAGAGAACGTTCGGGTTGTAGTTCTTCCACCAAGCGATTAAAGGGTAAACCTTGGTGAGCATAGGCTGACAAAGCGACTTTTTGCACCCGCACCAATAACTCTCGAAACGTTGGGTTGCCCGACATGTCAGTACGCAGCACTACAACATTGGCGAAACACCCAATCAACCCCTCAATTTCCGTTAGATTACGGTTGGCAATGGGAGACCCCACGACAATATCTTGCTGACTTGTGTAGCGATACAACAAAGTTTGGAATGCTGCCAAGAGCGTCATAAACAGACTGACTCCCTCCTGCTGACTCAAGGACTTAAGTGCCGAGCTTAAGCTTTTGGGTAGCTCTAAGAATTGTCTAACCCCCCGAAAGCTTTGAACTGCCGGTCGTGGATGGTCTATGGGCAGTTCCAACACAGCTGGAGCGCCTTGGAGTTGTTGAGTCCAGTAGGTTAACAGTGTCTTTTCTACCTCCCCCTGCAACCATTGACGCTGCCAACAGGCATAGTCGGCATACTGAACAGGTAGCTGAGGTAATGGTGTTAGCGTAGCGTGCCGTAAGTCCTGCGGACAGGCTGCGCGTTGGCTAGTACAAAAGACTTCATAGAGATCTGCTAACTCCCGAATAAAAACGCTCATTGACCAACCATCAAAAACAATGTGATGTATCGTTAGCAACAAGATATGTTCCGTTTCTTCTAAGTGTAACAGTAGGACACGCAATAAAGGTCCAGTAGCCAATTTGAAGCGGTACTGAGATCTTTCTGTAGTTATTCGTTGCGCTTCAATCTCCCGTTCACCATCAGGAAGATGCCGCAGGTCTACTGCTGGCATCGTTAAATTCAGGGTTGAGGCGATAATCTGAATCGGTTGTCCATCAATTTGAGTGAATGTAGTCCGTAAAACTTCGTGGCGGCGGATAATTTCGTTTATGCTTTGCACAAGCGCGACGACGTTAAGGGAACCATGAAGGCGCAAACCTAGTTGCATGTTGTAAGAAGGGTGACTTGGTTCCATCTGGTCGTAGAACCAAATTTGTTCCTGGGGGAAAGACAGAAGCAAATCCTGCTCTCGTGAAACTTTTACCAGGGGCAGGTCAGTATCACTTGCGCTCATGTTGTCATGCCGCAGTAGCATCAACAATTCTGTCTTGTGCTTAGCTAGTAAGTCACGTATCTGTTGTGTCAGTACTCCCTTTGCAGCACGAACACGCAATTGGTCACCATCAGCACTCAACTTCACACCTGCAAGAGAAAGTTCCGCTATTAGTTGATTAAGGTTCATAGAGTAATTTCCTCCATATCTTCACTAGATTCAGTCGATGGTGACTCTGATAGTTTTATACTTGCTAACGCGAATTGCTCAAGGGAAATTTCTGCTAGCTGGGAAATGCTCAAACCCTGCATGATTTTCATTGTGGGCACATTCACCCCGCTCTCGCTTTTGAGACGATTACTTAGCTCAACAGCCATTAGAGAATCAAGCCCTAGTAGGCTGTCAAGACTGAATTGATGGGTAAAGACGCTTGAGTTTGATTCT